>JANNXP010000063.1:0-10499 GCA_031409615.1 Haliea sp. | reverse complement strand
CTTTTTCCGGAGTTTGGTGAGCGCCGCGTGATCGATACGCCGATTACCGAATCCGCCATCATGGGCGCGGCCGCCGGTGCTGCACAGACCGGTCTGCGTCCGATAGCCGAACTGATGTTCATGGATTTTCTGGGTGTGTGTTTCGACCAGATCTACAATCAGGCAGCGAAATTTCGCTATATGTTTGGTGGCAAGGCGCAGTGTCCGATGGTGGTACGCACCATGGCCGGTGCTGGCCTGCGCGGCGGTGCACAGCACTCGCAGAACCTGACGCAGATGGTCACTATGGTGCCGGGTTTGAAAGTGGTCTGTCCGACCAATGCCTACGATGCGAAGGGCCTGTTGATCACGGCGATTCGCGACAACGATTGCGTCATTTTTGTGGAGGACAAATTCCTTTACGAAACCAGTTGTGAAGTGCCCGATGAGATGTACACCATTCCGTTTGGCGAGGCGCGTTTCCTGCGCGAGGGTACCGATGTCACTATCGTGGGAATCTCCAATACGGTGAATAAGGCCCTGGCCGTGGCGAATCGCCTGGCGCTCGAGGGTATCAGTTGTGACGTCATCGATCCGCGCACCACGTCACCTCTGGACGAAGAGGCCATCATCGAAAGCGTCGAAACAACCGGACGCCTGGTGATTGTGGACGAGATGACGCCACGCTGTGGCCTGGCTGCAGATATCTCGAGCATCATCGCCGAGAAAGCCTTTGGTGCATTGCGCGCCCCGATTATGAAAGTGACCGCAGCCCATTCGCCGATTCCTTTTGCGCCGGCGCTCGAAGATGCCTGGATGCCACAGGAGAGTGATATTGAAGCGGCGGTACGTTACGTGATGGGGTACCAGCGATGAGTACACTGCATGCCCTCACGGTGCCCAAGTGGGGGATGTCCATGGAAGAGGGCGAGATTTCACAGTGGCGCGTGGCGGTGGGCGACAAACTCGACGCGGGCGATGAAGTGGTCGATATTGAAACGTCCAAGATAACCAACGCGGCGGAAAGTCCGATCGCCGGTACCCTGGTGCGGATCGTGGGCGAAGTGGGACAGACACTGAAGGTCGGCATGTTGTTGGGAGTGGTCGCCACGGGCGCTACCAGTGACCAGGCTATTGATGCGTTTGTAGCCGGGTTTGTGCCCGATGCCGCTGGCGCTTCGCTGGCGCAGGCCTCCGATACCAAGGCGCCGGTTGCGCCAGCGCCTCCCGCGCGTGCAGCAGCTGCAGTGCAGGACGTTGCAGTGGTCAGCGCGGCGCCGATCGCTTCCAGTGCACTGTCTCAGGGGCCCGATGACGCTAGCGTCAATGCATCTGCCGTCGCACGACGTATTGCCAAGGCGCACAATATCAACCTGCACAACGTCCCTGCGACCGGTCGCAATGGGCGTGTGTCCAAGCGTGACGTCGAACAGGCGGGCGGGATTCGGGTAATGGCTGCAGCAGCGGTCAGCGGCGGCGCGACTGCGTCCTCGCGTGCACCCGCACGCTCTACCGCGGATGACTCACACATTGCCTCCACCCCGGTGGCCCGGCGCATGGCGCGCACTCTGAATATTAACCTCAATGACGTCCCGGCCACGGGTAAGCGCGGCCGCGTCAGCAAAGAGGACGTGGAGCGCGCTGCAGTAGCCACGAGTGGCGTAGCGTATTACCGCGAGCAAAAACTGAGCGGCATGCGCAAGACCATTGCGGCCCGACTGACCGAGTCCAAGCAAACTATTCCGCACTACCGCGTGAGTGTGGATATCGACATTGACAGCCTGCTGCAACAGCGCGCCTATATGAATGGCAAGCTGGGATACAAAATTTCTGTGAACGATTTTGTGATCAAGGCCTGTGCCAGCGCGTTGGGGCAAGTACCCGAGGTGAACGTGCAATATACGGGTGACTGTATTCGCCAGTTCGACCAGGTCGATATTTCGATGGCGGTGGCAGTGAAGGGTGGATTGATTACGCCGGTCATACGTAATGCGGGCGCCAAGAGTCTGCCGCAGATAGCAGCGGAGTCCAGTGATTTGGCGCGCCGGGCACAGGCGGGTTCTCTGAGCGTTGAGGAGTTCCAGGGCGGAACCTTCAGTATCTCCAACCTGGGCATGTTCGGTGTGGATCAGTTTGACGCCATTATCAACCTGCCGCAGGCGGCCATTCTGGCTGTGGCGGCTGGCGTTAAAAAGCCCGTGGTGCGCGGTGACAGCATTGTCGCGGCAACCGTCATGCGTGTGTCGCTGTCTGCAGATCACCGCGCGATTGACGGTGCTGTGGCAGCACAGTTCCTGCAATCCGTGAAAGGCTTTCTGGAAAATCCGGCTTCTATGCTGCTGTAGAGTTCTGCACAGGCGGTTATGTGCTGAAAATGAATTGAGATAATGTTATGAGCAATCAAGTACCAATCGCCGAGGGTCTGTTCACTTGGCCGGCGACCAAGCCGGCCCTGCTGGCCAGTCGCTGCAAGCAGTGTGGAATTGCCAGCTTTCCCGCAGCCGATTCCTGTATGGCCTGCTCCGGACAGGATGTTGCCGTAGAGGAGTTACCCGGTCGCGGTACGCTGTGGACGTGGACAGTGCAGCAGTTTATGCCGAAAACACCCTATAAAAGTAACGAGACGGCGCAGACGTTCAAGCCCTATGGTGTGGGCTATGTCGAACTGCCCGGGGGTGTGCGAGTAGAGGGGCGCCTGACCGAGAATGATCCACAGAAGTTGCAGATCGGTATGCCGATGGAGGTTGTCTTTGAGCCCTTTCGCACCGCGGACAATGGCGACGAGGTGATCAGCTTTTTCTTCAAGCCTGTCAACTGAATCCCCGCGTCGGGAACGTCCCAACCAACCAGACAAGTAACAGAGTGAGTGAGAGAGAACGCAATGGATGTAGCAATAGTTGGCATCGGTATCCACCCCTTCGGTCGTACCCCTTCCCGCAATGGACTACAGCAGGGCGCTTATGCTGCGCGCCTGGCCCTGGAGGATGCGGGTATCGAGTGGCGCGATATCCAGTTCGCCTTTGGCGGCAGTGCCAGTGCCGGCAGCGCCGACGCGCTGGTGAATGAGCTGGGGCTTACCGGTATACCGTTTATCAATGTGGCCAACGGCTGCGCTACCGGCGGCAGTTCGTTGATTTCAGCCTTCAATGCGATCAAATCCGGCGAGTACGATATCGGCATGGTGACGGGTTTTGACAAACACGACCGCGGGGCTTTCAACGCCGATCCGAAAGAACTGGGCATTGGTGAGTGGTACGGCGAGGTCGGGATGATGATGACCACGCAGTTTTTCGCCATGAAAATACAGAAGTACATGCATGATTACGGCATCAGCACCGACACCCTCGCCAAGGTTTCCGAAAAGGCGTTCATCAACGGCGCCAAAAATCCCAATGCCTGGCGTCGGGAACCGATAAGCACGGAGGAGATCGCCAACTCTACGATGGTGAACAACCCGCTGACCAAGTTTATGTTTTGCTCACCCGCCGAGGGCGGTGTCGCTCTTATCCTGTGCCGGGCAGATCACGCCACGCGCTATACCGACACCCCCGTGTACCTGAAGGCCGCCACCATGAAGTCCCGTCGCTTTGGCTCGTTCGAGGTATTCGCACCCAGCCAGGCATTGCAACAGGTAGATGGCCCCACGGTGGATGCATCCAAAGCCGCCTTCGCGATGGCCGGCGTGGGACCGCATGATATGGATGTGATGCAGTTGCAGGATACCGAAGTCGGCGCCGAGATCATGCACATGGCCGAGAACGGCTTCTGTGAACACGGTGAGCAGGAAGCGCTGATTCAGTCCGGTGCCACACATATCGGCGGTAGCATGCCGGTCAATACGGATGGCGGCTGCCTGGCCAACGGGGAGCCGATAGGTGCATCCGGTTTGCGTCAGGTTTACGAAAATGTGTTGCAACTGCGTGGGCAGGCGGGTGAACACCAGGTGCCGGGCAATCCGAAGCTCGCCTATACCCATGTGTACGGCGCGCCAGGTATCAGCGCGGTCACGATTCTGCAGCGCTAGTTCCATAGCAAAAAGGTTTGTCCTATGAATGAGAAAGTAAAACTGACGCCGCAGCAGATTGCCGCCCGCCATCCTTCAGACACGTTTCAAGACCTTCTTGATCTGGAAACGGTGCATGTTCCAGAGGCATTACGCGAGAGCACGGATACCTATCTCGGTTCTGAGGATCTCCCTGTCGAGCGCTATATCTCACGCGCATTCTTTGACCTGGAAGTGGAGAAAGTGTGGCGCAAGACCTGGCAGGTGGCCTGTCGCGAGAGTCGGCTGCGCAATCCCGGCGACTTCTTTGTTTACGACATTGTTAATGATTCCATCCTGTTGACGCGCACTGATGCGGGCGAGCTGAAGGGGTTTTACAATTCCTGCCTGCACCGTGGCCGCGCCTTGAAGCGCGGAGCCGGACATGCCGAAATTCTGCGCTGCCCCTACCACGGTTGGGCCTGGAAGCTTGACGGCGAATTCGACAGTGCGCCGTGTCAGTGGGATTTCCCCCATATTGACCCGCAGAAAAACACCTTGCCGCAGGTACGAGTGGCAACCTGGGGTGGCTGGGTCTTTATCAATATGGACGACAATGCGCCCTCACTTGAAGAGTACATGGAGGTATTGCCCGCGCACATGAATCAGTGGAAACACGAGCAGCGCTATGTCTCGCTGCATGTTGAGAAAGTGATTGCCTGCAACTGGAAGGTGGCTCTGGAAGCGTTTATCGAGTCGTATCACGCGATTGCCACGCATCCCCAACTGATGCCGTTCCAGGCGATTGATAACTCCCAGTACGATGTGTGGGGCGATCATGTCAGTCGCACTATTACCGCTTATGGGGTTCCCAATCCTACGCACGCCGATCAGTTTACCGAGCAAGATTCCATGGATGCGATGATGGCGCTGATCAGCAGTGAGGTTCGTCCCGAGTTGGCACCTGGCCAAACCGCGCGGGAAAAACTTGCCGAGATCGCCCTGCCCACCGCCAACGAACAGGCCGGAGAAGATTTCACGGCAACCGCTACCATGTCCGAGCTGATGGACTCAACGCTGTACCTGCTGTTTCCCAACTTTGCCCCCTGGGCGGGTCACGGCACCGTCATCACCTATCGGCATCGCCCCAACGGCGATGATGTGGACAGCTCCATCATGGATATCTTCCTGCTGACGCGCTATCCCGAGGGTACGCAGCCTCCGGATGATGTGCCGACCTTCCGCCTTACAAGTGATCAGCCGTTCGGCGACGCCGCAGAAGTCATGGGGCCTGGCTTGTCCAATGTATTCAATCAGGACGGCGCCAACTTGCCGCAGGTCCAGAAAGGTCTGAAGGCGTCTAAAAAAGGCGCGGTCACTCTGGGTAACTACCAGGAAGTGCGCATCCGTCACTTCAATCAGACGCTGGACAAGTATCTCAACGCCTGATCGCACACACCTGATCGCCAACAAGAGTCAACGACTATGAATGACCTGTTACAGCCGTTTTTGCTCGAGGGCAAGGTCGCTCTCGTCACCGGTGCCTCCAGCGGCTTCGGCCAACACTTCGCACCGTTGCTAGCCCGTGCAGGCGCGCAAGTGGTACTGGCCGCGCGCCGCACGGATCTCATTCAGGCCGAAGCGGACAAGATCAACAACGCCGGTGGCAAGGCTCTGGCCGTCACCATGGATGTTACCAGCAGCAAGAGTATCGCCGCCGCGCTGGATGAAATCGAGCAGGCGTTTGGGGTGGTCACCGTGGTCATTAACAATGCCGGTATCACCATTCCCAAACTACTGCTTGATCTCAGCGATGCGGATTGGACCGGTGTCATCGATACCAATCTCAACGGTGTGGCCTATGTCACTCGCGAGACAGCCCGTCGTATGATCGCAGCGGGCGCTGGCGGCAGCATCGTCAATATCGCCTCAATCCTGGCGGAGCGCGCGCAGAAAGCCCTGACCAGTTATGCCGCGTCCAAAGCTGCCGTCGTGCAGTTCACCAAGGTGGCTGCGCTGGAATTGGCGCAGCACAATATCCGTGTCAATGCGCTGTGCCCTGGGTATTTCCAGACGGAGTTGAATGGCGAGTGGTTCAAGACGCCGGAGGGACAGGCGCTGATCAAGCGCATTCCCCAGCGTCGCACCGGCAACCTGGACGAACTAAACGGTCCGCTGTTGTTACTGGCCTCCGATGCCGGGTCCCTGATGACCGGAGCGGCGATCACCGTGGACGGTGGACATGTGTTGTCCGACCTGTAGTTACTGACACTTAGTTACTGACACTTAGTTACTGACATTTAGCTGCTGAAACTGTGTTCTCCAACCTGAAGGGACTGATGCGTTGATAAAAAATCCATTGAGCGCTGAGCGTATCAAGCGTGACGGCGCATTGTGGGGCAATACGACTATTGCCCAGGGCGCCTGGTTAAAAGCACAGCAGCAGCCCGATGAAGTCGCGATCTATCTGGAAGGCGAGGCCGCCATTACCTATGCCTCCATCGCGGACGAGGCCCGCCGCCTGGTGACCGGCTTGCAACAGCTGGGCATGAAGTCCGGTGACGTGATCAGTTTTCAGCTACCTAACTGGCGTGAGTCGGTGGTGGTGGATATCGCCGCCTGTGCGCTGGGATTGATTGTGAACCCGGTGATCCCGATTTACCGCGATCACGAACTGCGTTTTATCCTCAAGGATGCCCGGACGCGGCTGATCTATATTCCCGAGCAGGTACGCAGCCTGGAATTTCCGTCCATGCTGGCCGCACTGCGCGCCGAGCTGCCTGATCTTGAATATGTGGTAACCGTGCGCGCCCAGCAGTCGTATGACGATATGCTGCGCTATGAGGATCTGGTGGACAACGTACCGGTGGATCTGGCCACACTGCCCACGGTCGACCCCAACTCGATCAAGGCTATTCTTTACACGTCCGGCACTACCGGCACGCCCAAAGCGGTCATGCACAGCCATAACACCCTGGCCCGGGTGATCCAGAATTCGCTCGATTGCTGGCAGATGGATGAACGCGATGTGATGTTGATGCCATCCCCGGTTACGCACATTACCGGCTATGGTTCCGGCATGGTGTTGCCGTTTATCTCGCCGGTAAAGTCTGCGCTCATGCATCGCTGGGACGCCGATGCTGCGGTGGCATTTATCAACGAGGTGGGCGCGACAGCCAGTGTTGGCGCGACGCCCTTTCTGGTAGAGCTGGTAGCGGCTGCGAAGCGCCACCATACCGGCTTGCCCAGCATGCGACTGTTTGCCTGCGGGGGTGCTGCGGTGCCTCCCCAGGTGATCAATGCAGCGTGTGAGGAGTTGGATAACTGCCGGGCCTTTCGCGTGTATGGCAGCACGGAGACGCCGGTGATTACGCAGGGCTTTGTCGGTGCGGGCCAGCAGCAACTGGCGGCTGAAACCGACGGACTGATTTATGCCTACGAAGTGAAAATTCTGGATGAGCACGGCCGCGAACTACCAGCGGGCGAAGACGGAGAGATTGCAGCGCGCGGCGCTGGCATGATGCTCGGTTACGCGAATCCGCAGCAGAACGCTGAGGCGCATGACCGCGACGGATTCTTCCTGACCGGGGATATCGGTCATATCACGTCCGATAATGCCATTCTGATCACCGATCGCAAGAAGGACATCATCATCCGCGGCGGCGAAAATATCAGCGCCAAGGAAGTGGAGGATGTATTGCACGGTCACCCGGGTATCCGTGATGTGGCGGTGGTAGCGATGCCACATGAGCGGCTGGGGGAGGGCGTGTGTGCCTTCATTGTTCCCGTGTCGCACGATAGCGCACTGGACCTGGCGGCTGTCGCCCAATTCGCGGATGAGGCCTTGCTGGCCAGACAAAAAATACCCCAGCACATTGAACTGGTCACTGAACTGCCGCGCACGGCCAGCGGCAAAGTGCGCAAGGATGTGCTGCGCCGGCAGATCAGGGACACATTGGCAGGAGCGCCGTAATGGCACGTTACAATAGTAAGACGACCGCAGAGCAGGTCAGCGAGGGGATCGACCTCGCTGGCAAAAACGCACTGGTCACAGGCGCCAATACCGGTCTGGGCATGGAAACGACAAGGGTACTCGCCCTGCGCGGCGCGCATGTCACCATGGCCTGTCGTAATCTACAAAAGGCCGAGGAGGCGCGGCGCTCGATTGTGGAGTCCGCCGACGGGCGTATCGACGCGAGGCAGCTCGATTTTCTGGCACTGGATCTCAACTCCCTGGCCAGCACCCGCCAGTCCGCCCAGGAATTCAATAGTCGGGGTCTGCCGCTACACCTGCTGATTAACAATGCCGGGATCATGATTCCGATGGAGCGACGCACCGAGGACGGCTTCGAAGCGCATCTGGGGATCAATCATCTCGCCCATTTTCTCTTTACCAACCTCGTTATCGATTCCCTGCACGCGGCCGGAGGGGCCCGGGTGGTCGTACTTTCCTCCTCGGCTATGGGTATGGCGACACTCACCCCGGCGCTGGAAGACCTGAACTGGAAGAAGCGTAAATTCAACGGCTTTCGCTCCTACGGCGATTCCAAACTGATGAACCTGATGTTTGCCAGGGAGCTCAATCGGCG
Organism: Haliea sp.; assembly: GCA_031409615.1. Classification (GTDB taxonomy): domain Bacteria; phylum Pseudomonadota; class Gammaproteobacteria; order Pseudomonadales; family Halieaceae; genus Marimicrobium. Next base: position 1,949 of record JANNXP010000063.1, on the reverse strand, counting down.
GCAGGCGAAGAATGGCATCGTCGCGAATGCCTTGCACCCCGGGGTTATCGCCACGGAACTGGCCAGAGATCAGTCCCTGCCGTTTATGCTATTGGGCATTTTCGCCCTGCCGTTTATGAAATCAGTGCCGCGAGGTGCAGCCACTAGCGTGTATGTAGCGACCAGTCCTGACTACCAGCAGCGCGGTGGCTTGTTCTTCAGCAATTGCCAGGAAAAAAAGCCGTTGCACAAATTGGCGATGAATGACCAGGTGGACGGCGCACTTTGGCAGCGCAGCTGTGAATTGACCGGGATGGAAACACTATGACGACACTTGCAGGCAAAACCGCTGTTATTCTCGGTGCCTCTGGCAACGCCAACTTTGGCTCTGCCATTGCCCGGCGCCTCGCAGCGGAAGGCGCGAACACGGTGGTGGCGGCGCGCCGCAAAGAGCCACTGCAGCAACTCGCGTCTGAGCTGGGTGGCACTGCAGTGGCGTGTGATGTCACCCGCGAGGGCGATATTGATACACTGTTCAAGCAAGCGGTGGATACCTATGGACGCGTGGATATCGCGGTGTTCTCTGCAGGCATTCATGCGGCTGGCCTCATTAGTGAGTTGAGCGCCCAGGAGATTAGGCCGACGCTGGAGATCAGCGTTATCGGCGCGCTGCTATTTTTCCGCTATGCAGCGGCGGCTATGACCGAGGGCGGTTCGGTGATCACGGTATCGTCCCTCACCGCACGCATTCCCGGCCCCGGACTGGCGACGTATTCCACCGCCCGCGCCGGCATTGATTACGCCATCAAGGTTGCAGCGGTGGAATACGGTGAGCAGAACGTGCGTTTCAATTCCATCGCAGCCGGATTGATACAGACCGATATGACCGATGCCTTTTTTGCCATGGAACCGATTATTCAAAAGCATCTCGAAGCAACACCCTGCGGACGTATGGGTACACTCGATGATATGGCGGAAGCGGCATTGTTTTTAGCCGATGGGCAGCGCTCCGGTTACATCAATGGCCAGGTGCTCGATCTGGCTGGCGGGCAGCACAATGGTCGCCTGCCGCGCTTTTAGACGATTTAGTAAAAACCAAGCGACCACATACAAAACTACTACAGGAATCAGGAATCATGACAGACAGTGCAACGCAGGGTTACGAAGATGTGACGGTTTACGGACTGAGTGATGCGCGCGAGCAAGAGCTGCTGCACAAGCAGATCGAGTGCAACTTCATCTGGACCAACAAAGAGGGCCACGGCCTGGGGGTGATTATGAATTACGTTGCCCGCAACGGATCAATCTGGGTAACGGCTACCAGTCAGCGGGCGCGGGTGAAGGCATTGCGCCGTGATCCGAGGGCCTCAGTGGTGATTTCCAGCATGGGTACTGACATGGGTCCCGGCAAGACGATTACCTATAAGGGTCATGTCATCATTCATGACGACCAGGCCACCAAGGACTGGTTCTACCCGGCGATGGGAGCGATCATAAGCCCGTACCCTGCGCCTACGCTGGAGGCGGCGATCAAACACCTCGATACACCGCTGCGGGTCGTACTGGAATTGGTGCCGGAAAAAACCATCAAGTTTGATGGCGATGCGATTTCCAAGGCCTCCTATGACGGGAAGGTCCCTGGCCACGAGGCGTAGTTCGAGCGCGTGTTCGAGCGCGTGTTCGAGCGTGTGTGCCCTGACGTTGTGGTGGTGTAGACTGATTTGCCGTGCCAGGGCACAACAACGGCAACACACATTATGGCCATCGACTTCACGTTCAGCCCCGCAGTGGAACAGGCCCGGACCCAGATCCGGGCATTCCTGCACGAGACAGTCAAAGTACGCTACGCCGAGCTGAGCGCCAACACGTCCGCCAAGCGGGAAGACTGGTCTGAGCTCATCAAGCAGTTACGTAAGGAGGCCAAAGCGCAGGGCTTCTGGCTTCCCCACATGCCGCAGGAAGTGGGCGGT
>JANNXP010000062.1:0-49255 GCA_031409615.1 Haliea sp. | reverse complement strand
GGCGGTTACACAGAATTATTTACAGGCCCATTGTTGGAGTTGGCGCTACCTCTTACAGTAACCGCCCCGAGTATTGCCATACCCCGGCGGACATTTATCTCCCGATTTAACGATGACATCATCTTGTCGAGTACTGTTGTTTACACAGTAGTTACCTTTGGTGTTACTCCAACCCGGAGGACACTTGTCCCCTGTCTTGGTCAGCACCTGCTTGGGTTCTTCGCTGTAAGATCTACAGTAATTGCCCGAAGTATCAGAGTAGCCAGGTGGGCACTTGTTGCCGGATTTTTCAATGTACGTATCAGCGCTGACCGAGGCGCTAAATGCAATCAACCAGTAAGCGATGAACTTCATGGTTTACTCCTCTAAGTTTTGTCCTGATAAGCAGGGGACGTTAGTATTCGGTTAGTGGCTACATGATAGCAGTCTGCTGAATGCATCAGTCAGCTGTATACATTCACACGTAGTATTTTCAAGCATGAGAGCCTGTGAATTCGGCTGCCCGAGGTTTTTTCAGACTAATGGCCATGATCAACATCCGGATCACCGTCCTCACCCAGCGACTCGCCCTTAGCTTGCGCTTCATACCCACGTTTCCGCGACCCAGGAGCGTGGGCCCAATATCCAAGCTACGTGGCGCTTCCGCTATCGAGTAACCCAGTTCTGTCACCAGCGCCACGGCATCTCGCTCGACATTTTCTGGCTAATTTCGTCTTTGCCTTGTCATTGTTCACCTCGTTATGGCATTTTACAGCTTTACCAAGGTGTCCGGTTTTATTGAACCAACTCTTGTGCCGATGGCTGGGTCCCTCGGTGCAAAGCCATGATGACCCCTAAGTACATTTGAGAAGGCAGATATGAGCAAAGACAAGCCGCCGAAGGCCCTCAGCAAAAATGAGGTTTCCATAGTGCGCTCATCGGCGGCCGAATACCTTACCTTTGTCGCTTCTGGCGGGCAATCGGAAACCAGCGTGGAAATGCGCTATGAGGACGAGAACATCTGGCTCACACAGAAGATGATGGCCGCGGTCTACGATGTATCGGTGCCCGCTATCAACCAGCATTTAAAACGTATTTTTGCGGATAACGAACTCGAAGAAGCAGCAGTTATTAAGCAATACTTAACAACTGCTGCCGACGGCAAAAACTATCAGGTCAAACACTACAGCCTGCAGGCCATTATCTCCGTGGGCTTCAAGATTGAAAACGAGCGCGCGGTGCAGTTTCGCAAGTGGGCCAACCAGATCGTCAAGGACTACACGATTCAGGGTTGGACGATGGATGTGGATCGCCTTAAAGGAGGCCGCAGCATCCTTACGGATGAATTCTTCGAGCGTCAACTGGAAAAAATTCGGGAGATCCGCCTTTCCGAGCGCAAGTTCTACCAGAAAATCACCGATATCTACGCTAGCTCGCTGGACTATGATCCGTCCGCCACGGCGACCAAACGCTTTTTTGCGGCGGTTCAGAACAAGCTGCATTACGCCATTCACGGCCAGACAGCGGCAGAAGTCATTGTGGATCGAGCTGATCACAAGAGGGAAAACATGGGCTTGGTCAGTTGGGAGGGTGCGCCCCAAGGGAAAGTCCACAAATACGACGTCGCCATTGCCAAGAACTACTTATCGGAGTTCGAGTTGGCTCAGATGCAGCGGATTGTCTCGGCCTATCTCGATATGGCAGAACTTCAAGCCATGCGCCGTATCCCAATGACCATGGCGGACTGGGAGGAACGTCTGGGCGGTTTCTTGGAACTCTGGGACAGGGAGGTGCTGCAAGACGCGGGCAAGGTGACGGCAGAACTCGCCAGGGCGCACGCCGAAAGCGAATTCGAGAAATACCGCATCGTGCAGGACAGGCTGTTTGAAAGCGACTTTGATAGGGTGATCAAGCAGATCGGGGCCGACCGTAACGCTGCTATCGACGAGGAGTAGTTGATTTGGTTAGAACTATGGCGTCGGCGAGCACAGGTTCGATGACTGGCCCGTCAGCGCTTGAGTTCCGATACCGTCAGGCTAAAGTCAACTCAAACAATGCCCGGGTAACACGCACCAGTTCGACCCGCCGATCGGAGATCGCCATTACTTCAAAGCTAAAATCGCCGAACTGCAACGTCTCGCCAACCGCTGGAATCTTGCCATAGTGCGCTAACAGTAGCCCCGACATGGTCACGTAGTCGTCCGTGTTTCCAAATGCAATGTTGTCCAACGATTGCGCCAGCAGATGCAAATCCGCTGTGCCCTTCACTAACCAGTCTTCGCCATCACGAACAATTTCGGGCGTCTCGTCCGCATCGGGAAACTCTCCGGCGATGGCTTCCAGAATATCCAGCGGGGTGACAAGTCCCTCGACCGAGCCATATTCGTCCACAATCAGCACCAGACTGCCTTTCGCTTCGCGCAGTACACCCAGGAGCTTGATCACGTCGGTCGTGTCAAGGACCACGATGGGCGGATGCTGAGCGGCAAATGCTGCCAGATCCACACCGCCATCTAGCGCGGTCAGCAAATCCTTGGCCCGTACAACACCGACCACCTCGTCCAGCATGCCCCGGCATACTGGAAAAAGGCTGTGCGGGGTTTCTAATAGTTGCGACCGGACGTCTGCCGCGCCGCTTTCGCAGTTGATCCAGGATATCTTCGAGCGCGGAGTCATGATCATCCGTATGGAGCGTTGCCCAAGGGTCAACACACCCGAAATCATGAAGCGTTCTTCTTCACCATATCCTGCGGTAGTGGATTCCTGCGCAAGACTCTCCGCCGTATCTTCGGGCGACTGCCCTCCGCCCATCAGCCCCAGAATGGTGTTTGCAGTCCGTTCCCGCAGCGGTAACCGAGCCTCCCTCTTTTCAAGATTGCGCCACGATACCTGATTGAATGACTCGATGAGGATGGAGAATCCAATGGCGGCATACAGGTACCCTTTGGGAATGTGGTAGCCAAAGCCATCCGCCATCAGGCTGAATCCAATCATCAGCAGGAAGCTCAGGCACAGTAGGATCACGGTGGGATGCGCGTTAACGAATCGGGTCAGCGGCTTCGATGCGACGATCATCACACCCATCGCGATAACGACCGCCGCCATCATGACGCCCAGGTGCTCCACCATCCCCACGGCGGTAATCACCGCATCCAGGGAGAAAACCGCATCGAGGACGATGATCTGCGCCACAACCATCCAAAAACTGGCATAGGCCGGCCTTGTCCCGACATGGTGCGCCGCACCTTCGAGACGATCGTGAATCTCCATGGTGGCTTTGAACACCAGGAATAGTCCACCCACCAGAAGTATCAGATCACGTCCCGAGAAACTGAAGTCGCCCATCCAGAAAAGTGGTTTGGTCAGCTTCACTAACCAGGACATGACGAACAGTAGCCCCAGTCGCATCACCAGCGCCAATGACAGACCGATCAGTCGGGCGCGATCACGTTGGTGGGGCGGCAGCTTATCCGCCAGGATCGCGATGAAGACCAGGTTGTCGATACCCAATACAATTTCGAGGACGACCAGCGTGAATAAGCCGATCCATATGGATGGGTCCATCAGGAATTCCATTGCGTACTCCCGGAGGCTGGATCCGTGCCGGAATAAATCATTGTTTCACCAAGTGTCGCACGTTTGCCTCTGGACTGTTGGCCGGTTTAACAGATCCACTGTAAAGAAAATAATGGCCTGAATAGAGTACCGTCAAGTGTATCCGCCGCCATCGAAGCAAAGCGTTAGCTGGAGAATATAGCATGCCAACGCCGCTCCAGTTCCTCAACCCCGATATTGTTGAGCGTCTCAATATTCCTGTCGGGAATCTGGTGCGGATCGACCGCGTCCGACAATGCGCGACTCAACATGTCTTCCCTGAGCAGGTGAATCAGCGGATACGGTGCGCGGTTGCTGTAGTGACTGGCGGCGTCTGACGCCTCGCCCGCAAAGCGATACTGCGGGTGAAAGCTGGCCAGCTGCACCACACCTTCAAGACCCGCTTCCAGCAATAATTCCTGCGCGTCGTCGAGGAACCATAAATAATCTGCGAAATCGTGCAGTGCGCGGGGAAAGGCGAGCAGTGTGGTGGCGACGTCCTGCTCCATACTGTCCTGCAGCGTATCCAACTCCTGCAGGAATGCCTGTCGCAGCAGCGCCTTGTCACTCGCCGTGCAGACCGCAATGCGCATGTTAGACGCGCCCAACAGCGGGCGCGCAAACGGACACAGGTTCAGACCGACGACAAAATCGTTCAGCCACAATCGTATATGACGCTCAACGTGACCGGTCACCCGCAAACCCTGTGTAACCGGGAGCACATCAGGCCATGATGGCCGGCAACTCTTTCTGCAGCGTTGTTTTGTCTTTGATCGCTTCGCCGGTCAGGGCAAAGCCCAGCAGTTTGCCGCTGCTGTCTCTAAACTGCGCCTTGACGTTGTTGCCATCGACTTCGATAGTCCACTCGCCCTGAGCGCCAGGCGCTACCGGGGCCACCACCACCGGACAGGCCGGTGTTTTAATCGTCACGGGCATCGCAGGGTAGCTGACTTCGGTGGGCTCGCCCGCCAGAGTCTTGCCCAAGGCCTTGGCAGCTGCCATCAGGGGCGCGACATACACCAGCACATGGCCGTTGACCTCGGCGCAATCACCCATGGCATAGACGTTGGGGGCGCTGGTCTCCAGCAAGCGGTTGGTGACCACACCCCGATTGGTGTTGATGCCGCTGGCCTTGGCCAGACCGGTGCGAGGTCGCACACCCACGGCAGAGAGCACGATGTCCGCGGTAATGGTCTCGCCGTTATTGAGGCTCACCTTAACACCCTTCTCAGCCTTATTGACCGCAGTCACCAGAGGCCCGAAATGGAAGGTCGCGCCCTTCGCTTCGAGTGCCGCCTGCACCGCTTTACCAGCCGGCTCCGGTAGCAGGGTAGGCAGGCAATAACCGAGCGGGTCCACCACTTCCACTTCGAACCCGCCATTGAGCAAATCATTCGTGTATTCGCAGCCGATCAGGCCACCGCCGATGATGCATATTTTCTTCACCGCATTCTTGGCGACCGCTGTACGAAAATCACCGTAGTCCAGCAGGTCATTCACAGAGTACACCAGCTCCAGACCATCACCCGCAATCGGTGGCCGGATTACTTCCGCACCTAACGCCAACACCAGTTTGCCGTAGTGAATGGCGGTATCGGCATCACTGACCTTGATCAACTGGCGCACGGTATCAATCTCGTTCACCTTGGTCATGGTCCACACACTGGCCTTGAGCTGTCCGGCCATATTGCCTGCATCGGATTGCGCCAGATCGTCAGCCGACTGGCTCTTGGTATAACCGGTGGACAACATCGGCTTGGAATAAGAGCGGCCGTCGTCAGAGGTAATCAGGATGAGCGGGGTTTCGCTATCGTGCTTGCGAAACTCCTTGGCCACGCCGTACCCCGCCAGACCAGTTCCCAAAATCACCACGGGCGGGTGTACCGTATCGACCACGGGCTCCTCGTGATGGGGCGCATCGTCGACCGGTGACTCCTCCAGTAATTCGAAGTCTTCCTTGCCCACACCACAGTCGGGACACAGCCAATCTTCCGGCACATCCTCCCACTTGGTGCCCGGCGCGATACCGTCGTCCGGCCAACCGGCTTTCTCGTCATAGATCAGGCCGCAGACAATACATTCCCACTTACTCATGCTACTACTCTCTCTTTAACTCAGGGGTTGCGCAGCAGCCGAATGCGATGCGTCTGGCGCCGAACAAATAGACAAATTTGGAGACGCAACACTATAAAGTTGTACAATAATTGTGCAAGGATTTTCTCCCCCCGGGGGTCCGGCCATTTAAGCCCGAGGCTCGCTTGCAAGCGCTCTGCCGATACCGCATTCTCGCCACTCGAATCAAGGATGCCAGACCTGTGTCCCCTCCAATCCCTGCCCTGGCGCCGCGCAGGCGCATTGCTGCCGAGCCCCGCTGGCGGCCCGTTGCGCATTACACCAGTGCCACCCTCACGGCGGATTTGCGTGTCTGGTTAACCGATAACGGGTCCCTGACTGGGCAACTGGTGGCATCCGGACAGGGTGATTTTCGTGTACAGCGCCTGTACCAAGGGTGGGAAGTACCCCTGCCCTCCGAGCGCAGGCTATTGGCCCTGCCCTCCCGGCAACTGGCGCTGGTGCGCGAAGTAGCCCTGTTGTTGGACAATAATTCGGTCGTTTTTGCCCGCAGCGTCTTTCCCATTGCCAGTCTGGTGGGCAGCCTGGCCCACCTGCGCCGCCTGCACAACAAGTCACTGGGTGCTATTTTATTCAGGCACCCCGGCATGCGCCGGGATCCTTTTGAGCTGGCCCTCATGGCCGGCGACAGCGACTACTTACCGCGCAGTCTGCAACAGTCCGGGGCCGCGTGGGGGCGCCGCTCCCGGTTCGAGATCGAGGGGAAAAAGCTGATGGTGAGCGAAGTCTTTCTGCAGGCTTTCACGCCCTGGCATGCGGCACTGTCGGTGCATCGCACCCAGCGCGGCAAGGTCAGCGCTGCATTTATAGCGCCAACCCAGTAAGCTGGAACCCTCACCACACCGTGCAAGGATCCATGGCCATCTCCTCCAAATTCAGTGCGCTGCTGCAACTGATCCGCTTCGACAAGCCGATCGGCACCCTGCTGCTGCTGTGGCCAACCCTGTGGGCATTGTGGTTGGCGGCGCAAGGTGTACCCGATTTCGACCTGTTGATAATTTTCCTGGTGGGCACCTTTCTCATGCGCTCTGCCGGCTGCATCGTTAACGATCTCGCGGACCGGAACCTGGACGGCGCGGTGGCCCGCACCAGCGCGCGACCACTGGTCATAGGCGCGGTCACTACACGCGAGGCGATAACTTTCTTTGTCGTGCTGCTGCTGCTGGCTTTCCTACTGGTGCTGTTAACCAACGCGCTGACTATTATGCTATCCCTGATTGCGGTAGTACTGGCTTCCAGCTATCCCTTGATGAAACGTTACACTCACTTACCGCAACTGGTGCTGGGTGCTGCGTTTTCCTGGGGCATCCCCATGGCCTTCGCCGCCCAGCGTGACACATTGCCATCAGCACTGTGGCTGGTGTATCTGGGAAACCTGTTGTGGACCATGGCCTACGATACCGCATACGCCATGGTCGACCGTGAAGATGATCTCAGGATTGGCGTCAAGTCCACTGCGATACTGTTCGGCCAGTACGATCGCCTGATGATTGCGCTGCTGCAACTGGGCTGCCTGCTGTGCTTGTATTTGGCGGGGCAAGCATTCGGGTTGGGTCTTTACTACAACGCATCTCTGGTAGTGGCCGCCGGGCTATTCGGCTATCAGCAGTACCTGATCCGCGAACGCAAGCCCGACGCCTGCTTCAACGCCTTCTTGCACAACAACTGGGTGGGCATGGCCATCTTTGCCGGTGTCGCGCTTGACTATCTGGCTGCGGATATCTGAATCAGCCATGGAGCACGCCGCACAACCAATGGTTTTCGCCGCCGAGTTTCTCACCAGCCTGCACCAAGTTTCGGCCGCGCAGTGGAACAGCATTACCGGGGCCGACTATCCCTTCCTGCGTCACGAGTTTCTATACGGGTTGGAAAAAACGGCCTGTACCACGGCAGAGACCGGCTGGCAGCCCTGCCATCTGTTGTTACGGCAAGGGAGTGAGCTGGCCGCAGTGATGCCGCTGTACCTGAAATCCCATTCCTACGGCGAGTACGTGTTCGATTGGTCCTGGGCCGACGCCTGGCAACAGAGCGGCCTCACCTATTACCCGAAGCTGGTCACCGCAATTCCTTTCACTCCAGCAACCGGTCCGCGTTTGTGCATCGCACCGGGAATGGATATGGATCAGTGTCTGGGCGCCGCCCTCGGTGCGGTAAAAAAGCTGGCGGCACAACGGCATATTTCGTCCTGGCACCTGTTGTTTCCCGAGGAGGCCATCAGCCAAAAAATGCTGGGCGCGGGATTGCACCGCCGCGCCGCCACCCAGTTCCATTGGTTTAACGAGGGCTTCGGTTGCTTCGACGATTTTCTGGCCACCTTCAACAGCCGCAAACGCAAAGCACTGAACAAGGAGCGCCGGCGCGTCGCAGAGCAGGGGCTAGTGCTAAAAACCTTGGCAGGCCCGGACATCACAACACAGGAGTGGGAGCAGTTCTACCGCTTCTACCAACTGACCTACGCCAAGCGCAGTGGTCACGGCGGCTACCTGAGCCGTGAATTTTTTGTAGAGACCGCTGCGGGCATGGGCGACCAGGTGGTGATGGTGCTGGCCTACCTCGATGCACAGGCCGTGGCCGGTGCCCTGTATTTTCGCTCCAGCGATACGCTATACGGGCGCTACTGGGGCTGCGAACAGGAGTATGACTGCCTGCATTTTGAAGCCTGCTATTACCAGGGTATCGAATACTGCATCGCCAATAAGCTGGCGCGCTTCGACCCGGGCGCCCAAGGGGAACACAAAATCCAGCGCGGCTTTCGTCCCATCACGACGTGGTCAAATCACTGGATCGCAGACTCGCGCCTCGCAGCAGCCGTGGGCGATTTTACCCGCCGCGAGGAACGCCACAACGAAGAGTACCGGCAGGCTGCAACTCAAATGCTGCCATTTAAAGACCAAGCTTGGCGCTAAAGCGGCCAGCGGTTACATGCGGGCATTACGCTTCGCTTACGGACTGGTGGCCGGCTTGTCCCGGATAAACACCCATTCGCGAGCACTGGATTGTGCTTTATTGAAGCGATATCCATCCGTTTTGAATTTTTTCATCGCGTCAGGCTCGTTCAATTCGTGATCAATAATAAACCGCGCCATTTGTCCGCGCGCCCGCTTGGCAAAAAAACTGATCACCTTATACTTGTCGCCTTTTAGATCCTTGAACACCGGCGTGATGACATCCGCATCCAGCGCGTGCGATTGCACCACACGAAAATATTCATTGGAGGCCAGGTTCACCAGTACCTTGGTACCGGACTTGTGCAGCTGGGTATTGAGCGCTGCGGTAATTGAATCGCCCCAAAATTCATAGAGATTTTTGCCACCGCGGTTGGCAAACGGTAGACCCATCTCCAGGCGATAGGGCTGCATAAGATCCAGCGGGCGCAGCAGGCCGTACAAGCCGGAAAGAATGCGCAGGTGTTGTTGGGCAAACTGTCGTTGTGCCGCACTTAAGCTCTCTGCCTGCAACCCGACATAGACATCGCCCTTGAAGGCCAGCAGCGACTGTTTGGCGTTCTTTAGACTGAAGGGCAGTCCCCAATCCATGAAGCGCCGATGATTGAGCTCAGCGATGTTGGCACTCACGCCCATCAACGCCCGGATTTCATCGGGGTTGAGCCCGCGTGCATCCTCCACGAGCTCGGCGGCGCGTGCCAAGAACTGCGGCTGGGTCACTTTGCGTGTACCCGGCGGCGTCTCAAAATCCAGCGTTTTGGCGGGAGATAAAATAGTTAACACGTGATCGGATCCTGGTTCAGGCGGCGGGAAGGAATATCTTTTCACCTCACGGAGGTGGCTATGATACCCTCAGACTCTAAAATCAAAAAGTTCCCTATAAGGCAATCGACATGAGCGATATCGATATCACGCCCCTGCCCCACGGTGACCTGGCCCTGCAGACGGTAGCCATGCCCAAAGACACCAATGCCAACGGCGATATTTTCGGCGGCTGGTTGTTGTCACAAATGGATATCGCCGGGATGATTACCGCCAGCGATGTCGCCAATGGCCGGGTCGCGACCGTCGCCGTCAACGGCATGGCCTTCCTCACACCGGTCCATGTGGGCGCCGTGGTGTCCTGTTATTGCGATGTGTTGGAAGTGGGCCGCAGCTCGGTTCGCATCATCGTCGAAGTGTGGATTATCTCCCAGCAGGATCGCGAGCCGATCAAAGTTACCGAAGGTGAGTTTGTGTATGTCGCCATTGATGAGAATGGGCGCACCAGGGCGATTCAACAATAGCGAGCACCGAACTTAGCGGTGCTCAAACACGTTTTTGATCCGCCGTTGTATGTCAATAGCAGCGTCCTTTGCGCAACTGAACCCAGCGTGTTCCTTGATAGGACGCCCGATCACAATGTAGTCCGCACCATTATGAAAAGCTTCTTCTACATCCACCGTTCTTTTTTGGTCATCGACGTTTTTTACGGGGCGAATTCCCGGTGTCACGATAATGAAGCGTTCACCAAGATTCTCGCGTAGCTCAGGCGCTTCAAGTCCCGAAGATATCACTCCATCGCAACCTATTTCCAATGCACGCCTGGCGCGCGACAAAACCAGATCTTTAACATCAACTTTAAATCCCAGATCATCCATGTCGGCTTGGTCAAGGCTCGTAAGTACCGTAACCGCCAAGAGCTTCACGTCACCCTTTTCTTTGACAGCCGCTTTCAGAATACTGTCGTTGCCATGCACCGTCGCAAAGGACGCGCCATATTTCTGCAGTTGTTTTACTGCCGACTGCACCGTTTGCGGCACATCGAAGAACTTCAAATCAACAAAGACTTTCTTACCTTGCTCGGTTAACCAGCTTACGAGCTCGAGATACCCTCCGGCCATAAACAGTTCCAAACCAACTTTGTAAAAATGGACGCTGTCTCCAAGTTGTTCAACCCACAATCGTGCTTCATCTGCACTGGGAAAATCCAACGCAAATATTAAACGCTCGTTCACGGGAATATCTTTTTGCGAGATACGCGTTTTGGGAGTTGCGTTCATTTTCACACCTGATCGTGAGATTTCAATTTGGCTGGGAATGGGCGCATTGTATCTTTTTTGGGAATCTTTGCTAAGAAAAAAGCCCTGCTTTGCCAGAGCTCTGCCACAACGGTGTCGATGCTCGATTTCATCCGTAGGTACGTCCGGTTACATCAACTGCAAATTGGCGTATTGCAGCACCAGCCACTTGCTGCCGTCGTAATCAAAATTCACTTGCACCCGAGCACTGGCACCGCGTCCTTCGAAGTTTAGCACGACGCCTTCCCCGAACGCCTGATGATAGACGCGCTGCCCCAATGACAGATCCGTGTCGGGGACCTGGGCCTGTGTGAGGCTGCTGACCGGCTGAGTGATGGTGCCGCGCAGGCGCACCTCCTGCAGCAATTTGGCGGGAATCTCCCGGACAAAACGCGACGGTGTATTGAACGTTTCACTGCCGTGCAGACGCCGACACTCAGCGTAGGTGATGACCAGTTTTTGCATGGCGCGGGTAATGCCCACGTAGCACAGGCGGCGCTCCTCTTCGAGGCGTCCCGGCTCCTCAATGGACATCCGGTGCGGGAACAGGTTTTCCTCCATGCCGGCCAGAAACACCAGCGGGAACTCCAGACCCTTGGCGGAGTGCAGCGTCATCAACTGCACGCTGTCCTCGTGCACCTCGGCCTGCGCATCGCCGGCATCCAATGCTGCCCGGTCGAGAAATTGCTGCGGCGGTGACAGCTCGCCGTCCTCCGCGACAAACTGCTTGGCGGCACTGACCAGCTCCTCCAGGTTCTCTACGCGCGCCTGGCCTTTTTCACCCTTTTCGCTTTTGTGGTACTGCAACAGCCCGGAAGCCCGTAGCGCATGATCAACCAGTTCTTCCAGAGGCAGCTCATTCGCACCGCCGTCCAACTCGTTGATCAATACGACAAAGCCTTCCAGCGCGCTGAGCGCCCTGGCCGGCAGCAGCTTTTCTTCCAACACGGCGGCAATAGCGCCCCATAGGGGTATGCCACGGTCGCGGGCGCACTCGCGCACGGTGTCGAGGGTCTTGCTGCCAATGCCGCGCGGCGGCGTGTTGATTACCCTTTCCACGGCGGCGTCATCCCCCCGGTTGAGCAGCAAGCGCAGGTAGGCCAGCGCATTGCGAATTTCCAGGCGCTCATAGAAGCGCTGCCCGCCGTAGATACGATACGGGATGGCATTGCGAATCAGCGCTTCCTCGAGCACCCGCGATTGCGCGTTCGAGCGATACAGAATGGCCACCGAGGAGCGCGTATTGCCCGTGAGCAGCCACTGCTCCGTCTGCTCCACGATGTAGCGGGCCTCGTCATGTTCGTTATATCCCGCGTACAGACTGATCGGCTCACCTGACTCCCCGTCTGTCCATAGCTGCTTGCCCAGGCGTCCAAAATTGTGCGCGATAACGCCATTGGCCGCCTGCAGGATGGTTTGGGTAGAGCGGTAATTCTGCTCCAGGCGAATGGTCCGCGTACCGTTGAAATCTTCGGTGAAGCGCTGGATATTTTCAATCTTGGCGCCGCGCCAGCCATAGATGGATTGGTCGTCGTCGCCCACAGCAACCACGGGAATATGCGCGCCCGCCAACACCCGCAGCCATGCGTATTGCACCGTATTGGTATCCTGGAACTCATCCACCAGTATCTGCCTGAAGCGGCCCTGATAGTGCTGCAACACTTGCGGACTTTTGAGCCACAACTCGTGGGCGCGCAGCAGCAATTCGGCAAAATCCACCAGGCCGGCGCGATCGCAGGCGACTTCATACGCGCGATACACCTGCACCATGGTCCGAGCAAACAGATCTCCCGGCGGGACATCGACATGCGCGCTGCGCAGACCCTCGTCCTTTTGTGCGTTGATGTACCACATGGCCTGCTTGGGTGGCCAGCGCGATTCATCGAGGCCCAGGTCACGGCACACGCGCTTCACCAGACGCAGCTGATCATCGCTGTCCAGTATCTGGAAATTCTGCGGCAGACCTGCGTCCTGCCAGTGCGCCTTCAACAGGCGATGCGCGAGGCCGTGAAACGTGCCAACCCACATTCCGTGGGAGGGAATCTGCAACATCTCCTCAATACGGTTGCGCATTTCCCGCGCCGCTTTGTTGGTAAACGTCACCGCCAGAATGGACCAGGGCGAAAAATGTTCTGCCGTGATCAGCCAGGCGATGCGATGGACCAGAACCCGCGTCTTACCACTGCCAGCTCCCGCGAGCACCAGCATGTTCTGATTGTCTGCGGCGACAGCATCGCGCTGGGCTTCGTTAAGGGGAGAGAGAATAGCGGAGACATCCATCAGCGTATTCTAACTACATTCGAACCGCTGAACGTACCCTTTATTCTTGCCGGCGCGGCGAGGAAATTGGCGAACGGGTCTGTTATCATCGCGGCAGATTATCGCAACGCGCAGGTGCTGCTCCGCCATGACCAAAAATAGTAACGATCTCTCGGATGACGACGAGCTGACGGCTGGCGCTGAAGCCCCATTCAGCGGCAAAAATCAGCGGCGCGAGCCTAGTTTTAGTGCTTTCGATGACGACGATGGAGACCCGTACGAAGAACCTGATCGGGATACCGATTACACCTCGGGCTATCGCGCCGACAGCGTGGAAGAAGAGGCGTTTGAGGACGAGTTTTCCGAAGAGGAAGAGGACGGCTTGTTCCCAGCGGAGGATTCTGACTCGCCCTACGAGGCCGATCAGTCAGTTGCCGAGGAGCCCGATGCCTGGCTCGAGAAGGAGGGCTATCTCGAGGAGGAGGAGGAAGACAGCGGCCAGAATTGGCCGTTAAGCCTCATTGCGGTGGCCGTTGTTGCCCTCGTGCTGTTGCTCGCTGGCGGTTACGGCGTCATGCAACAGCGTGCGACTACGCAGGAAGAGCTGCGCGAATTGCGCGCGAAGCTTGCCACCACCGCCAGCCCCGAGGACGTGAGCGCCAGCCGGGATGCCCTGAAAGATATGAAACAGTCTTTTGACAAGTTGTCTGCCATTGCGGAGGCAATGACGCTGGAAAACCGGCGGCTCGCGGATACCGTAGCCGGCCTGGAGGCCCAGCTGGGTGTCCAACAGGCCGTACTGACCAAAACGCTGCCAGCGGCCAATCAGGTCAAACCTGCCGCCGTGGGTGCATCCGCGTCATCGCGGCCGGTGGCGCCTCAGTCGGCCGCGCCGGAAGGCGCAGCACCCAGGACGGTTGTGCCTAAGACGGCTGCAGCAAAGCCAAGCACACCAGAGGCAGCCGCACCCAGACCGGCAGCCACTCCTCAGCCGGCTGCGCCTAAACCTGCTGCCACCCCATCCGCAGCGACATCTTCAGGTCCCTGGTTCGTGAACTTCGGTTCCTATGCAGCGCGCAGCGTGGCGGAAACCTGGTCAGGCAAACTGCGTCCGGGTGCTGGCAAGGTCATCATTGCTCCGATCGCCAAAGAGGGTGAAACGCTGTACCGCGTCAGAGTGGTGGGGCTGGCCAGCAGAAGTTCCGCGCAGGAGGTGGCGCGGCAGTTGGAAGGACAATTGCGGGTATCCGAGCTTTGGGTAGGTAAAGAATAACAGCTTGCGAGGATCGGTCGTGACGGTATCAGTCGAGACTTGGCAGGAGCCGGCACTCCTGTTAAGGTTTTTCCCCCGAAACACTCCAAACAGGTGAGGTATTTATGATTAACGTTATCAAGTTGGCACTAATCGGTCTGGCTCTGGGCAGCGCAGCGAGTATAGCCGGCGAATGCGCAGCGCCAAGCGAGCCGCAGCTGCCTGATGGCGCCACTGCAACCATGGAGCAGATGCTGGCAGGGCAAAAGTCCGTCAAGGAATATCAGGCCGCGAACTCAGAATACCGGGCGTGTCTGGACCCAAAGGTTAGTGCCGCGCAAGTCGCCGCCGCCGGGGACTCCCCTAGTGAAGCGGCACAGACGACCCTCAAACAACTCAACGATGAATACAACGGATCCGTCTCGAAAGAAGAAGAGATCGCGACCAAGTTCAATACTGCACTGCGCGATTACAAGACCGCGCACCCGGGCTGATGCCCTCACCGTCCGGGCGGGTTTGCGTTCCGGACGGTTACCTCTCCCACCATAGCTGTAAACAAGCCAAAGCGCCTTTATAGATTAGCCTGAGAACGTCGGGCAGCGTCACTCAACGGTAACGGACTTGGCCAGATTGCGTGGTTTATCCACGTCTGTGCCTTTTTGCAACGCGACATGGTACGACAGCAACTGCAGCGCCACCGTATAGACAATCGGTTTGATCACCTCGGGACAGTGAGGCATGGGCAAAACCTGCACCCGTGGCTCGTTGGCAAAGCCCGCCTCCTTATCCGCGAAGACAAACAGTTCCCCGCCGCGCGAACGTACTTCCTCCAGATTGGATTTCAGCTTCTCCAACAACTCATCATTGGGCGCAACTGCGACCACCGGCATATCGTCGTCCACCAGCGCCAGCGGGCCATGTTTCAGCTCGCCCGCGGGATAGGCTTCAGCGTGAATGTAGGAGATTTCCTTGAGCTTCAACGCCCCCTCCATCGCAATGGGGTACTGAATGCCGCGCCCCAGGAAAAGCGCGTGATGTTTGGGTATGAAGGCCTCGGACAGTTTTTGTATCGCCCCGTTGAGCTCCAGTGTTTGACGCACATATTGCGGCAGATTTTGTAGCGCCGCGATAATGCACTGTTGGCGGCTTTCGGGCATCGCCCGACGTCGGCCCAACACCAGTGTCAGCATCAGCAGTGCGACCAGCTGGGTGGTGAACGCCTTGGTGGACGCGACTCCGATTTCAATGCCTGCGCGGGTTAGAAATACCAGGTCGCATTCGCGTACCAAGGAGCTGTTGTCCACATTAGACACGACCAGGCTGCCAATGAACTCGCCCTCGCTCGCATTGCGCAAGGCTGCCAGCGTGTCGGCTGTTTCGCCGGACTGGGAAATAGCGACCAACAACGTGCCCTCGTGCTGTACCCGCTTGCGGTAGCGAAACTCCGACGCCACCTCAACCTGACAACTGACGCCAGCGAGCTCTTCCAGCCAGTAGCGCGCCACCATGCCGGCGTGGAAGCTGGTACCACAGGCGACGATCTGCACGCTTTTTACCTTGTCGAACACGGCCGTTGCACCGGGACCAAACCTCTCCTCGATCTGTTGTGTGTCAGTCACATCGGCGAATGTCGCCGCCAGCGCCTCCGGCTGTTCAAAAATTTCCTTGATCATGTAATGATCGAACTCACCCAGCTCGGCGGTTTCCAGCGCCTCTTTGATACGGGTTGTGGCGCGCTCAACAGACATGCCTTGGGCGTTGTAAATCTGAATGTTGGACGGTGTGACCTGCACCAGATCACCCTCTTCCAAATAGATAAAACGATCCGTCACCTGCCGCAGGGCCATCTGGTCTGACGCGAGAAAGTTTTCCCCGATGCCCACACCAACCACCAGGGGGCTCCCCTTGCGCGCCCCGACTACCTCATCCGGACTTTGGGTGTCTATCGCTGCCAGTGCATACGCCCCTTCCAATCTCGTCACCGTTTGTTGCATGGCGTGCAATAGCGACGCGCCGGCCTCGAGATGGCGATGCAGGAGATGAACGATAACTTCAGTGTCAGTGGCAGACGCCATTTCATATCCCGCCGCGATCAACTCTGCCCGCAGACTCGCATGATTCTCTATGATGCCATTGTGTACCAGGGCAACTCGCTGTCCTGAGGTATGGGGATGGGCGTTTACACCGGAGGGCTTACCGTGTGTCGCCCAGCGGGTATGGGCAATGCCGGTGCTCCCATAGTAAGGTTGTTCCTGCTGGGCCAATTCCAGTTCTTTGACTCTGCCCTTGCGCTTATGTATTAGCAGATGCTGTTGCTCATCGATCAGCGCCATGCCCGCAGAGTCATAACCCCTGTATTCCAGACGCCTGAGCCCCTCCAGCAGTATTTCAGAAACTTCGCGCCGCGCGGCGGCGGCCACAATGCCACACATAGTTAATCCTTGCTGTCACGCTTGGCGGGACGATCCCAGCCGGGAATATTGCGCTGTTGCGCGCGGCTTACCGCCAGATCGCCTTTGCCCACCGCTTTGGTCACCGTGGAACCTGCGGCAATAAATCCCTGCTCCTCGATGCGCAAAGGCGCTACGAGGGTGCTGTTGGATCCCACAAACACACCGCTGCCGATTTCGGTCTTGTGCTTATTAACCCCGTCGTAATTACAGGTGATGGTGCCCGCGCCGATGTTAACGTCTGCGCCCATCTGGCAATCACCGATGTAACTCAGGTGATTCACTTTACTCCCGACGCCGATATTGGCGTTTTTGGTTTCCACAAAGTTGCCGATGCGAGCACCCTCTGCCAACACCGTTCCGGGGCGCAATCGGGCATACGGTCCGACGCTACACGCCTTGCCCACCACCGTTTCCTGCAAATGACTCATAGGATGAATGACAGAGTCGTCTCCCACACTGACATCACGCAGGACGCAGTTCGCACCAATGGAAACATTACTCCCCAGTGTGACCGCACCTTCAAATACCACGTTGATATCAATGCAGACTTCTTCACCACAGGTAAGACTGCCACGGATATCGATGCGCGCAGCATCGGCGATGCTCACCCCCTGACGCATGAGATTCTGTGCTGTGCGGCGCTGGTACTCGCGTTCTACCTGATTGAGCTGCACGCGATCATTGACCCCAAGAATCTCCAGTTCGGAAGTCGCTGTGCAGGACGCTACCGTTTTGCCGGCGGCAACCGCAAGACTGATAATGTCGGGAAGGTAGTACTCAGACTGCTGATTTTTATTATTCACTTGCGGCAGGTAGTCTTTGAAATCCCGCTGCGGAGCCGCCACCAGGCCGGTGTTTATTTCCCGGATCTGGCGTTGGCTGGCGGTGGCGTCCTTGTCTTCCACCACCGCTAGCAATGCGCCTTTTTCGTCTCGAAGAATTCGGCCATAACCCAGCGGATTTTGCAGCGTGGCTGTCAACAGGGCAGGTCCCTCCTGCGCCTGCCGCACCAGATCTTGCAGAGTAGACAGTTGTGTCAACGGCACATCGCCGTAGAGCACCAGTACCACGCTATCGCTAGCGATGGCGGGCAGCGCCTGCATAACGGCATGACCGGTACCCAGTTGTTGCGCCTGTATCACCCAGTTGATGGTGTATTGTGCCAGAGCTTGCTGTACCTGTTCACTACCGTGCCCGATGACGACATGTATAGCGATCGGCTCAAGTGCCTGTGCCGTGTGAATCACGTGCTCCAGCAGCGGCTTGCCACCCAGGGTATGCAATACCTTGGGCAGGCGGGATTTCATCCGCGTTCCCTGGCCGGCGGCGAGGATCACGACTTCCAGTTTCATAGCAAGGGCTGTCCCATCCTACTCATTATTAGTGCTAGCAGCGGCGAATAAATTCGATATCGCGACGCTCATTATGCGCTGCGTCGCTGCCGTCGCCAACCGTTGCAGTGTGAAGCGTTTAGCAACTGACATAAAAAACCCCGGTCATGCCGGGGTCTTTTGCCGCACTGTCAGCTCGTCATCCGACCTACCCGCGACCCGCTCGATTCTTCATCTTGCGCAGGGTCGCCAACTGCGCGGCGGCCTCTGCCAGCTGCGCTGACGCCCGTCCGTAATCAAAATCGCCCGTTTGGTTGGCCAGTGCTTGCTCGGCGTCCTTGCGAGCCTCCTCCGCAGCGGCCTCGTCGACATCATCGGCGCGAATAGCGGTATCTGCGAGGATGGAAATCACGCCCGGCTGCACCTCCAGAAAACCGCCAGAGACGTAAAAGATCTGCTCTTGGCCGTCCTGGGTCACAATGCGCACGGGGCCAGGCACCAGTGACGTCAGCAAAGGCGCGTGGCCGTAGCTCACACCCAGCTCACCAAGTTCACCGGTGGCCACCAGCATTTCCACCAGACCGGAGAAAATTTCTTCTTCCGCGCTGACGATGTCGCAGTGAATTGTCATTGCCATATCTGTGCCTCGCTACTCCCGCTGGCTTACAGCTTTTTGGCTTTCTCGACGGCTTCGTCGATACTGCCAACCATGTAAAAAGCCTGCTCGGGCAAGTGATCGTATTGGCCGGCAAGAATGCCCTGGAAGCCTGCTATGGTTTCTTTCAATGAGACATACTTGCCCGGTGAACCAGTGAACACTTCCGCAACATGGAAGGGTTGCGACAGGAAGCGCTCAATCTTGCGCGCGCGCGCCACGGTCTGCTTGTCTTCCTCGGACAGTTCATCCATACCGAGAATGGCGATAATATCCTTCAATTCCTTGTAGCGCTGCAACACGGTCTGTACCCCGCGCGCTGTATCATAGTGCTCAGTGCCGATTATCAGCGGATCCAGCTGGCGCGAAGTAGAATCCAGCGGATCCACCGCAGGGTAGATACCCTTGGCGGCGATATCCCGGCTCAACACCACGGTAGAGTCCAGGTGCGCGAAAGTCGTGGCCGGCGAGGGGTCGGTCAAATCGTCCGCCGGCACATAGACTGCCTGAATCGACGTGATGGAGCCGGTTTTGGTCGAGGTGATCCGCTCCTGCAGCACACCCATTTCTTCCGCGAGAGTCGGTTGGTAACCCACCGCTGAAGGCATACGACCCAGCAGTGCCGATACCTCAGTTCCCGCCAGGGTATAGCGATAGATGTTGTCGATAAACAGCAACACGTCGCGGCCTTCGTCACGGAATTTTTCAGCCATGGTCAATCCGGTCAGCGCTACGCGCAGGCGGTTGCCCGGCGGCTCGTTCATCTGCCCATACACCATCGCTACCTTGGAGTTACTGAAGTTTTCTACATCGACGACCTTGGACTCCTGCATTTCAAAATAGAAGTCGTTACCTTCACGAGTGCGCTCGCCGACACCGGCAAAGACGGACAATCCGGAGTGTTCAGTAGCGATATTGTTAATCAGTTCCATCATGTTGACGGTCTTGCCTACGCCGGCGCCACCGAACAATCCGACCTTGCCGCCCTTGGCGAAGGGGCAGACCAGGTCGATGACCTTGATGCCCGTCTCCAGCAGATCATCGGACGCGGATAATTCCTCATAGGCGGGGGCCTTGCGATGAATGGACGCGCGCTCCTTCTCACCAATAGGCCCACACTCATCAATGGGGTTGCCCAGGACATCCATAATGCGTCCCAGCGTTTCTATACCTACTGGCACCATTATCGGTTGCCCGGTATTTTCCACAGCAAGACCGCGGCTGACTCCCTCGGAAGCACCCATGGCAATCGTGCGCACCACACCGTCACCCAACTGCTGCTGTACTTCAAGGGTGAGGTTCCTTGCGGTTACCATCAGTGCATCGTATACCTTGGGCACTACATCACGCGGGAATTCCACGTCGATGACCGCGCCAATAATTTGTACGATTCGTCCGCTGCTCATGTCCGGATCCTCTCTCTCAAAGTTCAATTCTGTTTGGCTCGGTGAGTCGCCAGGTGCGCGATCGTCTGCAGCCATAATTTTTTCCATATCACGCTGGCCGAGGTCTAGCCTATCGCCGCCGCTCCGCTCACAATTTCAGAGAGCTCCTGGGTGATAGCCGCCTGCCGCGCTTTGTTGTAAATCAATTGCAAATCGTCGATCAATTCACCAGCGTTCTCGGTGGCATTTTTCATCGCCAGCATCCGTGCTGCCTGCTCACAGGCTCCGTTTTCTACCACCGCCTGGTAAACCTGGGACTCGATGTAGCGGGTCAACAGGCGCTCCAGCAATTCTTTCGCATCAGGTTCGTAGATATAGTCCCAGTGATGCTTCATCTCCTGATTTTCTTCCGCCTCCAATGGCAACAGCTGCTCTACCGTCGGATTCTGTGTCATCGTGTTGACGAACTGGTTACTCACCAGGAACAAGCGATCGATGCGCCCTTCCTCGTAGGCATCTAACATCGTTTTCACCGCCCCGATTAAATCCGCGAGTGCCGGCGTTTCCCCGAGGTCGCGAACGGCTGCCGTGACATTGCCACCGTAGCTATTGAAAAAGGCTGCTGCTTTAGCCCCGATCAAGGACAGCTCGATCTCAATGCCCTGGTCGGCCCACTCTTTCATCGATCGCACGGTGCGCTTGAACAAGTTGATATTCAAACCGCCGCACAGGCCGCGATCGGTCGACACGATCAAAAAACCAACGCGTTTCACTTCCCGCTGCTTCATGTACAAGTGCTGGTATTCGGGAGCAGCGTTGGCAATATGGCCCACTACAGAGCGCATTCGCCGTGCATACGGCTTGCCCAGACGCATACGATCCTGCGCCTTGCGCATTTTGCTCGCCGCCACCATTTCCATGGCGCTGGTGATCTTTTGCGTACTGCGTATGCTCGAGATCTTGGTGCGAATTTCTTTTCCGGCTGCCATTTGCTGATCCTCGGCGTTACCAGGTCTGCGTGGCTTTGAACTTCTCGAGCGCCGCCCTGAAGGTGGCTTCGATCTCGTCGTTGTAGTCCCCGGTCTGGACAATACGATTCATCAACTCGCCGTGTTCAGCGCGCATATACGAAAGCAGCGCCTGCTCGAATGCACCAATCTTGTTGATCTCAATATCTTTCAGAAAACCTTCGTTGGCGGCATACAGCATGATGCCCATATCTGCTGTACTTTGTGGCGAGTACTGCTTCTGCTTCATCAGTTCAGTCACCCGCTCACCATGGTCCAGCTGAGCGCGGGTGGCATCATCCAGGTCAGAGGCAAACTGGGAGAAGGCCGCCAATTCGCGGTACTGCGCAAGTGCAGTACGAATGCCGCCGGATAATTTCTTCATGATCTTGGTCTGGGCGGCGCCACCAACCCGGGACACTGAAATACCCGCGTTCATCGCGGGCCGCACGCCTGCGTTAAACATGTCTGCTTCCAGGAAGATCTGACCATCGGTAATGGAGATAACGTTGGTCGGTACGAACGCTGACACGTCACCCGCCTGGGTCTCAATGACTGGTAGAGCCGTCAGCGATCCGGTCTTGCCCTTGACTTCGCCTTTGGTGAAATTCTCCACGTAGGCGACGTTCACGCGAGCCGCGCGCTCCAACAAGCGCGAGTGCAAATAAAATACATCGCCGGGGTAGGCTTCACGACCGGGCGGACGCCGCAGTAGCAGTGAGATCTGGCGATAGGCCCAGGCCTGCTTGGTCAAGTCATCGTAAATAATCAGGGCGTCCTGACCGCGATCGCGGTAGTACTCGCCCATCGTGCAGCCGGCAAACGGAGCCAGATACTGCATGGCAGCAGGATCAGATGCGGTTGCTGCCACGATGATCGTGTGCTCCATAGCGCCATGTTCTTCCAGCTTGCGTACCACGGCAGCGACAGAAGAGGCCTTCTGGCCAATCGCCACGTAGACACACTTAATACCGGAACCCTTCTGGTTGATGATCGCATCCACCGCGATAGCGGTTTTGCCAATCTGGCGATCGCCGATAATCAGCTCGCGCTGGCCGCGGCCAATCGGCACCATCGCGTCGATGGCCTTCAAGCCGATTTGCACCGGCTGATCCACTGATTTGCGTGCTATAACCCCGGGGGCTACTTTTTCAAGTGCATCGGTCAGGGCTGCATTGATCGGGCCCTTACCGTCGATGGGATTGCCCAGGGCGTCTACCACGCGACCCTGCAGCTCGGGGCCTACCGGTACTTCCAGAATGCGTCCGGTACAGCGACAGGACTGACCTTCAGCCAGGCCTTTATAGTCACCCAAAATGACAGCACCTACCGAATCGCGCTCCAGGTTGAGCGCCATACCGAAAATACCGCCATCAAATTCAATCATCTCACCGTACATCACGTCAGCCAGGCCGTGAATACGAATAATGCCATCCGTTACCGATACCACGGTGCCCACGTTGCGCGCTTGCGAGCTGACATCGAGCTGGTCGATGCGGCGCTTGATAATCTCGCTAATCTCAGATGGATTCAGTTGCTGCATGCTTTGTTCCTCAATCGGGCGTCTTAAAGTCTAGGAATTCAGTGCGGCGGCGAGCTTGTTCAGCCTGCCACGCACGGAGCCATCGATCACCAGATCACCGGCCCTGATTAGTACACCACCGAGCAAACTCTTGTCAGTGGCGGTGCGAACGTTCACCTGACGTTCGAGTTTCTTGCCCAATACCGCCGCCAGCGTGTCGCGGGTCGAATCGGCCAGATCAAAGGCAGAAATAACTTCTACATCGACCGTCTTTTCTTGATTGGCCTTGTACTGCGCGAACAACACATAAATTTCAGGCAGCAGTGACAAGCGTTTGTTGACTGCAAGTACCGCAATAAAATTGCGCGCATGGACACCCAGAGCATCACCGCATACCTCACTGAATATGCGCGCCTGCTGCTCAGCGGTCAGGGAAGGGTCATTGAGTGCCGACTTCAAGCCTTGATCCGCGACGACCGCAGCAGCCGTTGCCAACTGCTCGCCCCACTGCGCCAACTGCTTCTGGTCACGGGCGTACTCGAACGCTGCCTTGGCGTACGGCCTGGCTATTGTGCTTAATTCCGCCATTGCTACCTCGCGTTACAGCTCTGCAGCCATTTTGTCGACCAGCGCAGCGTGCGCCTTCTGGTCGATAGTGGCCCCGAGAACCTTTTCGGCACCAGCCAGCGCCAGCGCGGCAACCTGACCGCGAAGTTGCTCCCTGGCGCGATTAGACTGCTGCTCTATTTCCGCCTGGGCAGCGGTCTTGACGCGATCCGCCTCAACTACCGCAACGCCTTTGGCTTCTTCAACCAGCTGGATGCCGCGCTTATTGGCGGCATCTATAATACCCGCCGCCTCGTGCTTGGCTTCCTTAAGGCGTTCTACCACCTTTTCCTGAGCCAACTCAAGGTCATGACTGGCACGATCGGCTGCAGCCAAACCATCGGCAATCTTCTTCTCTCGCTCCGCCATGGCAGCCAGGATAGGCGGCCACACGTACTTCATACAGAACATGACAAAGCAGACGAAGGCGATCATCTGCCCGATAAGCGTAAGATTAATATTCACGCCTTGCTCCTCACAGGTTATTGGGGGTCACGGACAATGCGACCCGGTTTCCGAATGTCTTAATCAAACCGCGCCAGGTGCGACAACGAAGATCAGGTACATCGCAATACCAACGCCGATGATGGGGATCGCGTCTACCAGACCCGCGCCCAGAAAGAAAGTTACCTGCAGTTTTGGCGCCAGTTCAGGCTGGCGCGCCGAGCCCTCGATGAGCTTGCCACCCAACAGGCCAACACCAATGGCGGCACCCAGACCACCCAGACCCATCATGATTGCGGCTGCAACGTAAATTAATTCCATGTTTTTCTCCTAACGTTAATTAAACAAAGCGTAAAAGATAAAGTGAATCAGTGCTCTTCATGGGCCATGCTGAGATACACAATCGTCAACACCATGAAGATAAATGCTTGCAACGTGATAACCAGAATATGGAATATCGCCCAGCCTATTTGCAGCAACGCGGCCGGTACCAGCCACATCACGCCAGCGCTGAACAGGGCTGCAATCAGGATAAAGATCATCTCGCCCGCGTACATGTTGCCAAACAACCGCAGGCCCAGAGAGAACGGCTTGGCCAGTAAACCTACCACTTCCATAAACAGATTGACTGGAATGAAAAGCCAGTGATTGAACGGGTTCATAGTCAGCTCCCGAACGAAGCCGAAGCCTTTCACCTTGATCGAGTAATACAGCATCAGGATAAAGATACCCAGCGCCATACCCATGGTGATGTTAGGGTCGGTGGACGGCACGATCTTCTGGTAGTGAACGCCCGCCAGGCTCAGCAGTGACGGAATGAGATCCACCGGTAGCATATCCATCAGGTTCATCAGAAAAACCCACACAAAAATGGTCAGCGCCAGTGGCGCAACCATCTTGTTATGCCCATGGAAGGTGTCGCGCACCGTGTTGTCGACAAACTCCACGATCATTTCGACGGCGTTGACCATACCGCTGGGCACGCCCGATTGGGCTTTTTTAGCCACTCTGCGAAACAACCAGCAGAAGATTATGCCAAGACCAATGGACCAGAGCATGGAATCAACGTGAATAGCATTGAACCCCATAGCTGATGCTTCCTCACCGCCATGGGCCATCACCCAGGCCCCGCCGTCACCAATAATGACGCCACCTTCGCGCTCAAAACCTGCAGGCAATTTGCCATAGGTAAGATTGGTCAGGTGGTGAACGATGTATTCGGAAATTGTCTGGGTGGAGCCTGCCATCTATCAAAACTCTTTTTCTGACTAATTCCGCTGGCCGCGTGTCAGCAACAACCAACTTCCCATAATTTGTATCGTCAGCATCGCCAGGTAACCGACAAATACGGCCGGGCCGTCTATCGGCCGCACTACTGCAAACACCAGGGCAAACCCGGCAGCGCTGAGTAAAAATTTGCCCGCCTCACCCACATAACTGGATCGGGCGATTGCTTGGGCAGATCGCGCACCACGCCATCTGAAAGCGAGCAGCGTAAAATAGCCGTGCGGCACAATGGCTATCAGGCCACCACTGAGCACCGAGTAAGCAAATACTTTATCGATCGCCAGTAACAACAAACAAAGCGAACCGAGCGATGCCAATTGCGCCAAGGTGATACGGTAAACCGGGGGACGCGCTATGTCAGCACCTGCCATCAGCGCCTCGCGATACTCCCCTGATCGTTAACCACACAGGGTTCTCACGATTCGGACGCGCATTATAGGGGGCTTACAGGGCAGATTCAACCGACTTGCAGCCTGTAGATCGTCTAAAAAAGCCTCTATTATTGACATGATCGCAGCACGCTATTTGATATGGCTAAGGATGCCGTCCAGCTCATCCAGGCTGTTGTATGACAGTACCAGCTTGCCCCGACCCTTGGCGCTGTGCTGAATCTGCACCGGGGCGCCGATGCGCTGCGACAAATCGTCCTGCAGATGCCGGATATTGGGATCCAGGTGTTTTGCGCTAACGGGCGCCGTCGTTTTCGCCAGCAGGTGGCGCACCAGCGCCTCGGTTTGACGCACAGTCAAGCCCTTGGACACGACGGTGCGCGCCGCCTGCGACTGATTGGTCCCCTCCAGACCCAGCAGTGCTCGGGCGTGGCCCATCTCCAGGTCGCCATGCTCCACCAGGCGTTGTACGTCCTCCTGCAGGGTCATGAGACGCAACAAATTCGCCACGGTGGAACGGGATTTGCCGACCGCCGTTGCCACCTCCTGCTGCGTGAGATCAAATTCACGCTGCAGCCGCTGCAGTGAGGCCGCTTCCTCTATCGGGTTGAGATCCTCCCGTTGAATATTCTCGATCAGGGCCATAGCAATAGCCGCCTGATCGGAAACATCTCGAATGACCACGGGAATAACATCCAGGCCCGCCAGCTGCGCCGCCCGCCAACGTCTCTCGCCCGCGATGATCTCGTAGCGCTGGTCAGCAATCGGTCGCACTGATATGGGCTGTATCACGCCTTGGGCAAGGATACTGTCAGCGAGTTCGCGCAGGGATTCGGGCTCGATATCTCGACGCGGCTGGTACTTACCACGCTGAATCAGCTCCACTGGCAGCTCGCTGCGTGATTTGTCCTCCCCGCCGGGGACCGCCCCCGCGTTGGCACCGAACGCCTCGCTACCAGCCGATTGCTTGGCATTGGCGCCACCCAGCAAGGCATCAAGCCCGCGCCCCAATCCCCGTTTTTTTACAGACATCTACGCTCTCCGTTACAGCAGGTCACTGCGCCTCGAGTCACCGTTGCTTGCGTCACTATTCTTTGAGTCACTATTTTTTAAGTCAAAACGGCTGGGTGGGGCAGTAGCGCTGCCTGCTGCTCTTCTCGCCGGATGATTTCTCCGGCCAGTGCCATATAGGCCTTGGACCCGCGGGAATTTTTGTCATAGTACATGGCGGGCAGGCCATGGCTAGGCGCTTCTGCCAGGCGCACATTTCTCGGCACCACTGTACGATACACCTTGTCGCCAAAATGCGCGCGCAGTTGCGCTGACACGTCATTAGTGAGGCTGTTGCGCGGGTCGTACATCGTGCGCAGTATGCCCTGCAACTGCAAATCGGGATTGATCGTCTCGGCTACGCCTTCGATGGTGCGCACCAGCGCCGCCAAGCCCTCCAGCGCAAAATACTCACACTGCATGGCGATAATCACGCCATCTGCGGCAACCAGGGCATTGATCGTCAGCATGTTCAGGGAGGGGGGGCAATCAATCAATACGTAATCATATTGGCCGGCAACTTCCATCAGGGCGGCGCGCAAACGACGCTCCCTGTGCTCGACGTTTAACAGCTCTACTTCGGCTGCAGTCAGGTCGCCGTTGGCAGGCAACACGTCGTAACCACTCTCGGCCGTGCGCCGAGTCACCAGGTGGACAGGGGCACGATGGACCAGAACGTCGTAGATGCTGCGCTGGACGTCGTGCTTATCGATACCACTCCCCATGGTGGCATTACCCTGCGGGTCGAGGTCTACCAGCAGCACACGCTGCTTCATGGCCGCGAGAGAGGCGGCAAGGTTGACGCAGGTCGTGGTCTTGCCTACCCCGCCTTTTTGGTTCGCGATGGCGATAATTCTTGTCAATGAGGTGTCCCTGGCAATGGTGTTAGGGTCGGCTCGAGCTCGGTGGGAGTATGATTTCCACCAGATGCCGCTGCTCGTTCAGGCCCGGTACGGCGAGCGGATAAACTGCCAGCTCTGCGCACTCCTCACTCACAGCGGCCAATTCCTGGGTGGGATGCGCGCCCTTCATGGCCAGCAATCGGCCGCCAGGGGCTAACAGGTGGCGGCAACCATGCACCATATCCTGCAAAGAAGCAAAAGCCCTGGACAACACCGTGTCAAATGGCTCCGCGACACGAAAGGATTCCACGCGAGCTTGATGTACGACCATATTATCCAAGCCAAGCGCAGTTTTCACCTGAAACAGGAATCGGGTCTTCTTGCCATTGCTGTCCAGCAGATGGAACTCCCGCTCCGGAAATACCAGCGCCAGTGGGACGCCCGGCAATCCGGCACCTGTGCCCACGTCTAGCAAACGCCTCCCGGTTAAATACGGTGCAACGGCCAAGCTGTCCAGCAGGTGCCGGGTCACCATTTGTGCTTCGTCGCGCACTGCGGTCAAATTATAGGTCTTGTTCCATCTGGATAGCAGGGCCAGATAGTCCAGCAGCAGCGCTTGTTGGCGGGCGTCCACTGACAGCAGCAGGGCAGCGCAGCCCTGCTGCAACTGTGTGACGCGCTCCAAATCAGGCCTGCTTACGGTGGCTGTCGCGGTCTTCCTGTGCGGCGCCCCCGAGGGCACCACGCTTTTTGAGATAGATCAGCAACAGCGCGATGGCGGCGGCCGTAACACCGGGGATGCGCCCGGCGCGCGCCAGTGTATCCGGGCGCGCCGCACTCAATTTCTGTTTGACCTCGTTTGACAAGCCGTCGACCGCGCCATAGTCCAGATGAGGCGGCAGCGGCGTGTTTTCATTGCGCCGTAGGCGTGCAATATCTTCTTTCTGACGGTCGATATAGCCCGCGTACTTGGCTTGAGTTTCTACCTGCTCTGCCGCTTGCTGGTCCATGGTCGGCTCACCAACCAGTCCGGCCAGGTCCGCATATTCCAATTCCGGGCGCTTCAGCAGTTCAGCCAGCGAATACTCCCGGGTTAGCGGATTTTTCAGCTTGCCCGCCAACGCAGCGGCTTGTGGTGTATGCGGATGGACCCAGCTGGTGGCCAGTCGCGCGGCTTCATGCGCAATCGCCTCGCGCTTGCGCTCAAACCGCTCCCAGCGAACGTCATCTACAAGGCCTATGGCCCGGCCCTGCTCGGTGAGGCGCAAGTCTGCATTGTCCTCGCGCAGCAACAAGCGGTATTCCGCGCGGGAGGTGAACATACGATACGGCTCCAGGGTACCCATGGTGATCAGGTCATCGACCAGCACGCCGATGTACGCCTCGTCACGGCGCGGACACCACGGTTGCTCGCCGCGCACCGCAAGGGCCGCGTTCAGCCCTGCCAACAGACCCTGAGCAGCCGCCTCTTCATAGCCGGTGGTGCCGTTGATCTGTCCGGCAAAATACAGGCCGGGCACGGCCTTTGTCTCCAGGGAAGCATGGAGATCCCGTGGATCGAAGAAATCGTATTCGATCGCATAGCCTGGTCGGGTGATGTGGGCGTTTGCAAAACCCTTGATGGAACGAACCAGGTCAATCTGCACATCAAACGGCAAGCTGGTGGAAATACCATTGGGGTAAAGCTCTCTGGTGGTCAGCCCTTCCGGCTCGATAAAAATCTGGTGGGAGTTCTTATCGGCGAAACGGTGAATCTTGTCCTCGATACTGGGGCAATAGCGCGGGCCCACACCCTCTATGACGCCCGAATAAAGAGGCGAACGATCCAGCCCGCCACGAATAATGTCGTGCGTTTGTTCATTGGTGTAGGTCACCCAGCAGCAGCGTTGCTCGGGGTGCTCGGCCGTGCTGCCCAAATACGACATAACCGGCTCCGGCGTATCGCCCCACTGCTCTTCCAGGTCGGTAAAATCGACAGTGCGGGCATCAATCCGCGGCGGGGTGCCCGTCTTCAGACGCTCTACCCGAAAGGGCAGTGCGCGCAAGCGCTGGGCCAGCGCAATGGACGGCGGATCTCCGGCGCGGCCACCGGCACTGTTCTCAAGACCGATGTGGATTTTGCCGCCCAGAAAAGTGCCGCTAGTGAGAACCACTCGTGACGCACGAAACACCACCCCCATCTGGGTGATGGCCCCCGCGACCTGCCCGTTCTCGATCAGCAGGTCATCGACCGGCTGCTGGAAGATGGACAAATTGGGCTGAGACTCTAGTATCTGGCGGATGGCGTTTCGGTACAGTACCCGGTCGGCCTGCGCCCTGGTTGCCCGCACCGCAGGCCCTTTGCGCCTATTTAACACCCGAAACTGGATGCCGGCCCGGTCGGTAGCGCGGGCCATGGCCCCGCCCAGCGCATCGATTTCCTTCACCAGATGGCTTTTGCCAATACCGCCTATCGCGGGATTACAGGACATCTGGCCCAGCGTATCAACACTGTGGGTGAGTAACAGGGTACGACAGCCCATGCGCGCGGCGGCCAGACAGGCCTCGGTGCCGGCATGGCCTCCTCCGATCACGATCACTTCAAATTGTTGCTGGAATTCCACTGCCGACCTCATGTGCCACGAGCACACTGTTTTGCGGGAGGGCGATTATACGTGGGTGGGAGCCGTTGTTCAAAATTTGTTCGACCCCTGCCCAGAGCTCGACCCGACTTCGCCCAGATCAGGGCGAATCAGGCGCGGGCAGTCTTGTCTCGCACCAATTGAGCATCGTGTTGAATATCTCAGCGCGCTCGGGTTCATTGAATATCTCGTGATACAAACCGGGGTAAATGGTCAGCGTCTTGTCGGTGGAGCTGATGTGCTCGTAGAGAAACTGCGAGCCCTCCGGGCTCGCCATTACATCTGCACCACCGTGCAGTAAGAGCATGGGTAGCGTAATGCCTGTTGCGCCGTTCTGTATCCTGCTCATGCCTGCAAACAATTCGCGCAGCATACGCGCCGACAATTTTCCATGAAAAACCAGGGGGTCTGCGACATACTTCCTGACGACGTCGGGGTCGCGGCTAACGCCCTGTGCATCAAGCTTCAGCATGCCCAGTCGTGGTATCAGCAATGCCAGCAAACGGAGCAACAGCATTTGCACCGGGCCGGGCTGTAGGTCAGTCTTTATGGCCGGGCCCGAGAAAATGGCGCCGACGAAATCCGCCTGATGGTGCAACAGATAATTGCTCGTGATCAAGCCACCCATACTGTGTCCCAGCAGGAACATCGGCACGCCAGAAAATCGGGATGCATGCTGCCGGTGAAACATCGACAGATCATACAAATAATCATCAAAGGCATTGACGTGCCCCGGCCTGCCTTCTGAATAGCCGTGTCCATTGTGATCCAGAGCGGCAACAGCATAGTTGTTGCCGGTGAAGAATTCGGCTAGTGGCTGGTAGCGCGCACCGTGTTCGCCAGCCCCATGCGCGACCAATAATACGGCGCGGGGGGCCGACTCCGGTTCCCAACACTGAAAATAGATTGAGTGCTCCGCGGCTCCTGGAAACCTGCCATCGCTGTGCTTCATGCGCGCTCCTGTTGTTAGCGGTACACCTTGCCGCCAGTTTAGCTGGTCACTTCACGATCAGCTATTGCTAAGAGCAGCGATGGCACTTTCTGCGCTATTCGTTCATATTGTCCGCTCTCCCATTCCCCGCGGAGGTTTGAGTGGTGGCACTTACCAACGAGCAAAAATTGCGCCTCGTGAAAATAATGAGCAATCACATTCCACATACGGCACTACTAGGCATTGAGGTAATGCGTATTGATGGGGAAGAGCTCACGTTGAGGCTGCCCTATCAGCAGACCCTGGTAGGTGACTCAGCGGCTGGTACTCTTCATGGTGGCGCACTGACTGTTTTGCTGGACCAGGCGCTGGGAATGTCCACAGTCTGCAGCGATCGCGTTGAGCCATCTGTAACACCAACGCTGGACTTGCGCATTGATCATTTGGGCATAGCGCCGCCGGGGATGGACGTTTTTGCCAGTGCGCGCGTGTACAAGACTACTCGCAAGATACTTTTTGTCGAAGGTTTCGCGTACTGTGAATCCAGAGATAAACCTATAGCCAGAGCAACCGGTAGTTGGGTGCGGGTTGCTGACGTAGATCTTTCCTGGTTGTTAGGTTCTGCACAAGGAGGGGCGCAGCAGTGACGCTCGCAGATGTCATACGTCAGGAACCCAGCGCGAAAACGTTGCAAGTCTGGCTGAAGAAGGTTCCCTATGCCGTGTTCCTGGGCATAAAAGCCGAACTACGCGATAACGATATTCTTTTTATCCTTCCAGAAAATAGCAATTTGATTGGCAACCCGTCGCTTCCCGCCATCCATGGTGGGGTGGTCGGTGCATTTATGGAACAGGCTGCAGCTTTTCACCTCATCGCCAAGATGGAACGGCCCGTATTGCCAAAAATTATAAATTTCTCCCTGGATTACCTGCGACCGGCGCGATTGCGAGATACCTACGCGCAATGCGAACTCACCCGACAAGGTCGCTTTATTGCCAATGTCACTATCACGGCATGGCAGGAACAAAGTGATAAACCTAACGCTATTGCGAGATCCCATTTTTTATTACCTGAACTCGATTGATAGGAGCGACACTATGGCACGCTGGAAACGCAAAGAACTGGAGCAGGCATTCGATAAGTACCAAGCGGCAGCCCTGAAGGGCGCTCAGACCAAAGACTGGACGGAATGGGCGAACTGCTTTACCGATGACGCCAGTTATTTCGAGCATCATTTCGGTCGGTTCTGGGGGCGAGAAAACATTCAAAAATGGATCACTGCGACCATGGAAAAATGGCCTGCTAGTGAAATGACGGCTTTTCCTATTACGTGGTATTCCATCGATATACACAAGGGATGGATCATTTGTGAAGTGATGAATCGCATGACAGACCTGGGTGACGGCAAGATCTACCAGGAACCGAACATTACCATCTTGCACTATGCCGGTAACGGCATGTTCAAGTACGAGGAAGATGCCTATAACCCGCTCAATATGGGCGTTACCATCGGCGCCTGGATAGCTTCCCACAAGAAGCTGGGTGCTGGAAAAGACACATAACACTGAATATTAATGAGTCGTCCCACGCCCGCGCGCAATATCGTACTGCGTTTTGATATGCGCAGTAGCCCCCAGTGCCCGGATGCGTCCGCAGATCGCTACAGGGCTGCTCTAGAAATGGCCGAGTGGGCGGATCGCAATACCGTGGATGTGATCGGTCTGTCAGAGCACCACGATACCACCGATGGCTTTTTATCTGCTCCGCTGCAACTGGCCGGTATGATGATCGCTAGAACTCTGCGTATTCGCATCAGCGTCAGTGCATTGCTAGTACCGCTACATGACCCATTGCGATTGGCAGAAGATATCGCTGTGCTCGATATCGCTGCAGCTGGACGCTTCACCGCTACCTGTGGTCTAGGTTATCGGCAGAGCGAATACGATTGCTTCGGTGTTGACTGGAGCCGCCGTGGACAGATCTTTGACGAG
This sequence comes from Haliea sp., assembly GCA_031409615.1. GTDB lineage: Bacteria > Pseudomonadota > Gammaproteobacteria > Pseudomonadales > Halieaceae > Marimicrobium. The sequence goes on along the minus strand of JANNXP010000062.1, from coordinate 16,519 downwards.
AAGCTTGCAGTATTGATAGCGGCGCTCAAGGGTGATGTCTTTCAATACAATGGCAGCAGCAGGCGGTTGAACCCCACCCCGGTTTCTCCCATACATACTCTGTTGACTATCGGAGGAAACAGTAAAGCTGCCGCTCGTCGAGCAGCCCGCTTGGGCCTGTTGTTTTGCCCGGCCATTGATGAGCCTGGCTTGGAGGAAACCTACCTGGCTGCTTGTCAAACATACGGATTCAAACACGGCTTTGTCATCTCTCCTCGCGCGCCCGCCACAACGCTCATCAGTGCAGACCCAGCAGCTTGCTGGCACGAGATTGGTAAGTTTCTCATGTATGACGCTACAGCCTATGGTATCTGGCGTCATCCTAATCGGCGTACATACGCGGAGTCATTCGCCTCAGATATTGAGGCGCTCCGGTTGGAAGGAAAATACCGCGTACTTACTCCCGAACAGGCCATAAAAACGATTCAAGAAACGGGCTCGCTGCATCTGGCGCCCCTCACCGGTGGTGTTCCGCTGGCGATGGCATGGCGCAGTTTGCAGCTTTTCGAGGACCACGTGCAACCGTATCTATAACGCTTGGCGGCGGCGCTTTTCGATTACTCAGACTACCCCTTTTTGAACTTTATCTTTTGAACTGTTTCCTGCCCTTAAAACTTCACAATATAAATATATATGTATGTATATAGATATATATTAGAACTATTGTAGTTATAGTTATTAGGGCCGTCGTGAGCTGTGGAGAAGCGCTCTTTCCTATTCAAAATCAGAACGTTAACGCTATGATAAAGAGTGGGAAAACGTCGGTATCTGCTGGGTGCAAACCGTGTCTAAGCGGTGCATCAAACCACATTTTTTGTGGATGCATTTGGGCGCTGCACCTGCACTTCTGATGATCCTCAGGTTCCTACCTTGTGCATACAAGAACAGCTAAGGCTTTTTGCACAGTCTCTATAAATGGAGTATTCACTAGAGGGACGCTGTGAGTTAATACTTAAGAAATTGTGCGCAGACAGTGAGTTATGTATAGCCTGTTGATATCGTGTGCAATAGTTTGACGTGGTCAGTGGACTATTTTCCTATACAGAAACTGGAAAAAATAGCACCCAATAAATCATCGCTGCTTACAGCACCGGTGATTTCACCCAGGCTGTTTTGACACTGACGTAAATCCTCTGCCAGCAATTCACCAGCGCCGGCTTGAAGCAGTTGTTGTTGCCCATTAAGCAGGAAAAATTTTGCCTGTTCCAGCGACTGCAGATGACGGCTTCGAGCACTGAAATTGCCTTCTCCTCCTTCGTTGTAGCCCATACTGGTCTTCAAGTGTTGTTTGAGTATATCTATGCCAGCGCCAGTTTTAGCTGATAGATGAACGATAGTAGTGTCACCGCGCTCGTACACCCCAGGATGATGATGAGTAAGGTCACTCTTGTTGTGCACAAGGGTGATCGGTATGTCGCGCTCAGGTTGCTGGTTTTTATTACCCCACAACCCACCTATCTCTTCACCTGTATTCGAGAGATCGGTTCCATCTATGACCAGCAATACACGATCTGCTGATTCAATTTCTGCCCAGGCCCGGCGTATACCTTCCTGCTCTATTTCGTCGTTGCTGTCGTGCAGACCAGCAGTGTCAACGATATGTAGGGGCATACCATCGATTTGTATAAGCTCGCGCAGCACATCACGAGTAGTCCCTGCTATGGAGGTCACGATAGCAGTATCTTGTCCGCACAACGCATTAAGCAGGCTGGATTTTCCCGCATTGGGTTTGCCTGCAATCACCAGTTTCATGCCCTCCTGAATCAGACGGCCCTGTTTGGCTTCACCGGTCAAAGCATCAAACGCTTCGAGAATGGCATGTAGCCGTGCTTTGACTTGGCCGCTCTGGAGAAAGTCGATTTCCTCCTCTGGAAAGTCGATGGCAGCTTCAACATAAATGCGTAGTTGTGTTACCTGTGCCACCAGGGCGTCGATCTTTTGGGAAAAGACACCCTGTAAGGAGCGGCTCGCATTGAGTGCTGCGCGTTCGGTAGTGCTGTTGATGAGGTCCGCGATGGCTTCTGCCTGTGCGAGGTCTATTTTGTTGTTGAGGTATGCGCGCTGGGAAAACTCGCCAGGTTGCGCCTGTCGCGCGCCAAGCTGACACGTTTCGCGTAAGAGGAGGTCCAGAATGATCGGACCACCATGGGCTTGTAGCTCGACGATGTCTTCACCGGTGAAGGAGTTGGGGCCAGGAAAAAATAGGCATATCCCGGTGTCGAGAATACGACCCGTGCTGTCTTTGAAAGAACACCAATGGGCATGGCGCGGCGCCAACCGCGTGGATGTAATTGACGTTCCAATGGCCAGGGCATTATCGCCCGACAATCGGATTACTCCGATACCACCGCGACCAGGCGAGGTGGCGATTGCTGCGATCGTATCTTCATCCATTGCCTAAAACCCAAACGGGGGAAAATCCGCGGCAGCGCGCTCAGGATTTGGTGTCCGCATTCTCGATCTGTTTGGTGATCACGTACTGCTGGGCCATCGACAATAAGTTGTTAACCACCCAATACAGCACCAGGCCTGCCGGGAACCACAGGAAAAAGAAGGTAAACATTACCGGCATCCACTGCATGATTTTGGCCTGCATCGGGTCCGGCGGCGGAGGGTTCAGCTTTTGCATGTAGTACATGCTTGCGCCCATCATCAAGGGCAGCACGAAATACGGGTCCATGACAGATAAATCGTGAATCCACAATATGAATGGTGCTTGTCGCAGCTCAACGCTCTCCATCAACATCCAGTACAGGCCGATGAACACTGGCATTTGAACAAGGATGGGAAGACAGCCACCCATGGGATTGATTTTTTCTTTTTTGTAGAGCTCCATCATGGCCTGAGACTGCTTCTGTTTATCGTCGGCGAATTGCTCCCGGATGGCTACCATCTTGGGCTGTACGCGGCGCATGTTGGCCATGGATTTGTACGAAGCCGCTGACAATTTGAAGAATGCCGCCTTGATCAGGATGGTCAGCAAAATAATAGCGACGCCCCAGTTTCCTACTAACGCGTAAAATTTTGTCAGCAGCCAGAATAGCGGTTGGGCAATCCACCACAGCCAACCGTAATCAACACTGAGATCCAGGTAGGGTGAAATTTCCTTCAGGCGATATTGGTCTTTGGGCCCAGCGTAAAACGCTGCGCCTGTACTGCCCGATTTTCCGGGGTCCAAAATCAGTGGTGGGCTAGTGAAGCCCGCTATATTGAAGCCCCCGCTAGTAACCCGGGCGCTGAAGGTATGGACTTTATCCGCATTGGGAATCCACGCGCTGAGAAAATAGTGCTGAATCACTGCGATCCAGCCACCGGGCAATTGGGCCTTGAAGGGCTCTTCTGCTAAGTCATCAAAGGTAAATTTTGTAAAACGAGCATCCGGCTGTGTTACGGCGACGCCCAGGAACGGTTTCAATCCCATGGCGTTGCTAACCGCCGAGGGAGGAGGACCGCTGCTGCGTTTGATCTGCCCGAACAAATTGGCTTGCCAGGGCAGGCCGCTTTTGTTTTCGACCAGGTAGTCGACATTCATCAAATAGTCGCCACGACGCAGCGTTATGCGTTTGGTGACTTTTACCTCAGCGCTGCCCGTCCAGTGAAAATCGACGGTAAGAGTGTCTTCGCCGTCCTTTAATGTGAAGCGGGGCGCGGAGGCGGTAAACTGCGCGCGACCGTCGTTATCGATCCCTCCTGTTCCAATAAGCCCGCTTTGCGCAATATAGGTGAGCGCATCATTATCTTCCAGCAATACGAACGGCTCGTTGGGATTATCCAGGCGTTCCAGGAACTTTGGCAACGAAAGCTCGACAATGTCGCCGCCGTTCAAATCTACCGCTAGGTGCAGTACGTCTGTAAACACCTGAATGATACGATCGTTTCCGGCGCCTTCCTGAACAGGAAGAGCGGATTCCACGGCAGCTTGATCAGGCGCCGCAGGGATGTCTTCCTCTGCGCTAGTAACAGATGTTGTATCCGGCTCTAGCGGTATCGGCTGAACCTTGTCGGTATTGGTCGTGAGGCGCGAGGTTTCCTGCACAACTGCCGCTGTTTTGGCGTCGTTAAAGGCGACCCATTGTGTGAGCAACATGAAAGAGAGTACGCCGATGGCGCCGATGAGCAGTGAGCGTTGCAAATCCATAATTGAATATCTGTGGCTTAGTGAGAGTGCGAGCAGGGCGGGACGGGATCTTCTCCGCCCTCATGCCAGGGATGGCATCGGGTCACGCGCAGGAGCGCTAGATAGCTTCCCTTTATGGCACCGTGGATGGCTATCGCTTCTTCGGCATAGGTGGAACAGCTGGGATAAAATCGGCAATTGTTACCCATGAATGGGCTGAGGCAAACTTTGTAGCAGGCGATTAGTAAAATCAACAGGCGACGCATCAGGAGTCCTGGATTGTGCTCGGTATGGTTTTGGCCGTATTGAGAACCAGTTTTTGCCACTGCTGCAGCAATATAGAGGATAGCGCAGCATTATCCAACAGACCCATGCCCCGTCTCGCTAGAAGTACGATATCCAGACGCGGCTCGCTGCTGGGCAAGCTGCGGAAAAGTTCTCGGGCCACCCGTTTTATTCGATTGCGATGCACGGCTAATCGCACATTTTTCTTGGCTATTACGAGGCCGAGGCGATGCTCGGGTCCGTCGTTGATTTTTGCCAGTAGTAATAAGTGCTGGTGTGACGCTCGTCCATCGGGGTTGTCAAATACCCGGCCGTAGTCTTTGGCATTGAGTAAGCGCTTTGCTTTGCCGAAACTGGCGTCAGCTGCCTCGCCGTCCAATCTGCTGCTCTATGCGGACAGACGCTTGCGACCTTTGGCGCGGCGACGGTTCAACACCTGACGCCCTCCTTTGGTGGCCATTCGAGAGCGAAAACCGTGGGTGCGTTTACGCTTCAGGACGCTGGGCTGAAATGTTCTTTTCATGGTGTGGTTCCAGATAGACAGAGTGAGCGGGTGCCACCGGGCGCGCGTAATGGCTGCTAGATGTGCCCCGGCCGGAAAAAAGGTTGGCTATTCTATGTAAATGCGCCATCTAATTCAATCTAAAGCATGGTATTTTTATGCACCCCCACCAACGGATTCCGGCAGCAATTGCTAGACGTTCAGGCGCGTTCTTGTTGCCGCGAGTTGCCTACAAAAACACAACAAGGACCAGCAGTTAGATCATCCACACACATCTTTTCAAAAACATACACACAGGTTATACACAGAAGAATTTGCTCGCGCTTGATTGTTATCGTGCAGCTTAAAAAACAGACAAAAGTCACCTAAGATTATGAATTACAATAAGAATATATTTTTTGATTTTAGCCTTTTATGTGTGGATAACTCTAAGGTTCAGGGGTATTATGCGTCCACTAGCCTGGCAAAGAAGCTCGGTAAATAAAATTGTTATCAATAGTTACTTTTTTTCGAAAGCCTGAGCATCTCTCTCAGCTTTAAGGGGTTTTCTTTGCCTGAAGCAGTGTGGCAGCAATGCGTCAATCGTTTGCGAGACGAGTTGCCTTCGCAACAGTTCAACACCTGGATTCGGCCGTTGCAAGCAAGCGCCGATGACCGCTCGCTTACCCTATTTGCGCCAAACAGGTTTATTAAGGACTTCGTCGCGGAAAAGTATTCTGAGCGCATTTGCGAGCTGGTACGGGAGTTTCAGCCGGAGAGCTCTCTGGATATTGCACTGGAGATTGGCGCCGCCACTGTAACCAATGAGGTAGTCTACGCGCCGGTGCGAGCATTACAGCAACCAGGGCAGCCACTATACAATAATACGAGCGCTATTGAGCCTGTGCTGTCGGTCAAGGCTTCGCCTTCCGTTTTCGCCGCCTCGGAGGTTGCTGCGACTCGACCGGCACCGATGCAACGTAACCTATCCCGTAAAGTTGAGGTTGAAGGATCGCTGTTGCACCAACACCACCTGTTCGAAAACTATACCTTTAATAGTTTTGTCGAAGGTAAATCCAATCAACTGGCCCTGGCAGCAGCGCAACAAGTCGCCGAGAATCCTGGCAATTCATATAACCCGTTGTTTTTATACGGGGGAGTCGGTCTCGGAAAAACCCATTTGATGCATGCCGTGGGCAACGCACTGAAGGCGCATAATCCAGAGGCTAAAGTTGTCTATCTTCATTCGGAGCGCTTTGTTGCCGACATGGTTAAAGCGCTGCAATTGAATGCCATAACTGACTTTAAGCGCTATTACCGCTCCGTTGATGCTTTGCTCATTGACGACATACAATTTTTCGCCAAGAAAGATCGGTCTCAGGAAGAGTTTTTTCACACCTTCAATGCCCTCCTTGAGGGCGGTCAGCAAATGATACTGACCTGCGACCGCTACCCCAAGGAAATCGACGGGCTCGAAGAGCGGCTCAAATCTCGCTTTGGCTGGGGTCTCACAGTAGCGGTAGAGCCGCCGGAGCTGGAGACGCGAGTTGCGATTCTGCTGAAAAAGGCATCCGAGGTGCGCATTGATCTGCCTCCAGACGCCGCGTTCTTCATAGCGCAGCGCATTAGATCCAATGTAAGAGAGCTCGAAGGGGCATTGAAGAGAGTGATTGCCAGTGCCCGCTTTGTGGGTAGGCCTATCGATATAGAGCTCATCAAGGAAAGCCTCAAAGACTTGCTGGCACTGCAGGACAGACAGGTCAGCATGGACAATATCCAGCGCACTGCGGCGGAATATTACAAGATCAAAATTGCCGACATGATGTCGCGTCGTCGCAGCCGCTCGGTTGCCCGGCCTCGCCAGATGGCAATGGCCTTGTCGAAGGAGTTGACCAATCACAGCCTGCCAGAAATCGGGGACAGTTTTGGCGGCAGAGATCACACGACAGTTCTCCACGCATGCCGTAAAATTAAGGAGCTTCGCGAAACAAATTCTGATATTCGCGAAGACTACAAGAACTTGTTAAGAACACTAACCACCTGAACATAGATATAAAGCTTGGATTTTTTGGCATAACAGGGAAGGGAAAACATCGCTATGAAGTTCAGTATTTCACGGGATAATCTGGTCAAGTCTTTAAATCTTGTAGCGGGGGTTGTAGAGCGCCGCCAGACGTTGCCCATCCTGGCCAACGTACTGATTGTGTTAGAGCAGGACCGCTTGTCCTTGACGGGAACAGATCTGGAGGTCGAACTGGTCGGTCGGATACAACTGGCTTCCGCAGGCGACTCCGGAGAAATTACCGTTCCCGCTCGAAAATTGCTGGATATCTGCAAGTCACTGCCGGAAGGAAGTGTTATCGATGTCAGTGCCAAGGATAACAAAGTGTCGGTGAAATCAGGGCGCAGTCGCTTCACGCTTTCCACGCTTCCTGCCAGGGAGTTCCCCAATGTCGAGGACAGCATAGGAACGCATCAATTTGCCCTTAGGCAGGGCCAGTTAAAGCGATTGATCGACCGCACGGCCTTTGCTATGGCCCAGCAGGACGTTCGCTATTACTTGAACGGTATGCTGTGGGAGATCGATAGCAACAAGGGGCTGCGAGTAGTGGCAACCGATGGTCATCGTTTGGCCATGTGCACACTGCCCGAGAAGGTCAAGGTGAATGGCGAGGGCGGCACCCAGGTCATACTTCCTCGCAAGGGAGTTTTGGAGCTGGCTCGCCTGCTGTTGGATGATGATGCCGATATAGCAATCATTATAGGCAGCAACCATATTCGAGCGGTGACAAACGACTTTACCTTTACCTCCAAACTGGTTGACGGCAAGTTTCCTGATTACCAGAGAGTGCTGCCGCGCTCCCCGGATAAAATTTTGCTAGGTTCCCGTCAGGAGTTGCGACAGGCATTTACTCGCACTGCAATCCTGTCAAACGAGAAGTATCGCGGGGTGCGTTTAAAGCTGACCAAAAATACCCTGAATATAGTTGCCAATAACCCCGAGCAGGAAGAGGCCGAGGAAACCGTTTCGGTCGAGTATTCAGGTGATGCGCTGGAAATTGGATTTAATGTAAGTTATTTACTGGACGTTCTGGCGGTGCTCAGTGGCGATCAGGTCAAGCTTTCTTTAGCCGACGCCAATAGCAGCGCACTGCTGGAAGAGTCCGAAGCGGGCGACTCCCTCTACGTTGTTATGCCGATGCGTTTGTAAGAGAGCGTATTCCCATGGTATGCGGGCTAGCAATGGACTTTTACTGGGCCGCCCCCATCATCCTCTTCTAGCGTGGCGCTCACCCAACTACAGATTACCCATGTGAGGAACCTGCAGCAGGTCAGGTTGCGGGACTTGCAGGGGGTAAATGTCTTTTTCGGTTGCAATGGAAGCGGAAAAACCAGTGTGCTGGAGGCTATACACCTGCTGGGAATGGCGCGCTCCTTTCGCGGCAGCAGTATTAAGTCGCTAATCACCCACGATGCGCACAGCTGTACCGTACATGGGACGGCCACACTCCCCTCTTGTGCTGCAGGAGTTGGGTCACCGGCCCTGGGGCTGCCTCTCGGTGTGCAGCGCAATCGTGTCGGCGAAGCCCAAATCAAAATCGGCGGGAGGGTCGTCAGAACCGTTGCCGAGTTGGCGGAGCAGTTACCGTTACAGGTTATTACTGCAGACAGTTTCGGTTTGCTGACAGGCTCGCCAGGCGCCAGGCGCCAATATCTGGACTGGGGCGTGTTCCACGTGGAACAGCACTTTTTCGGGCAGTGGCAGCGCTTTCAAAGGTGCATAAAACAGCGCAATAACCTGCTGCGACGTGGTAAAATATCCGAGCATGAATTGGCGGTCTGGACCCGAGACTTGGCGCAGACGGGTACGGCGATCAACGAGTACAGAAGAGACTATTTCCGGAATTTGTCCCCACGTTTCAAGGAGATAATGGCCAGATTGGCGCCAACTTTAGATGCACTAGAGTTGCGATATCAACAGGGATGGGATCGTCAGCTGAGCTACGCAGAGGCATTGCAGCACGGGTTTTCGGCAGATCTGGAGCAGGGCTATACCCACTGTGGGCCACAGCGCGCGGACATCAGGGTTATGTCAGGTGGCCATTTGGCGGCAGAGACTTTGTCCAGGGGGCAACAGAAGCTGGTGGTTTGTGGGCTGAAGCTGGCACAGGGGCAGTTGATGGCTCAGCAGGGACGGGGCGCATGCACATATCTTATTGATGACCTGCCCTCGGAATTGGATTATAGGCATAGTCTTTTGGTCTGCGAGGTGCTGGCTTCAATGGAGGCGCAGGTGTTTATCACCTGCATAGATCACCGGGATATCCGGTCTGTTTGGCCTGAAACGAGTGAAATGGCAATGTTCCACGTGGAACAGGGTGCGGTGCGACACCTTCCGGGTGTGTGACGCAAGGCAACGATAATTGAGCTTCAGCTGCATTGAGAGTGAATGTCCATGAGCGAAGGTGTAAACGAGTACGGAGCAGAAAGCATAAAAGTGCTGAAAGGTCTGGATGCTGTGCGCAAGCGGCCCGGCATGTACATCGGCGACACGGATGACGGCTCCGGGTTGCACCATATGGTGTTCGAGCTAGTGGACAATTCGATTGACGAGGCCCTCGCCGGTCACTGCCAGAAGATCAACATTGTGATTCATCCGGATGAGTCGGTGTCGGTAAGTGATGATGGCCGGGGTATTCCCACAGAGATGCACGAAGAGGGCGTCTCGGCCGCAGAGGTTATTATGACCGTGCTCCACGCCGGGGGTAAATTTGACGACAATACCTACAAGGTGTCAGGCGGATTGCACGGTGTGGGGGTGTCTGTTGTAAACGCGCTGTCCGAAAAATTGGTATTAACGATTCGCAGGGAAGGCAAGATGTACGAGCAGATTTACCGTCATGGGGTGCCGGATGCGCCTCTGTCGGAGATCGGCACTACCGAAACAACGGGGACAGCAGTTCGCTTCAAGCCTTCCTCCGCCACGTTTACCAATATCGAGTTTCATTTCGAACAGTTGGCCAAGCGTCTGCGCGAACTCGCCTTCTTGAATTCCGGTGTGCGTATCGTACTGAAGGATGAGCGTAGCGGGAAAGAGGAAACCTACCAGTATGAAGGAGGCCTGAAGGCCTTTGTAAACTACTTGAACCTGAACAAAACGCCCGTGAACAAACCTTTTTACTTTCAGATTGATACCGAAGACGGTATTGGCGTTGAGGTGGCGTTACAGTGGAATGACTCCTTTCAGGAAAATGTATTCTGCTATACCAATAATATACCTCAGCGCGACGGGGGTACTCACCTGGTCGGTTTCAGGACCGCTCTGACGCGCAGCCTCAACACCTACATTGAGCGAGAAGGCCTGGCCAAAAAGGCGAAGGTCAACACCACGGGCGACGATGCACGGGAGGGTCTGACAGCCGTTATCTCGGTCAAGGTGCCCGACCCTAAATTCTCATCACAAACCAAGGATAAGTTGGTTTCCTCTGAGATTAAAATAGCCGTCGAACAGGCTATGAATGCAAAGTTTAATGACTATTTGATGGAAAACCCCGGCGAGGCCAGGGCAGTCGTGGGCAAGATGCTGGATGCCGCGCGGGCGCGGGAGGCCGCGCGCAAAGCGCGCGACATGACTCGGCGCAAGGGTGCCCTGGATATTGCCGGCTTGCCCGGTAAACTGGCGGACTGTCAGGAGAAAGACCCTGCTCTGTCCGAGATATACCTGGTGGAGGGAGACTCCGCTGGCGGCTCGGCAAAACAAGGGCGCAACCGCAAGTACCAGGCTATCCTGCCGCTGAAGGGTAAGATACTCAATGTTGAAAAAGCGCGCTTCGACAAGATGCTGGGATCGGCGGAGGTGGGCAACCTTGTGACCGCCCTGGGTTGCGGCATCGGCAAAGAAGAGTTCAATGCGGACAAACTGCGTTACCACAGCATTATTATCATGACAGATGCGGATGTTGATGGGTCTCATATTAGAACTCTATTGTTGACGTTCTTCTTCCGGCAGATGCGAGAGTTGATCGACCGCGGCCATATCTTTATCGCCCAACCGCCGCTCTACAAAATCGCCAAGGGAAAACAACACCAGTATTTGAAAGATGATCAGGCCCTGGATCAGTATTTGACGCAATCCGCCCTGGAAGGCGCGTCAATCTTTGTCAATCCTGACGCACCCGCGATCTCGGGGAGTGGACTGGAGGAGTTAGTGCGCCGTTACCGCTCTGTGGCGGCGACGATCACCCGCCTCAGCCGACTTTATGCGGAGAACGTTCTCTGGCAAATGGTCTATGGTGTATCCCTTACGGTAGAGCAAATGCGAGATGAGCAGGCGGTTAGAGCCTTCTGCAAACAGCTGAGTGAGCGTCTGCTTGCCGTTGCGTCTAAAGGTAGCGTGTATACTGTTCTGGTGCGTAAAGATCAGGAGCGCCAGCTGTATTTCCCCGTAGTGAAATTGTTGTCCCATGGCGTGGACTCAGAAACTGAATACCACCACGAGTTTTTTTCGTCGGGCGAGTATCGCAGCCTGATCGCCCTGGGTGAAACCCTCAACAATTTGATTGAGGAGGACGGGTACTTTCAGCGCGGGGACAAGGTACTGCAGACGCGCCGCTTCGCCGATGGTTTGGATTGGCTCATGACGGAAGCGCGCAAGGGCTATACTATCCAGCGCTACAAGGGCCTTGGGGAAATGAACCCGGAACAACTGTGGGAAACCACGATGGATCCCGAGGTGCGCCGCATGCTTAAGGTCACCGTAGAAGATGCCATTGCCGCCGACCAGATATTCACCACATTAATGGGTGATCAGGTTGAGCCGCGGCGCGAATTCATCGAGCAAAATGCGCTGTCGGTGGCCAACCTGGATATCTGATCCATTTAGATTTTCAATCCCCGGCTATCGCTTTGACATTCGTCGGCGTGGAGGCAGGCTCATCCAACAGGTGGGGCCTGACCTCATGATCCGCGCCACCGATCAGTGATTCCAGACGATCGTTTTCGATCTCTTCGTGAATTGCCTCCAGAGCAGCCATCTCTTTGTTTGCTCTGGTGGATAATTGCTGAAAGCGTTCGACCTTTCCATGTAAGCCCTGCTTGCCGACAAGTCCTTTTACCGTATCGTTATAGTGGTTGTTGGCGGCCCTTAAGGTATTGCCGAGCTTGTTCAGCCGCTCGGCGACGAGGCATACCTGATTGTAGATATCCCCTGCCCTGCTGCTGATCTCTTTCGCTTCCTTGTTGCTCTGCTCAACCATCCACAGGTTGGCGACCGTGCGCAGAATCGGCATTAGCGTCGTGTGGGAAACCATCACAACACCCTTGCTGTAACCATAATTAAATAGCCCCTTGTTGTGTTTCATCGCCTCGATGTAGGCCGGCTCTATGGGCATGAACATCAGTACGAAATCCGGGCTGCCAATACCCGGCAAGTTGGAGTAATCCTTGGAGGACAAGTCGTCGATATGATTGCGTACGGCTTGGGCATGGGCGTTGAGGGCTTCGATGCGTTCTTCCTCGGTGTCTGCGGCGATGGCCCGATCGTAGTCGATCAGTGATACCTTGCTGTCTATCACCAGGCTCTTGCAGTCGGGCAGCTTGATAACAAAGTCTGGCAGTTTGCGCCTCCCCTCCCCGTCCCGGTAGGCGGTCTGCGCCTCGTAATGCTCACCTGCTTGGAGGCCGGCCAACTCCAGCGTCCGCTCCAGTTGCGCCTCGCCCCAGTTACCCGCGGTTTTCTTGTCGCCTTTTAATGCCACGGTCAGGTTACTGGCCTGGCTGTTCATTTCGAGGCCAATATCCAGCACCTTCTGAATTTCCTTCTCCAGAGCGGTATTGCCACGGAGGGACTCTGAGTGCACTTCGTTGATACGCGTCTGGAACCCGGTAATTTGCTCCCGAAAGGGCTTCAGCAGGGCCTCAATTGATGCCTGGCTGGTCGAGGTGAAGCTTTTGCCTTTGTCTTCAAAAATCCTGTTGGCGAGATTTTCGAATTCCTTTTTGAGATTTTCCCGGGTGTCATTCAACAGTTGAATTTGCTCCACGTGCCGATCCTCGCGTTCTCGCTGCTGTGTTTGCAGCTGCGCATGCTCTTTCTGTGAGTTGCCTAATCGTGTGTTGAGCTCGGCCAGCTCGGCTTTCAGTTCATTGAGCTCGGTCAGCTTTATCTGCAACTGCTGTTGGCTCTGCTCCAGCGCGACTGACTGCCCGCGCTGCTGTGCCCGCGCCTCTGCCAGGTCCTCCTCCCGGATGCGCAATTGGTTGAGCGCGCCGACGAGTGCGCGGCGGTTGGCGATGCCCTGCCAGACGCTGATCAGCAAGGCAGTGAATACTGTTGCGGCCAGTGCGACGGCAATAACGATCAAACTGTCGTTGGTGAGGTTCATCCACAATTCCCTTTCACGGCTCGTCAGTGTAAGTCAATTGGCGCCAGGGCAGGAGACTATCCACGCGTGTAAAAGAGACCGGCCCCAGCGGCGCATACACCGCTGGCAGATCCAGAAGTTGCAATTGGCTGGGCTTTACTTGCCGATGGCCAACAGTGAAATATCAGCCACTTCCAGAAATTGGTCACGCAGTTGTTTCAGCAAGTTGAGCCGGTTGTTGCGTAATGCGACGGCCTCGACATTGACCATCACATCGTCAAAAAAGGCATCTACCGGTTCACGCAAGTCAGCCAGACAGGTCAACGCGTCGGTATATTCGTTCAGAGCCAAATGCTGGCGACAGCGTGCCGCTAGACCCTCGAGTTGCAGAGCCAGTGCTTTTTCCGCAGGCTCCACAAGTAAGTCAGCATTCACATCGCCGAAGGAGTGAGCACTATCCAACTTCCCCAGAATGTTCGAAACGCGCTTGTTGGCGGCGGCCAAGGCCTGCGCCTGGGGCAGCTGTGAGAAGGCGTGGACCGCCCGTACCCGGCGGTGTATATCCAGCGGGCGCGAAAGGTTTCTGGCACTGACCGCCTTGAATACTTCTGCCGGAATATGCTCTTCTTCATACCAGGCGCGGAAGCGCTCAATCATATAATCAAGCACTTGCTCTGCCGTGCCAGCGGCAATGATATTCCCCGGGAATTGGGCGGCGGCGAGTTCCAGGCACTCGCGCAAATCCAGGTCCAGGTTCTTTTCCACCACAATACGCAACACCGCCAGCGATGTTCTGCGCAGGGCAAAGGGATCTTTGGAGCCGGTGGGTGGCTGGCCAATACCGAATATACCGACCAGCGTATCCATCCGATCGGCCAGGCCCAGAGCGCAGGCGGTTGGTGTTTCTGGCAGCCGATCGCCGGCAAATTTCGGCCAGTATTGTTGCGTCAATGCCGCTGCCACGTCGCTTGCTTCGCCATCGTGTGACGCGTAATAGGCGCCGGCAATGCCCTGCATATCGGCGAACTCCAGCACCATGTCGGTCACCAGATCTGCCTTGCTAAGCAGCGCTGCCCGCTGCGCGAGTTCAACCGGCGCGCCAATGAGCTGTGCCAGTGCGGCGGCCAATGTGCCAACGCGTCCGGTTTTGTCCAGCAGGGTGCCCAGCTGCTGCTGAAAGACGATTTTGTCCAGTGTTTGCACCCGTTCAGCGAGGGGAATTTTTTTATCGGTGGCAAAGAAAAAAGCGGCATCTGACAGGCGCGCGCGAATCACGCGCTCATTGCCCGCGACCACCTGCTGCGGGTCGCTGCTTTCAATATTGGCAACGGTGATGAAGTGGGGTCTGAGTTTGCCCGCAGCGTCCACCACATGAAAATACTTCTGGTGCTCCTTCATGGACGAAATGAGCGCCTCCGGCGGCACCTGCAAAAATCGTTCTTCAAATGAGCCCGTTAGCGCGACTGGCCACTCCACCAATCCGGTCACTTCATCGAGCAGGTCGGGGTCGATAACCGCAACAGCGCTCAGAGCGTTGGCTTGTGCCACTACCTGCTGGCGAATGATTTGCTGGCGCTGCTCAAAGCACGGCACCACATTGGCAGCGGCCAGAGCAGATGGATAGTCCTCGGGCTGGCCCAAACTGATGACACCGCTGCTGTGGAAGCGGTGTCCGCGGGTCTTGTTGCCAGTGGCAAGGCCAAGAATTTCACCGTGATCGCTATCCTGGCCAAGCATGGCCACCACCCAGTGCACCGGCCTGACGAACTCTTCCCGACTAGCGCCCCAGCGCATGCGTCGCGGAATGGGCAGACCTTGTATGCTGCTGCGGATAATAGCGTTCAGCGCATCCCGAGTGGTCACTCCCGGGACGGTGTGGCGCAACCCCAGCCGCGGGCCCTTGGGCGTGTCGATGGTCTGCAGCTGGTCCGGTTCCACGCCTTGTTTGTTAGCGAAACCGCTGGTGGCACTCGTCCAGTTCCCCGCCTCGTCGCGGGCGCGCTCCAGCGGCGGCCCCAGTACTTCAACCGTTTTATCGGGGGCCTGCAATTGCACCTTGAAAATGAGCACCGCCAGACGCCGTGGCGTCGCGAACCACTGCACCCGACCATAGCCCAGTTCCCGCTGTTCAAGGCCGTCAACAACGCCATCACGGAAGGCCAGGCCGAGTGACTTCAGTGCCTTGGGTGGTAATTCCTCGGTGCCCAGTTCCACCAGCAGGGTCTCGGTGCGCATACGTTACTTCCCCTTTGCCTGCATTCGATCCAGTACTTCCGTGCGCAGGGCCTCGGTAGCCAAGGGAAAGCCCAGCGCGGCACGCGCATTGAAGTAGGTCTGGGCGACGGCCCGCGCCAGAGTCCGCACGCGCAGGATAAAACGTTGCCGCTCAGTGACAGAAATGGCGTGCCGCGCATCCAACAGGTTGAACGCGTGGGAGGCCTTCATGACCATCTCATAGGCCGGTAGCGGCAGATTTTTCTCTACCAGGCGCAGGGCTTCACGCTCGCAGTAGTCGAAGTGAGTGAACAGGTGTTCAACGTCGGCCTCCTCGAAGTTGTAGTGAGACATCTCCATCTCATTTTGATGAAACACATCGCCATAGGTGACCTTTCCTGCGGGCCCCTCGGACCACAACAAGTCGTAAATACTATCGACGCCCTGGAGGTACATGGCGATACGTTCGATGCCATAGGTGATTTCTCCGGCGACGGGATAGCACTCCAGTCCACCGGCCTGCTGAAAGTAGGTGAATTGGGTGACTTCCATGCCATTTAACCAAACCTCCCAGCCCAAACCCCATGCCCCCAGCGTGGGCGACTCCCAATTATCTTCAACAAAACGGATGTCGTGGATGGCGGTATCAACCCCCAGCGCGGTAAGCGACTGCAGATACAGGTCCTGAAAGTTCTCTGGGGAGGGCTTCATGATCACCTGAAACTGGTAGTAATGCTGCAGCCGGTTGGGATTTTCGCCATAGCGGCCGTCGGTGGGACGGCGACACGGTTGCACATAGGCAGCGTTCCAACTCTCTGGCCCCACTGCGCGCAGGAAGGTGGCCGGGTGGAAAGTCCCCGCCCCCACCTCCATATCCAGAGGTTGCAGTACCACGCAGCCCTGGGTCGCCCAAAACTGTTGCAGCTTGAATATCAGTGCTTGAAACGTAAGGATATCGTGTTCGGTGTGTGCCACAGGATCGTCCATCAGGTCACTGCAAAAAGCCGACTATAATACAGT
>JANNXP010000061.1:0-7894 GCA_031409615.1 Haliea sp. | reverse complement strand
GAGGGCAGTTTGCTGTCGCAGTTGAAGGCAGAAGGCCTGGCGCAGGGTCTGTCCGCTGGCGACGGCCTTACCTGGCGCGGGGGGGCGTTGTTCAGTGTCGTCATTGCCTTGACGGAAAAAGGCGCGGCGGATCCGGATCGGGTGCTGCAGTTACTGTTTGCCTACATGGACCTGTTGCGCAAGGAGGGCCCCCAGGAGTGGCTCTATGGCGAGCAGTCGCGACTGGCGGACCTCGGCTTTCGCTTCCGCGAGCAACAGAGTCCCATGGGTTATGTGAGCGGACTGGCCAGTGGCATGCAGTATTACGCGCCTGAAGATATCCTGCGCGGCCCGTACATGATGGATCAGTATGAGGCGGGGGTATTGACAGAATTGCTGCAGCAAATGCGGCCGGATAACGCCCTGGTAACGTTCAGCGACAAAGCCGTGACCGGCGATACGATCTCGAAGTACTACCAGACACCCTACGCGCAGCAGGCGCTGGATCTCAAGCGTGTCGCCAGCCCTGCTGCTGACCCCGCCGCAGCCGCGATGCACCTCCCTGCGCCCAACGAATTCATCGCCGACGATGTCTCTCTGGTGACGCTGCCAGCGAGTCTGCCGGCAGTGCCGCAGGTCGTGTTGGAAGCCGATCGGCAGAAAATCTGGTTTATGCCGGATGCTGAGTTCAGGGTTCCCAGGGGCATCACCTATATCAATTTCCGCTCACCCGAAGTGGGGCAAAGCGCTGAGCAAACAGCGCGGGTAGCACTGTATACCGCACTACTGACAGATCAGGTTAACGAGTTTGCCTATCCCGCCAATCTGGCCGGCATGAGTTTTGATTTTTACAAGCACAGCCAGGGTATCAGCCTGCGCGTGGGTGGCTACAACGACAAACAGACCCTGTTGCTGCAGCACCTGTTACAGCGCATGGTCAAGCCCACATTCAGTCAGCAGCGCTTTGAAGATATTCGCACCGATATGATTCGCAGCCTGAAAATCTCCGTCGCCAAACGCCCCAGCAGCCAGGTGATCGACGATCTGAATGAAGCTCTGACGTACGGCGAGTGGGGTGAGCAGGTGCTGATCGCAGCGCTGCAGAAGACGGATCTGAGTGATCTGGACGACTATATCCAGCGCTTTTGGAAGAGTGCCACGGCGGAAGTGCTGATCTACGGCAATTACAATGCGAGCGAGGCGCAGCAGTTGTCGACACTGTTGGGGAGTGTGGTGAGCAACCAGCCCGCACCAGGCCTGCCCGAGCGCAAGGTCCTAAAACTGGCTGCCGGTGAGTCGCTGCAATACACGGTGGATGTACCACATGACGACTCCGTGGTGGCCTGGTACCTGCAAGGTGCAGGCGACAGTTGGCAGGACAAGGCGGCCACGGCACTGACGGTCCAGATCATGTCATCCGGATTTTTTCAGGAATTGCGCACCGAGCAGCAACTGGGTTATGTCGTGGGCGCCGTCAATTTTCCCAAGACGGAAGTGCCCGGGCTGGTGTTGTTGGTGCAGTCGCCGGTGGCCGATGCCAGTGCCGTAGTGACGGCCATGCAGGATTTTATGCTGCAGGTAGCACCGGGCCTGGATGATGCGCAGTTTGAACGGCACAAGGTGTCATTAATCAGCGATATTTTGCGCCCGGATAAAAACCTTAACGAACGAGCGGAATACTACTGGCAGGCTATCGCGCGCAATGAGTTGGATTTTGCCGGGCGTGAGGCGCTGGCTGACGCGGTTAAAGCGCTCACGCTGCAAGATTGGCAAGCCTATTACAAGGAGGTGTTTCTAACACAACGCCACTCGTTGCAGGTAGTGGCACCGGGTAAATGGGACATTACCCCCAAGGGTGAGTTTCGCGTGTATGACAGTGCCGAGGCCATCAAGACCGGGCATGCGACGTACGATATTGAGTGATGGTCAGCATAGGCTCCTGCGGGCCGCAGATAGTGTTTGTTCATTGCAGCCATCGGCTCCGGCCGGGAAGGCCTTCCCGACCGGATCCTTACACCTGTGACTGCATGAAACATCGGTCCTGGTGATAGCACGGAAGGAGGGATCGGGTGTCGGGAGTGCAAATCGTTCGCGAGTATCGGGTGGCCCGCATAGGGGAAGCGGGCGATTTGCACTCCCGGCGGCCGAGCCCGTCTCATCGAATGATCTACCTGCCAATATCGAGGAACTCGGGGCGCACTGCGCACCCCAACCCGACACCCGATCCCGATACTCGACAGCCTAGCTCGCCAGCCACCCCGCCAGCCTGAAAATGTAGTTCCTCTATGGAACTAAATAGATTTGTGCAGCCTGCTCCGTTACTATCACAGGCAGGCATCGCGCACTCGGAACGGGATTCAATCCCCTGAAAGTCGGGGAAAATCTCGTCGACCCACCGACCAATCCACGGCGCGGTCCACTTACATTCCATCTTGGAATTTATAACGTGGCCGGATGCCGTCCACCACGATGAACTGCCGGAGCTAGTGCTGGTATGAAGGAAGACACCAACCCCCTGGAAACCCGCGAGTGGCTCGACGCGCTGGATGATGTGGTCAAACACGAGGGTGGGGAGCGTGCGTCCTTCCTGTTACTGGAGCTGGCCAGGCATGCGATGGGCTCGCGCTTGCGACTGCCGACTGCCATCACCACACCTTTTTCCAATACCATCGCGCCGTCTGAAGAGAAGATGATGCCCGGTGATGTCTTTATGGAGCGCCGCATTCGCTCGCTGGTGCGCTGGAACGCCATGGCCATGGTGATGCGCGGCAATGATAACGACGAGGGCCTGGGCGGGCATATCTCCAGTTTTTCTTCCAGCGCCACCTTATATGACGTGGGCTTCAATCACTTTTTTCGCGGCACCGACGGTGGCCACCCCGGGGATCTGGTGTTTTACCAGGGGCATAGCTCACCCGGCATGTATGCGCGCTCGTTTCTGGAGGGGCGGTTGGACGAGGCGCAACTGGATAACTTTCGCCGCGAGGTCAATGGTCGCGGGCTGTCGTCCTATCCGCACCCCTGGTTGATGCCGGACTACTGGCAGTTTCCCACGGTCTCCATGGGCCTCGGCCCGATACAGGCGATTTATCAGGCGCGCGTGATGAAGTACCAGCAGGATCGCGGCCTCCTCGACCATGGCGACCGTGAGGTTTGGTGTTTTATCGGCGACGGGGAGTGCGATGAGCCGGAATCACTCGGCGCGATATCACTGGCGGGCCGTGAAGGGATGGGCAACCTGAATTTTGTCATCAACTGCAACCTGCAGCGCCTGGACGGCCCGGTGCGTGGTAACGGCAAGATCATCCAGGAATTGGAAGGTATCTTCCGCGGTGCCGGTTGGAATGTGATCAAGGTGATCTGGGGCCGCAAGTGGGATCACCTGCTGGAAAAGGACAAAACGGGGCTACTGCAGAAACGCATGGATGAAGTCTGTGACGGCGAGTTGCAGAATTACAAATACAATGGCGGGGCGTACACCCGCGAGCATTTCTTTGGCAAGTACCCTGAACTGCTGGAGCTGGTCGCCGATTTGTCAGACGACGACATCATGCAGCTCAACCGGGGTGGACACGACCCTTACAAGGTGTACGCCGCATATGCCGCCGCAGTGGGGGAGCATGAGCGACCCACGGTTATCCTGGCGATGACGGTGAAGGGTTACGGCACGGGTGAGGCCGGTGAGGCCAACAACGAAACACACTCCTTGAAAAAACTCGATCTGCACAATCTGAAAATCTTTCGGGACCGCTTCGATATCCCCATCAGCGACCAGGAACTGGAAAGCGTGCCGTACTACCGGCCACCGCCGGATAGCGCCGAGATGCGCTATATGCTGGAGCGCCGGCAAGCACTGGGTGGCCTCATCCCCGCACGGCGTTCGCACATGGAGTTGTTGGAGACGCCGCCACTGACCGCCTTCGGGAACCATCTCAAGAGCAGCGGCACGCGCGAAATTTCCACCACCATGGCCTTTGTGCGTATGCTCTCCAGCCTGGTAAAAGATGCGGATATCGGCCAGCGCGTGGTACCCATCGTGCCGGACGAGGCGCGTACCTTTGGCATGGAAGGCATGTTCCGGCAGTTGGGTATCTATTCGTCGGTGGGTCAGCGCTACACACCGCATGACGCCGACCAGATCATGTTTTACAAGGAAGACATTAAAGGCCAGATTCTGGAGGAGGGCATCAACGAGGCGGGCGCATTCTCGGCCTGGCTGGCGGCGGCCACGTCGTACAGCACCAGTGCGTATGCCATGGTGCCCTTTTACATTTTCTATTCGATGTTTGGTTTTCAGCGCATCGGAGATCTGGCCTGGGCGGCGGGCGACAGCCAGGCGCGCGGCTTTCTGATTGGCGCCACTGCGGGGCGCACTAC
This sequence comes from Haliea sp., assembly GCA_031409615.1. Lineage (GTDB taxonomy): Bacteria > Pseudomonadota > Gammaproteobacteria > Pseudomonadales > Halieaceae > Marimicrobium. The sequence continues at coordinate 3,538 of JANNXP010000061.1, read as the reverse complement.
GCTCAACGGCGAGGGCCTGCAACACCAGGACGGGCATAGTCACCTGCTGGCGGGCACCATTCCCAACTGTGTGAGCTATGACCCGGCCTATGCGTTTGAGCTGGCGGTGATCATCCAGGATGGTTTGCGCCGCATGTACCACGAAGGACAGAACCGCTTTTACTACATCACTACGATGAACGAAAACTATGTGCAGCGGGAGATGCCGCAGGGCGTGGAGGAGGGCATCATCCGGGGCATGTATCGGTTGCAGGCCTCCACCGTATTCAGTGACTTGCGTGTGCAGTTGCTGGGCGGTGGGACGATCCTGCGCGAGGTTGAGGCCGCCGCTGCTATTTTGGAGCACGATTATCAGGTGGCCGCCGATGTGTGGAGTCTGACCAGCGTCAACGAATTGCAGCGCGAGGGCAAAGCCGTGCAGCGCTGGAATCTGTTGCATCCGGAAGATGTGCCCCGCGTACCCTATGTCACCGCGCTGCTGCGCGACGCAGGCGGGCCAGTCGTGGCCGCGACTGACTACCTGAAATTGTACGCCGACCAGATCCGCGAGTTCGTGCCGGGTACCTACGCGGTACTGGGCACCGACGGCTTCGGTCGTTCCGATACACGCCGCAAGTTGCGCGAGTTTTTCGAAGTGAGCCGCGAGTATATTGTGATCGCCGCGCTCAAGGCTCTGGCGGACGATGGGCGTATAGAGCGCGCTCGGGTTGCACAGGCTATGGGCGCATTGGGTGTTGACCCGGACAAGGTCAACCCGCTGACGGTTTGAGAACAACGGTCTGAACAAAAAGGAACACGACGTGCCAGTACAACAAGTCACAGTCCCCGATATCGGCGGCGCGGAAGGTGCGGAAGTCATCGAACTGTTGGTGAAGGTGGGTGATCAGGTCACACTGGATCAGGGCCTCATCGTACTGGAGTCGGACAAGGCCTCGATGGAGATTCCCTCGACCGTGGCGGGCACCGTGGTGGAGCTGCTGGTAAAGGAGGGCGACCATCTGGCGGAAGGCGCGCCAATCGCAATGATTGAAGTGGCCGGGCAAGCGGTGGAGCAGGGCATGGTGCCTGCGGCCAGTGCAGTAACTGTTGCGCCGGTGGAGCCGCTGACAGCCCACGACGCTCCCACAGCGGTAATTGGGGTCGGAGTAAAAACCTCTCAAACGACGTCACTGAGCGAAGAGCAGCCTGAGGTTTTTACTCCGACCCCAAATACCCCAAATACCCCAAATATCTACGCGGGCCCGGCGGTGCGCAAACTGGCGCGCGAATTCGGTGTGCAACTGGGGCAGGTTGCAGGCAGTGGTCCGCAGGGTCGTATCCTCAAGGAAGACCTGCAGCAGTTTGTGCAGGAGATAATTGGGGTCACAGTAAAAACCTCTCAAACGAAGTCGGCAGGCAAGGAGCAACCTGAGGTTTTTACTCTGACCCCATTTCCGGAGACCGACTTTAGCAAATTTGGTGAGATCGAAATTACCCAGCGCAGCAAACTGGATAGGCTGACCGCCACCAATATGCATCGCAGTTGGATTAACGTGCCGCATGTCACCCAGTTCGATGAGGCGGACATTACCGATCTGGAGGAATTTCGCGCGGGGCTCAAGGCCGAAGCCGAGCGGCGCGACACCCGGCTCACGCCCTTACCTTTTCTGCTGAAGGCCTGCGCGGTCGCGCTGCGCGATAACCCCAGGCTCAACAGTTCACTAGCGCGCGGCGGCGAGGATCTGGTCCATAAGAAATACATCCATATCGGCATGGCCGTTGATACACCCGCTGGCCTGATGGTGCCGGTGCTGCGCGACGTCGATCGCAAAACCATCTGGGAACTGGCCGGCGAAGTCGCAGAGCTGGCGGCCAAGGCCAAGGCGCGCAAACTCAGTCCTGCCGAGATGCAGGGCGGGTGCTTCACAATTTCCAGCCTGGGCACTATTGGCGGCAGCGGCTTTACCCCCATCGTCAATACGCCGGAAGTCGGCATTCTCGGCGTCTCGAAAGCCGCCCTCAAACCCGTGTGGAATGGCGCCGAGTTCGCGCCGCGCACGCTACTGCCTCTGGCTTTGTCCTACGATCACCGGGTTGTTAACGGCGGTGACGGTGGGCGGTTTCTTACACAGCTGGTAGCGCTGCTCAGCGATATTCGCCAGTTGAGTCTGTAGGAAAATGCAAATCAGCTGCTCTAGCTGTCGAGCCAGGTTAGCCGTGATCAGATCGGGACAGCTGAACGTCCGCCCCGGCTGACGGGATGCGATTACAAGCCCTCTGGGCATTGTACATAAGTTAGACACAGGTCTAGACTGAAAGCAGTTGTGGCGACTTTGTGGCAAGTGTGCATGGATGCTGAAACGTCTTAAAGTGCATCCGGACGATACGTTTAAATAAACAGAAATCGGAGGATGTTACTTATGACGACGAATAAGCAAACAGCAATTTACTTCGCCTTGGCCAGTGCCTTAGTGCTGGGCTCCAATCAAGTGGCAGGCAATACGAAATACGGTACCAATGCACTCATTAGTGTGACCATTGGAGATTATAACTCTGCTTTTGGACAAAATGCGCTCCGGTTCAACAACACCGGCAAATTCAACACAGCCATTGGCTATCAATCGCTCGAATCCAACACCACCGGTGAATACAACACGGCCAGTGGGGCTAGTTCGCTCAATTCTAACACCACCGGCTCCGAAAACACGGCCAGCGGGAACGGTTCGCTTTTTTTAAACACCACCGGCTACAACAATACAGCCAGTGGTGCTAGTGCACTAAGTTCCAACACCACCGGCGCCAACAACACGGCCATTGGTCATAGCTCACTGGAGGAAAACACCACTGGCTCGTTCAACACGGCCAGTGGCTATAGCTCACTCTTATCCAACACCACCGGGATCAGCAACACGGCCAGTGGCAGCTATTCGCTCTATTCCAACACCACCGGCACATCCAACACGGCAGTGGTGATTCTTCACTCAATTCCAATACTACCGGTCAAGAGAACACAGCAGTCGGGTATTTCTCTCTGTTATCCAACACCACTGGTAACTTCAACGCGGCGATAGGCTCGGGTGCGATGCTTAACAACACCACCGGCTCAAACAACCTCGCGCTGGGTTCTTCGGCCATGTACAAAAATACGATCGGTGTTGGCAATATGGCCCTGGGCCCGGTTGCGCTTTACAGCAACACGACCGGCACTAACAACACGGGTGTGGGTGCCTATGCTGGCTATGCTAACGCAACTGGCAGTAACAATGTCTTTCTCGGTAGAGGCGCAGGGCTGTTTGAAACAACCAGCAACAAACTCTACATCACCGGCAACACCATCCGCCCGCTGCTCTACGGGGTATTCAGTGAAACGGCATCTGCCAACAAGTTGGGGATAGGCCAGAATACCGTGCCTGCCGGTGATGCCATTGCGGTGTGGAATGGTGCACGCCTCACCACCGGGGGCGTGTGGACCAACGCCTCGTCACGTGAACTGAAGGACAATATCCAAACCTTGAGCGCCGAGGATGCGAACAAGGCCCTGGCTGGTCTGTTACCGGTG
>JANNXP010000060.1:0-60958 GCA_031409615.1 Haliea sp. | reverse complement strand
ATTGGATATATGGCGCTGGGCCCTGTACCCGGTTCTGTTTTTGCGAACGGGACCACGTGGCTCAGCGCAATGAGAGCGGATGGATTTCTAGTGACGGGAACTACGTTTCTCCCATCCGGCGCCCATATCGAAGGGTTCGTGCGCACTCTTGATGTTAATGGCAACCCGTTTTTAAGCTCGCTAGGGGCTGCAGGTTCCGCTTCCTTTCCGCTTGGACTGCAGGTTGCGCGCAATGAATATGGCACACTTAAAGGCAATCAGAGTGAACAGATTGGAACGTATTTCGTTCGAGATCCCAATGCATCAGCGGTGCCGATCACCAATACAATGGCACTGATGGGTCTGGCATTGTGTGCGCTGCGCTTCGCCAGCCGCAAGCGCACATTGAACACCTAACGCCGCGCCTGGTCGAACGCGGTCTGTCAGTGAGTGATCAGACCTGAGCGATGTTAGACTTAGCCGAGCACCTCATGCAGCTGACGATGCGTATTCTGCACGCCCGGTTCGTTGCGCCCGACCAGTACCTTGCGCGCAATGCCCGCCTTCAGCCCGCGGTTGATATTGTCCACGTTGACCCCATCATACTCGTAACTGGCATTCTGAATGTTGCCAGTCACACCACACCGGTCTTGACAGCACTGACTCGGAAGTCCAGATCGTAGTCGATCATCTGCTGCAGACCGTCGAGTGCAGCGCCCTCCACCGGCCAACACCAGGGTCCATCACACTCCGCCCGCTGGACCGGCCTGATCCAAGACTGGAGCGTGTGGCCAAGGCCAATGGGTTCTCCCTGCCGCCGGTTTGAGCTGTGAGGGACACGAGCGAAGTAAACGGGAACGGTCGGGCGGCGTTCCGCTCTGCCGGTACATTGCCCGCGCCGCCGTGGCGGTTCCTCGCCTTTCACTGAGTTCCACCGGCAAGGTGGTCTACACCCTGAAGACGCCTTACCGGGACGGTACGAGGGCCTGCCCCGCTTTATCGGGCATGACCTAGGTGCAACGCTTGAAACGCTTTTTCACCAAAAGTAGGCGCTTTAGGCGATATTGCCATAGAGGGTTGTGACCGTTATGGACCCACGCAAGTGCGATTGCAGCACACCCGGTGGCCGTACCCGATAAAAGCGGGGCAAGGCCCTCGCTTGGTTCAATACAGGTAAACCATCGGGATTCCGGAAGAACCCCCCCATAGCCTTTTTGTACGTTTAATACTTTAACCCCGCACCCGCAGCTTATTGTTTGGTTGGGTGGTCATCTGGCTTGGCAGCAGGATCAGTAGCCTGAATCCTGGTTGGGTGGTCATCTGGCTTGGCAGGCATGGCAGCAGGATCAGCAGCCTGAATCCTGGTTGGGTGGTCATCTGGCTTGGCAGGCAGGGCAGCAGGATTAGCAGCCTGATTCCTGGTCGGGTGGTTGTCTGGCCTGGCAGACATGTCGACAGCGGAGTTGCCGTCAGCGCTTTTCTCCTGAGCGAATACAATTGTCGCGAAGGCGAAGGCGATCAGTGCGATAAGGACTTTTTTCATGGGTTTGTTCCTGTAACGGTTGGTGAATAGAGAGCCGCTGGTGAATGGTGATTTTTGGTTCTGACTTTGGACCCTGGGGCGAATGGCGCTTAACTCCAGAATCAAGGATCTGAGAGGAGCATAAGTCAAAAAGGAGAAACGGGGACAGATTTATTCTCCCGCCACGTCTCTTTTCGAAATAAATTTATCACCGTTCCCCAATTTATCGGTGGCGAGGGATGGGTAGGCGGGTCAGGATGCGATCGACAGCCTCTTGCTCTTCGATGGAGCGGTTCGACGCATCGACAATGACATTCACAGCGTCCCCGCAATTGCCACAAACCGCTGCGCGGTTAGCGGCCCGGTCTTATACTTTGTCCACGCAGATCAGGCGTTCAAACATCACCCTGGCCTCCTCCAGCTTGGCGAAGATCGGGTAGTCGCTATTCATGGCCCAGCTGATGGTGAGCATGTTGAGGGTACCTACCACCATGGCGGCGAGGATTTCGGGGGAAAACTCCCGGCGTACATCACCCAGATCAACGCCTGCTGTGATCAGCTGGATGAAACTGGCCATGGCGGTGTTGCCAATTTCACGCTGCCGCTCGGTATCCTCAGCGAGCGAGGACGGTGCAATCAGGATTAACTGGCGATCAATGTGGTCGTAGCCGGCGAAATTGGACTCTATATAGTCAATCATGGCTTCCAATCGGTCTCGCGTGGTGCCGTGGTTGTCCATGAGCAAACGCAGCATGGGCTCTAACTGGTCGTAGAGCCGCGATACACCCAGGCCTCCCAGCAGGGTGTGCTTGTTGGGGAAATGTCCGTAGAACGTGCGCCGGGCAACGTCGGCCTGCACACAGATTTGTTCGATGCTGGTGTCTTCAATGCCCTGCTCACGAAACAGCCGGAAGGCCGCCTCCTCAATGCGGGTGCGGATTTCCTGTTTGCGTTTTTCGCGGCGCCCGACGGGCGGTGCCTCTGCCTCTGCTATGGCCATGAAATTTCCGTAATACGGTTGCAATCGCCGTGACATTAAACTATTTTGTATACAAATGTGCAAGTTTGCTCATTTGTGAGCCTATAGGCCCCCTGTGGCGAACAGTATAAAGAGTGTGTGAAATGTCTGAACGAATAATTGTGGTGTCTACGGATTGCCATGCCGGCCTGCCCATCGCCGACTATAAACCCTATGTCGAATCGAAGTACCACGAGATGATGGACATGGTGGTGCCCATCACCATCGACATGATGGACAAAGCCGAGTCCACCTTCCTCATCAAGGAAATCAATGATGCCTGGCGCGCGCCGATCCAGCGCGAACTGACCGGTGCCTGGGATTATCAGGAACGCCTGAACATGCTCGCCAAGGACGGCATTGCCGCCGAAGTGATTTTCCCCGATGGTATCACCGAGAAAAACACGCCACCGTTCGGCGCCGGGCTGGGTCTGTCGCCCCGCGACATGGTGCCGGAACTGCAGTGGGCCGGGGCCATGGCGCACAATCGTTGGCTGGCACAGTGGTGTGCCAATGATCCGGCCCGCCACATCGGTGTGGCCTCTATTCCCTTGTTGTGGGATGTGCAGCAGGCCGTGGACGCGGTCCGCTGGTGTGTGGACAACGGCCTGCGCGCGGTGATGATTCCCACCCTGTGGGGCGATAACGATCCTTACCATCACACCAAGTACGATCCTTTCTGGGCGCTCTGCGAAGACCTGGGGGTGATTGTTCACTTTCACTCGGGGCCAGCTCCGCACCCGGAATACTTTGGTGCGGATTTTCCCGTCGGGGGTAAGCGCGAGGACCTGCCCGGCGCCATGGGCATCTATTGCTCCGAGGTGATGTGGTGGTTATACCGCCCGCTGACGTTCATGATCTGGGGCGGCGTGTTCGAGCGCTTTCCCAAACTCAAGGCCATGATCGTGGAAGGCGGCACCATGTTTATGCTGCCGCCCTGGTTGCGCCAGATGGACTTCCATTACACGGAGGGGCAGATCTCCGCCAAGCTCGGCAATTTCCGCAAACACCTGGCACTGAAACCGAGCGAATACTTTCAACGCAATATCGGTATCGGCGCCTCCTGTGTGCTGCGTCCGGACCTGGATATGCGTAACGAAATTGGCCTGGAAAAGGTAATGTGGGGCAGCGACTTTCCACACCCCGAGGGCAGCTGGCCCAATACGGCGCAGTACCTGAAAGACAACTTCAGCAATTTCCCTGAACGGGATGGCCGCAAGATCCTGGGTGAGAACGCCATAGACTTCTATGGGCTGGACCGCCAGCGCCTGCAGGCCGTCGCCGACGAAATCGGCCCCAGTACCGCGCTATTTAATTAAGTCTTCACGCAACAGGAACAGCGTATCCGCAGAGGTGTTATGAGTATCGTAGAAGCATGTGAATCCAAAACCAATACGACGCCAGAATTCCCCATGGGCTGGTATTCGGTGGCGCGCGCCCAAGAACTGTTGGTGGGTGAGGTCAAGTCCGTGCAGGCCTTTGACCGCGAGTTGGTGTTGTATCGCACACGCTCCGGCGTGCCCGTGTTACAGGACGCTTACTGCCCACACCTGGGCGCTAACCTGGGTATTGAAGGTCGGGTAGTGGGCGAGTCGATTCGCTGCCCCTTTCACGGCTGGCGCTATGGCGCGGATGGTAATTGTGTCGAGATTCCCTATTGCGATGAAATTCCCGAACGTGCGCGGCTGCGCACCTGGCACTGCGAGGAAAAAAATGGGGAAATCTATATCTGGTTCCATCCGGAAAATACCGGCCCGCAGTGGAATCTGCCGGATTTTCCAGAACTCGGTGATCCAGCCTGGACGAACCCGCGCTATGCGGAGTTCCTGGTTCCTGCCCACGTGCAGGATATCGCCGAAAACTCGTGCGACCCGGTGCATTTCCAGTTTGTTCACAAACAGCAGAATGTGCCGCCATCGGAAGTCACCATCGACGCCGACGGACGCACTCTGCACTTGAACTCTGATGCCAGCAATGCGGAGTTCCCCGCCAACTTGCATGCCATTGTCTACAATCCTGGCTTTGCCCTGGTGCGCAACACGTACGGCCCCAATGCCGAAATGATCATGTACAACAGCGCCCAGCCGATCAACAAGCACGAAACCCGTATGCGCTGGACGCTGATCGTGACCCGCGCTATCGAAGATGCGGCGGGCGACGATGTCATGAAAGGCATTATTGCAGGCATTAATGACGACTACCCAATCTGGGCCAACAAGGTGCACAAGCACCGACCGGTGTTCTGCAAGGAGGACAAGACCCTGGTGCTGTTCCGTAAATGGGTGCGCCAGTTCTACCTGACCTCCAAAGACGAGCAGAAGAGCGCTTAATCATGCAGGACTTTACCAATAAGGTTGCAGTTATTACCGGTGGCGCCAGTGGTGTGGGGCGCTCGCTCGCGTTCGCTCTGGGACGACGCGGCGCCAAAATTGCCGTGGGCGATGTCGACAAGACGGCGATGGAGCAGGTGCGCGCGGATCTCGCGGCAGAGAACATCGAATCAATTGTCGAGTTTTGCGATGTGACGTCAGTGCAAAGCCTGAATGACCTCGCGGACAAAACCGCAGCCGCGTTTGGCCGCATCGACCTGGTCTTTGCCAACGCTGGCATCGGCGCGGGGGAATCCGGCGCCATGTGGGACTACTCGGAAAAGGACTGGCAGTGGTGTTTTAACGTGAATATGTGGGGCGTGATCAATTCCATTCGCGCGTTTATGCCTCGACTGGTGGCGCAAAACACGGCAGCACATTTCGTGGTGACAGGCTCCGGCAATGGCGCTCTGGTGATCTATCCGGACGCGCCCATTTACACGGCCAGCAAGGCGGCAGTGCACGCGATTACCGAGAACCTGCATTACCAACTGCAGGCAGCGCAGAGTCCGGTCAAGGTCAGTGCGTTGTTTCCCGGCCCGCATGTGGTGGATACCGGTTTGTTCAATTCGGGTCGGGTGCGACCACAGGAGTTGAAAAAGGACATCGAAGGCAATGCCTCCGGTATCAGCTCCGTGGACGACATGAAAAGGATGTGCGCAGAGTTTGGTATCGAGCTGCAGACCACGCACCCGGATGAAGTGGCAGAAATGGCGGTGGAGGGCTTGCAACGCGACGCCTTTTGGCTGCTTGCGACCACGCCGGAAACCGATCAAAAAATTCGCGCGCGCGCGGATATGATCCTCAATCGCGAGACACCAGTGCCCAATAGGGTAGGCGCTTAATCCAACAACAATGCATAAAGGAGAGACTATGACCAGTGCAACAGGTGCACCCCAGGGCAACCCGGGCGATATCGTTAATTGGCCTATGCTGAAAATCGTGTACCGGACTGACCCGGACAAGATTGCGGCGCTGTTACCACCGGGCATCGAGCCTGGCGCCAAGCCCAACGTCAATCTCACCATCTATAATTTTCCGGTGCCGGACGAGCCCGAGTACGGCATCGTCACCAGCGTGGACGCTAACTACAACGGCGTCGCCGGTGAGTTCACCCTTGGCTACGGTATTGATCAGGAGTCGGCGATTTTTGTCAGCCAGGAAACCAACGGCCAGCCCAAGTACCCGTGTACCACAGAATTCTATCGCCTGGGTCCACAGGTCAAGGCGCGCTGCATCCATCAGGGTTACACGTTTGTGGAGTTCCAGGGCGTCTCCACCGGCCCCTCTGCACTGGGTGAGCCGTTTGAGCAGAACGAGTGGTGGCTGAAGTATTCCCGCGCCGTGAGCGTGGGCGGTCCTGCCACCGGTTTCGATTTTCCTCCGCATGTGGTGCGTGTGTGCAGCCAGTACGGCACGGCATGGCGCGAGGAAGTGCAGGGTAAACTGGTGCTGCGCGACAGCCCCTGGGATCCGCTGGCGAGCCTGCTGCCGATGCGTGAGCAACTGGCAAGCTACCTTTGGTGGCCGACCTTTCTCGGTCGCGAGATGACGCTGGCCGGTAAACTGGATCCGCAAGGTTTCCTGCCCTTTGCCGACACCATCTCCGGTTCGCGTTGGCCGGGTACTAACGGTGGTCCTAAGCGCGGTTGATATAGCTTACGCAGATAGCAAGCAAGGCGTTGGTATTGTTGCCTGCCGGACTGTGCGAGGCACGACGCCGAGCTCAAGCCCCCATGGACGGGTTTACGGCGGGTCCGGGGGGCAACAATACCAACACCGTTGCCGGTGCCGCACTGAATAAAAAATACAAGTGCAGATACTAAAAACCTGGCTCCCTGTAATTGCCGGCATGCTCTGCTTCGGCCTCGGGGTCGGTCTTATGTCGGTCTACGGCTTCTTTGTTGAGCCCCTGTCACAGGAATTTGGGGTCGGAGTCGCGGTGCTGAATATCGGTCCGGTGGCGCTGTTGCTGGTGCCGGGAATCCTGGCGCCCTGGATCGGCAGGCTGGCCGACCGCTTGCCCATTCGCCGCATCCTCCTGGTCGGCGTGAGCCTGGCTATGTTGTCTCTGATCGCGATCAGTCAGGCGCCGACGCTGTTGCTGGTAGCACTGGGCTTCCTGTTTTTTTCACTCGGTCTTACGCTGTACGGGCCGGTAGTCATCAACGGCCTTTTGGTAAAAATATACCCTGGACTGGAGGCGCGGGCCCTTGCAGTGGCGGCAATCGGCATGAGCCTGGCAGCCATCACCTTGCCGCTGCTGGTGGGTAGTCTACTGGCGCATCTTGAATGGCGGGGTGCATTGCTCACGCTGGCCGCAGGCGTACTCGTCGCGTTATGGCTCGCGATCCTGACGGGCATACCGCCCGGCGTGATCCGAACAGTGCCCGTGGTCCAGGGCGCCACCGCTGCCACGTTCTACCGCAACCCGGCGTTTTGGCTGATTGGTTGGTGCGTGGCTCTGGCTCTCAACGTGTCGGTGGTGCTAGCCGTTTCCTATCCACCGCATTTTGCCAGCCAGGGCTACACCGTGGTCCATGTGGGCTGGTTCCTGGCCGCCTCCGGTCTGTCCGGACTGGTGGGTAAGAGCTGTCTCGCTTGGCTGGGCGACGCCGCGCGTGATTATGCGAAGTGGTTGGTGGTAGCCCTGTTGTTGCTGCAAATAGCGGGGTTGGGACTGCTGCTTGTGGCCGACGATGTGTACGGGGTAATCCCGGCCCTGTGTCTACTTGGATTTGGCATTGGCGCATTTGTACCGATGCACCCCTACCTCAACAGCCGTTATTTTGACGCTGCCATTATCGGGCAGGTGAACGGGGCGCAGGCGCCACTATTTTTGCCGTTTGGCCTGATCGGGGCGCCTCTTGCAGGCTATGTCTTCGACCAGACCGGCAACTATCACGGGGTGTTGATTGCGCTTGCCATTGCGCTGGGTGTGGCGGCGCTGCTTGTTGCGAGATTGCCCGCAGCGGTCAAGTAGACATCGTCGCTGCCGTACTTCCGGTCCAACTGCCAGGTTGCCGGGGCGTCAACACGGATGGTCGTTGCGCATTTTATTGACCGCAGGTTTTTATAAGAGGCGTTTACACAGAATTTTGCTAGTATTCCACTGCGGGCTTCAAGTCGAGCGCCCGGCCAGACAGTGGAGTAAGGCATGCCGATGTTCCTGCGAAAAATGCTACATGCGCTGTACCTGAAGATCATGAAGGCAGTGGTGTTTTTCTCCCCGTCATTGCGGCATACCGCCTTTGTGGGCAACGGCAGTTCCCGCCAATTGTGCGAACATATTCTCCGCACCGGTGCCACAAGAGTGCTGGTGGTGACGGACAAGCCCCTGCGCGATCTGGGTGTGGTCGACCAGGCCATTGCCGCCCTGCTAAGTGCTGATGTGGATGTTGCCTACTACGACGGTGTATTGCCCGATCCCACGTTCGACCAGGTCGCCGCTGGCGCGGTCATCGCCAAGCGTCACGGCAGTGAAGTGGTGCTCGCCATCGGCGGTGGTTCGTCCATGGATGCAGCGAAGATTATCGCCGCCGCTGCCACCAGTGCTGCATCGCCGGCAGCGTGGGTGGGTATTGGCAAGATCAAACACACCCTCTTAAAGCTCTACGCCATCCCCACGACGTCGGGAACGGGCTCTGAGGCGACCATCGGTGCGGTGATTTCCGATGCGGTTACCCATGAGAAGAGCATTATCATGGGCGAATGTCTGCTACCGCTCGCCGTTGCGCTGGACGCTGACCTCATTCTGGGTCTGCCGCCGCACATCACTGCAGCCACCGGCATGGATGCGCTGACCCACGGTATCGAAGCCTACATTGGTGTGTGGGACCGTGGCACCCGGTTGGAGGATGCGCGTATGGCGATCAAGCTGATCTTCGATAATCTGTTGACCGCCTATCGCGACGGCAAGAATATCGAGGCACGCAACGGCATGGCCATGGGAGCTTACTACGCCGGCCTCGCGATTAACCAGGTCAACGTGGGCAACGTGCATGCGATTGCGCATCAGCTGGGGGGGAAATATGGCATTCCGCACGGCTTGGCGAACGCGCTGGTCCTGCCGCATATACTGGAGTTTAGTCGCGTGGAGACGCAGTCGCGTCTGGCGGAACTGGCGGTGCTGATCGGTGTTGGCAGCACTGGCGATGATGCCGCAGGATTGGCGCATAAATTTATTCAGGCGGTGCGGGATCTGCGTACGGAAGTGGGTATTGTGAATCAGATGGACGTCATCAAACGCGCGGATTTTGAGGCCATCAGTCGGCAGGCAATCGCCGAGGGCGCACTCTACCCGGTTCCCCGTCTGCTGGATCGAGAAAGTGTCATGGTGGTTCTGAATAATATTGCGCTGTAGCTCGCTCCGTTGCCGTGGAGAGCCTAAGGCTGGAAAACGGCGGTATCGGGCCTATAATGCAAAAGGCATAAAATCACACAACAAGGGTGCTCAATATGGAATATGAAGCAGCGTTACACAGCATACAGTGTCCCAAATGCCATCACGGCATGGAGGAGGTCACTCACGGCGAGATTGTCATTGACCGTTGCACCCACTGTAAGGGGCTGTGGTTTGATGAAGACGAAGCCCACCATCTGAAAGCGCTTGAGGACAGCCACCTACTCGATACCGGTGACGCAAAAGCAGGGTGGAAATGGGACAGCCACGCTGACATCAACTGCCCGCGCTGTGGCAAGGAGATGGAAAAGACAGCGGATCCCAGGCAAAAACATATCTGGTACGAAGTCTGCCACGAGCACGGGATGTTCCTGGATGCAGGGGAGTTCAAGGATTTCAAGTTCGAATCGCTGCTGGACCGCTTTCGCAGCCTGATCAAGGGTGACCGCAATATCGTTGCGCCCTGAGCAAAACGCCTAGTCATAATCCGACGTAGCAGGATTCTGCTCGTACCAGTTGACGCCCCGTGCGTCGGTGGTGCGGGTGATCCGGCGCCTGCCGAGCAGGCAATTAAGATGTGCCAGGGTCTCTCCGATGGCCAGGCCCATGGATCCCCCATCGATCTCGCGCTTAAACAATGCGGGAAAACAGTCGACGGCGCGCCGTGGCTGCGCAAGCCAGTCAAACAGGCTGGCAAGATCACTTTTATGGCTCTCGATCAGCTGGTTCAGGCGCACATGCAGGCCATAGAAAGGCGCTTCATGGGCGGGCAATACCAGCAGGTCGTCGGGCAGTATTTCGCGTAAGCGGGCACTGGAGCGCAACCACTCATTCAGGGGGTCACCCTGCGGCTCCGTGGGAAAGACGCTGACGTTCGGCGTGATCCTGGGGAGTACCTGGTCGCCGGAGATCAGCAGTTTCAGGGCCGGGCAGTAGAGTGTCGCGTGTTCAGGCGAATGCCCGCTGCCGATGATGACCTGCCAGTAACGGTCGCCGATAGTCAGGGTCTCCCGGTCGACCAACCGGCGAAAGCTGTCTGGCAAGGGGGCAATCGCCCGACCGAAATTGCCGAACTTGCTGCGGTAGCGCTCCAGTTGTTCATCATCGTAGCCCGCCGCCTGATAAAAGCGAATCGCGACGTCAGGCGCTGAGCGTCCGGTGTCGGCAGTCATGGCCCGGCACATCAGGAATTCCTCCCGTGGCATCCACAACTCACAATCAAAACGTTCAGTCAGCCAGCCGGCCAGGCCCACGTGATCGGGATGCATGTGGGTACAAATCACTCGCCGCACCTGCTTGCCCTGCATGAAGCCGGAAAATAGCTGTTCCCAGGTGTCGCGCGCGCTGGGTATGTTCAGGCAGGTATCCACGACGGTCCAGCCGTCCTCATCTTCCAGTAGCCACAGGTTGATGTGGTCGAGTGACATGGGCATGGCGAAGCGCGCCCAGTACACGCCATCGGCAATTTTGTGTGGTTCACCCGGTGTCGGGTTCGCGCCGCGACTCCAGGGATAGGTCAGGCCGCGGTAGAGTTCGGATTTGAGTTCCAGCATAGTCAAATGATCCGTGTTTTGGGTGCCGTCTTTACGACGGCAGGGGGATATGCGTTAGCGGGGACTGTACCAGATCGCAGATGTGACCGCCCGCTCCTGCAGGCTGGTGGGCTCGGGTGCGGGGATGCCAAGTTGCACCGCATCGAACGTCGTCCAGCGCGGTGTCGGGATCTCGATCACGCGGGCGTAGTAGAACGCCGCCACGGTCGGGTCGAACTGCGGATCGGTCCACAGGGTGGATAACTGTGCGGCGCCGATGCTGTTGTCGTAGTTGGCTGTGGTCACATTCACGGTGGTGCCCACCGCAGGCAGGTCGCCGGAGGCATCAATTCTGCGTTCTCCTGACCAGGCGACATCAAAGAGTCTTTCGTGGGATTTCCCCGCCGCATCTACCCACCCTTTGATGATTTGAATCCGGTCCAGGTTGCCGCTTGCGGGATCGCGGATGGCCCACACCGCAAAACTGGGCGCTGGCGCATCACCTGCGGGTAAATCGCCACCCATGGGAACGCCTTGCGCTTGTGCCTGGACAATCCAGTCGTGTCGCTGCAGCAGGTCTGGCGGATAATGCCAGCCGCCGAAGAAGCGCACCGCCATGCGCGGCCCGGATGTGGCATAGGTCTCCTTGCGGCGCATGGCATCGTAAAGCGATTCCCGTGTATTTTCCTGCGCCCACACCGCCGCCAGGCCAGCCGCGCTCCAGCGTTTTCCGCCAACCATAGTCGTGGGAGCGTAGGACGCCAGCCGCATGCGCAATGCCGCGCTGCCATCCAGCAATGGCAATTTGCCATGATAGTTATTCTCTTCGACGGGAGAGCTGGCGTTGTGTCCGTCGGAGCTGCCGATAACGCCGAAGCGGTAAGGGTTGAAGCCCTCGCTGTGTGACATTTCCAGTCCCGTACGCAGAGCGTCTCGTGCATAGCTGCCCTTGGCTTGTGACGTTGCCTGACTCTGGGACAGCATCGTGTCAAAAATTTCAAACCCGGCAAACCCGTCCTCATCCGAGAGCAAGGGATTGGTCTCGGATGAGCCCTTCACTTGGAAAATCTCGCTCAATGGCTCGTTGTCCATGCGCCGGTTTGCGTAGGCGGCATCCATGGGCTTGCCGTCGAACATGACCTTGTCGTACATCTGCCCATCACTGAGATTGCTATTGTGCGGTATGGCGAAGCACGCCATACCCTGTTTGCGCTGTTGTTCCAGGGCAGTCCACAGGTCCTGCGGGTTTTGTGAATCCACTGAACTGAACGGTAGTTCTGGAACGTCGGCGCTGCGGTAGATGACATTGCGGTGCAGGTTGCGATCTCCCGGCATGGAGCTCCATTCGTAGCCGATGAATGTGGTAAAGCGCCCGGGGTCATTGTGGCGCTCGGCGGTGGCTATCGTTTCCTGCCAGGCGCGGCGAGAGATGTCTTCCCAGCCTGGAACGATATAGTCTTGCAGATCGAAGCCCACCAGAAATTCTGCCAGCATCACGGTATTTTCAAGGCGACCATCATTGAGTAGCCGTTCGCGCAAGCTGCGCTGATCCAGTGGTCCGTCCGGTTTAGTTGCGCGCAGCACGCCCAGGTACTCGGAATGGTCGGTGACCGCAGCGAAGTCCAGCGGCCTGAGTATGCGCATGCCGTAACCGGCTGCATGTTCGATCTCGCCGCCTTTGGCAAAGGTGTAAGCATCATCGGGCGTGGCGCGCACGCCGTTGATGTAGGCGTCGGTGGAGAAGCTGGTGTGAATATGCAGGTCGCCCCAGTACAGATTGCGCTGCGGGTTGTATTCAGTGGCTCCTTTGGCTGGCGGTGGTATTGCGGTTGCGGCGTTGAATTTGGGGAACAGGCTGGGGTCGTCGACGGGGCTGCAGGCGGCGGTAACTATTAGGGCAACTATTCCTGCTAGTGCCGGCATAGCCATGCAGCCGAGCTGTACGCGCCCAACTCGCCGTGAACCCGTCCATGGGGACTCGAGCTCGGCATGCCCGATAAAGCCGGGCAGGCCCTCCATGCCTCGCACGCTCGGGGACGGCACTATTTGCAGCTTCCGGCCCGCTCGATGCGCGATAAAATTACCGCTAACCAACCCCACGCTCACTGCCCGCCCAATACTGCGCGCGCACCGCTTTCTTGTCCGGCTTACCCACCGGCGTCAGTGGAATCCCCGCTACGAAATCAATGGACTTGGGTGACTGCACCGAACCCTTGGCGTTTTTCACCAAGGCTTGCATGGCGGCGACGAGTTCGTCGCTGGCCGTAAAATTGGGTTTGAGCACGACCACTGCTTTTACCGCCTCGCCCCACTGCTCATCGGGCACGCCAATGACTACTACCTGGCCCACTGCCTCGTGGGTCGACAACACGTCTTCGACTTCGCGCGGGAAGACGTTGAAGCCGCCGGTGACGATCATGTCCTTGGTACGATCCACGATATAGAGGAAGCCGTCTTCGTCCAGCTTGCCGACATCGCCGGTGTGCAGCCAACCACCGGCAAAGGCCTCGGCAGTTTGCTCAGGCATGTCCTTGTAGCCCTTCATGACCAGCGGCCCGCGGATGCAGATTTCGCCAGCTTCACCGCGCGCCACCTCGTTGCCTTGCGGGTCGCGCAGGCTCATGTGAATCCACGGGCTGGGACGGCCGCAGGACGACAGGCGCTGCGGTTTGGATAGATCGTGCTCCTTCTTGCTCATGTTCGCGATCACCATGGGGCACTCGGACTGGCCGAAGAACTGGTAGAAAATCTGGCCCCACTTGGCCATACCCTCGCGCAGGCGGGTCGGGTTCATCGGGGAGGCGCCGTAAAAAATGGTTTCCATGCTCGACATATCCGCCGTCGCGGAGCGCGGTGCATCGAGCAGGAAGTACAGCATCACCGGGACCAGCATGGTGCAGGTGATCTTGTGCTGCTCGACCATGTCGAAGAACGCATCGGTGCTGAAGCCCTGCATCACATAGAAGGCGCCGCCTTTTTGCAATACGGGAATAAAAAAAGCAGCGGCTGCGTGCGACAGAGGTGTGGCGATGAGCATGCGCAGGTCATCGGGAAACTCCCACTCGGCCAGCTGGATCTGTGTCATGTAAGCGGTGACGCTGTAGGTGCTCATCACGCCCTTGGGTTTGCCGGTGGTGCCGCCGGTAAAGTTGACGGAGCCGATATCGTCCGGAGTAATAGCGGGAGCCACCAGCGGCTGTGGCGTGAAGCTTGCCGCCAGCGCCAGGTAATCGTCACCCACTGTGGTCGGACCAAAGCCCAGCAGGTTTTTCAGGGCGGGCACACGCTGCTTGAGGGCACCTGCCAGATCGTCGAATACAGACGCGTCATAGATCAGGGTGTCTATCCCGGCGGCCTCCAGGATATACACGTGATCGTCGAGTGAACCCAGTGGGTGCAGGGGCGTGCCGATGCAGCCGGTGAGTTGCATGGCGGCGATATTGGACAGCACCTCCGGTCGATTGGCGGAAATGACGGCGACCCTGCTGCCCACGCCAAGGCCTTTGGACTGCAGCGCCTGTACCATCTGGCTGGTGCTCTCGCGCACCTGCCGGTAACTGGCGACCTTGTCGCCCAGAAATAAACAGGGTTCGTCGTTATAGCGGTTGAGGCCGTCTATTAGCAGGTGTGGCATGAGGGGCTGGTGGTGCAATGCGTCGATGGTCATGGTGTCTCCGTATGTCAGTGGGTGTTTGATAGTCAGCTTTTTCAGGCGTCTTATTCAGGATCAAGGTGCAGCGCGCGGCGCAGGACAGCGAACATTTCGGTCGACTCGCGCCGACTGACCTGGGTGGTGGAAAAGAGGCTGGAGCCGTGAAAGGTGCCAGGAAAGCTGTGTAGTTCCGTGGTCACACCCGCCTGCATCAAACGCAGGGCATAGGTCACACCTTCATCGCGCAGCGGGTCGAACTCCATGGTGCTGATGTAAGCGGGCGGCAGGCCCGCAAGATCCTCCGCCCGCGCCGGTGCCGCATGGTAGGGCACATCGTCAGCACCGCGCTGGTACTGGTCCCCGAGATAGAAATCCCAGCTGAGCACGGCGTTGGGCCGGTTCCACAGGGGGGTATCAACAAAACGTTGCATGCTGGGTGTGTGCAGGCGGTCGTCCAGTTCGGGAATGCCCAGGTACTGGAAACAGAGGGTGGCCCCACCGCGATCCCGCGCCAGTAGGCACAGTGCCGCCGCCAGGCCGCCACCGGCACTCTGTCCGAAAACGGCCAATCGGGACTGATCAATATGCAGTTGCGCGCTGTTGCCACTCACCCAGGTAAGCGCAGCGTAGCAATCCTCCAACGGACCGGGGTACGGTGTCTCTGGCGCCAGCCGGTAATCGACCGAGACCACCACCACGCGGAGTGTCCGGCATAAGGCGACACAGGTGCTGAGCTCACTGTCCAGATCGCCGATCACAAAGCCGCCGCCATGAATATGCAGTATCCCCGGCACTGCGCGATCCAGTCCCTCGGGGGAGTAGACTCGTACCGGCACGTCGGGGGCGCCCGCCGGACCCGGAACAGCGCGATCCTCGATGGCCACGCCAGTACGGTCGATATCAGCGTTCAGCAGGGCGATCAACTCCCGAAAGCCCGCGCGCGCCTGCACTGGGTCATTGATCCCCAGTGAGGTATCCGGCAAAAATTCCAGCAGCGATTGCAATTCGGGGTCGAAGGTATAGCTCATCAACGTATCTTCTTGGGCGCGCAGTCGACAGCCTATACTGTCCATTTTGAATGTGTATCTCAAGAGTATAAGAATCGATACTTGTGGGCATTGTATTGCCGCGCAGCACGTACGCGGTGATCGTTTGAATATTTCGCCTGATCTGCGATCCGACGCACACTTTGCAGTCGGACTCGCGGTGGCGGATAGATATGATGGGAGGAGAGAAAAAATAGGCACTGTAGGGGCGATGGCGATGAAACGTAATGATGGCAAAAATGCCCGATTGTTTGTGCGATCCAATCGAATGTTCAGGATCGACGACAGTTGGTTTTTCAAGACCAGGGAAGGCGATTCGGTTGGACCCTTTGAAGATGAACTGGAAGCGTCCACGCAATTGGAGGTTTACATCCGGCTGGTAAATGCAGGACTTTTGCCCGTGTCGGAAGAGTTGTCGCCAGGGCGAGTTGCAGCATACAGCACCCGTTAGGCGTGCTAATGCGGCTTTTTCGACCACTTTTTTCGTTCTTTCCCTCGCCAGCAACGCCTGCTACTCTATGGGCAAATAACTAGTATCCCGCCGCCGGATAAGCCTATGGATCATTTACTCGCCAGAACACTACTGGTGTACCTTCTGGGGATTGGCTCGACACTATTGGTTTCCGTAGAATCGGTCGCGGCAGAATCGGTCTCAGTAGAAAAGCCCGCCTCCCCGACCGGAGTCGTTCTCAGCTCGGGTGTGGAAGGTGGGGGCTACTGGAATGCCGGGACACGCCTGCAGACCGTTGCCGAAAGCAAAATGGGTCTGGCGGTGGAAAACATGCCCAGTACCGGATCCCTGGAAAATCTTGAGCAGCTTCTCGACGCGAAGAGTCCGGTGAATCTGGCCTTCGCCCAGGCCGATGCCACTCAGTACTACCTGAACCGGCATCAGGACGAAATCAAAAAACTCGATTTGCTGGAAAACATAGGCCAGGAATGCGTATTCATGGTGACGGGTGTCGACAGCGCCATTCGCACGGATGAAGATTTGCAGGAGACCAAGGGTCTGCATCTGGGAATTGCCAGCGCTACCAGCGGTGTTGCAGTCACCTTCGACTATATGGTTAGTCAAATTCCAGAACTGGTCGACGTCAAAGTCAATTACGGAAATACCCTGGCCTTGATGGACCAGCTCACTGCAAGTAAAGCACCCGTCGATGCGGTGATGATGATACACCGCCCCAAGGAGCGCTCGCCGGAAGTTGATTACGCGCTGGCGAACGCGGACCGTTATCGCTTTGTTGAGTTGAGCGATGAACGGCTTACGCAGGAACTCTGGAATGGCCGGAAGATTTATCGCACCATGAGTCTGGCGATGCCGGGTATCGACAAGCCAGTAAAGACGATTTGTGTGCTCGGGTTGCTACTGGCTAATAAACAAAAGCTGACGATTGAGCAGCGCAACCAGTTGAGCGATCTGGTCAGCTATCACTGGATGAAGGTCTACGCGACGCAGTAAGCTTGCCGTCCGCTACTGTGTCAGGACTACGTAGACGGGCATAGGGGAAAATCGTCGATCCCGCAAAAAAAGGCTAATTTACGGATGACGTATAGAAAGCTGGTAGAAATGCTCTTCGAGAGCCTGAACAGGGTTTTCATCTCGGATCGATTGCTCGAGGATACCTTGAACGATTCTCGTCAGCGCGCATTGGTTTTGGTCGGCGTGTTGGCGGTGTCGGCTCTTTCCGGCGCGTTTATGATGATCGCACTGGTGGCGTTGTACGCCCTCGACAGAGAGCCGTTGTATCTGATCGCCACGGTGATAGCCGCGCTCACGGTGGCGGGCTACTTGGGTACGCTGTGGTTCTTCCGGCAAAGACAGACACTGTTAAGCGCTGCGAATCTGTACGGGGTAACAACGACGTTCAGTACTGTGGTGCCCTGCATGATAACGGGCGGCATATCAGCCTCGCCGTACCTTAGCGTGGTTTTGGTCGTTCCCTTATTTCTATTTCTAATCGCAGGGCGCTCGTACGGTGTGTATTGGAGTCTCATCGTCGTGGTCTGTGTGGCCGTGATCTTAGTACTTGAATCCTTTGGCATTGTATTTCCGCAGATAATTCCAGAGAACAAATTGGCCATATTCAGTTTCGCAACCTGGTGTATGACTTTGGCCCTTTTGGTGCTGGGACTGATTAGTTATGAGGGAGACTTTGAGAGTCTCACGAGGCGCATTCTAGAGGAGCGCCGTTTGTACGCCCACGAAGCTATGCACGATCCGCTGACGGGCCTGTCGAACCGTAAGATGTTTTTCTCCCGCGCCAATGAAGCAGTGGAATACGCGTTGACGCGTGAGTACAAGGCGGCGGTTATCTATCTCGATCTCGACGACTTCAAGCAGATCAACGATGGATTCGGACACGACATCGGAGACGATGTGCTCAATGCCGTGGCCAAGCGTCTGCAAGCCAATGTTCGCTCTGTCGATACGGTGGCGCGTTTGGGCGGCGATGAATTTGCCATTGTATTACATGGGATTGAACGCGCAGAGGTAGCGGAGTATATGGTAGAAAAGCTGCGGTCTGCACTACAGCTACCGTTCAGAATAGGGCAGCATTCCCTCACTGCGAGCGGAAGTATGGGGTTCGCATTGGCGCCAGATCAAGGGCGCGACGTCAACGAGTTACTGAAAAAGGCCGATGAGGCAATGTATCGAGCCAAGGAATTTCGGGTTAAAGTAGGCCGTTAGCAACAGCTTTAGAAGCGGCGCAGCTGTGACTCGTAATGGGCATGACATGACGGATTCAACAGTGAACACTACGGATACCCCTGATCTGCAACCCATCAGGGCGAGCTTTTTTGAAAACTTTCGCCTGTTCCGTAACAACTATATGAATCCACTGCGCAACGCTCAGGAGCTGCATGAGCGTTACGGCAATGCGGTGATGCAGAAGCTTCCCCGCATCACCATGGTTCACCTCTACGGCGCGGACGCGCACCGTCTGGTGCTGGTTAACCAGGATCAGGTGTTCTCTAACAAAAAGGCCTGGGATCAGATTATTGGCCGGATTTTTCCCAATGGCCTGATGTTAAGGGACGGTGAGGACCATCGCTATCATCGTCGGTTGATGCAGGCGGGATTCAAGAATCGGGCGATGCAGCGCTACCTGCTTGAAATGGAACCCCAGGTGCAACAGGCCGTCGCCGACTGGCCAGTAGTCCCCGGACAGCCATTGCTGGCGTTTCCGACGTTCAAGAAAATGACCCTGGATCTCGCCGCGTCTATTTTCCTCGGCATGGACCTGGGCGAGGAAGCCAGTCGGATCAATCACGCCTTTGAAACATGCGTGGCGGCGTCCATGCCCCGAATTCCACTGGCGATTCCGGGCACCCTGTTGTGGCGTGGCATCCGCGCGCGCAATGACATGTGCGACTATTTCCGGCAGCTGCTTCCGGCGAAGCGCTCGGGCCAGGGTACGGATATGTTTTCACTGCTGTGCAATGCGACGGACGAGGAGGGGAATCAATACACCGATCAGGAGGTCATCGACCACATGATCTTCCTGATGATGGCTGCGCACGATACCACCACCAGTACGCTGACCAGTATGACGTACGCTCTGGCGCAGAATCCCCAATGGCAGCAGCGTCTTTTCGAAGAAATGGAGGCTCTGGGCGTGGAGAATCTGCGCTATGAAGATCTCGATAAACTGGAGCAGACCGATTGGGTGATGAAGGAGGCGCTACGCATGTATCCGCCGCTGTCCACTCTGCCCAAGTTCAGTGTCGCACCCGTCGAGTTTGAGGGTGTGAGGATTCCCGCCGGTGCCATTGTGGTGACCTATCCCATTCACACGCACTACATGGAAGCGTACTGGACCGAGCCGACCCGGTTTGACCCCTTACGGTTCAGCGCAGAGCGCGCGGAGCACAAGCGGCATCCCTATTGCTGGGTGCCGTTTAGCGGCGGTGCGCACATGTGCATCGGCCTGCATTTTGCCGTCATGCAAATCAAGCTGGTGATGTTTGCCATGGTGCGTCGATACCGTTGGTCCCTGCCCGCGGGCTATACCATGCCCGTACAACAGTCGCCGATCTCCAAACCGCGCGATGATTTGCCAGTCTTGTTCTCACCGCGAGAATTGATCTAGCTCGAACCGACCCGTTACAAGCCCTGCAACAACCAATGCACAAGGCCAGGGAGCAAGGCGCTTGGCTCAGAGCACATGTCGCGAGCAGAGACGATGAAAAAAGGAGCCCGCAGGCTCCTTTTCAAGTTGCTCCGCTAGCGGCGCTTTAGAAATTGCGACGTGTATGCATCACTCCGATTGCGCCGAGCAGCAACGATAACAAGCCGAGCGCAAGCATGCTTAAGCTTGGCACTCCCTCAGCAACCACCACCACGATAGTCCCAACCGCGGTATCGCACGCATTTTCATAGGGAGACGGGTTCACCGGCAGCGCGCATATTTGATAGGGCACCAAGTAGGTACCCGGCGCTGCGCCATACGGCACCGTCACGGTACCGTCGCCATTCAACACCAGGTCCCCGGGTGTGCCTTCGCAGTCCGCGCAGGTGATCGGGCCATTTCCCGTAATGCTGACGTTTGATGAGCCGCCGGTCGCACTCGATCCAGCGCTACCCACCGTGTCGTTGACCAGTAACGGCACCACGCTCACCGAGTCATTGGGTACCGCGACGGGTGTATCGTCCACTGCGTCGATGATGATCGCGCTTGCAGCAACGCAGTTGTTGGCGGTGGATGATGTGATGCAGGTGCTGCCGCTAATACCCGAGTCCGTGCCACCAACGTTGTCATTCGTTGCCCCCGTGCCAGCAAGGAACGTGATGGTCGTTGGGTTGGTGTCGTCACCACCCCCCGGTGCACCTGATGCAGCAAAGGTAAAGGTACAGTTGAGTGAGCCGCCCACGACTACGCTCGTCAACGTAGAACCGGGGCTTGCGATGCAAACGATGTTGCTCACCGAGCCCTGCCCTGCTGGCACTGAAGGCACGCACAGTGGGTCTGCGGCTGCCGATGGGCCGGCGTTGGTGCAAACCAAAGGTAGGCCGAGGAAGACCTGCCCCGGTGCTTTCACTAACGGTAACACGCCAAAGGTCGGAGTCATGTCGCTATACGGAATCTGAACTTCACCGAAATCATTGTTCGCTGCCAATAGCGCCGCGCCAGAAATCGGCACACCTGCGATTTGACTGGAGGTTCCTGTCGGGTTACTGCCCGTGCCGCCTGAAGAGCCAGCACTGCTCGTGCCATTGGTGGTGCCTCCCGGTTGCGCAGGTTGCGCGACGGTATAGTTCGAACCTAGCGGTACATCGCAGAAATAGTACTCGCCCAAGGCTAGCGCTGGTTGCGATGCGCACAAAGTACCAGCGGCCAACCCGCCGACAGGTGCTGTCGTTGCGACCCCGCTAAACGGCGCACCGCTTTCATCGTCACCTGTCAGATTGATGGTCTGACCCGCGATGTTCACACTGGTCGTTTCATTGAAGACGCGGCCACTGACGGCGCCCGCGACTTCTCCGAAGTTGTTATTCGGGGAGCCTTCCGCAGGAACAGATGCAATGGCAATACTATTGCTTGGGTTCTCCGTACCGTTTGCGTATTGCGCCGTTTGCGTTTCAGTAATCGTGCAACTTGCACCGGGGTCGATATCTGCGAACACGTACCCGCTGGCCGTAGTTACCGCGCCAACAGGACCAATCGTTGGGTTCGCGCACGACAGGGACACATCGACAGCCGTCAAGTTGAGATCATCTAACACCGCGCTTGCACCCGTGTTGTAAGCGCCACTGCCGTCACGATCGAGGTAAACCCGCCCTGATACTGATGCGCATGCCGCTTTGCTGACAGTGCTGAAGGCGTGAAGGCCGCTAACCGGTGTGGAAGCGATCAAACCTTCCGCCGTGTTATTGAGCGGTTCGGCCGCGGCGCAAAGTACGTTTACATCGAAACACATTTGCGAAGGGTCGCTGGACCATGTTGCCGTAAGAAAAGGCGGTGGATTCGCACTGTATGGGGCCGGAACCGGAGTGGGAATGCCGGTAAGCTCGAGTAAAATGTCGAGCTCTGTGGTCACTCCAGCATATCCGATGCTGCTGATATCGAAAGGGAATGAAGGCACGTTGATGCCGTTGAAGCCCGGCACCGGATCGCCCGCAGAATCAAGAATCGTTAAGGTAGCCGCCGTGAAATCACTACCCAGGGTTAGGCCAAACAGCTC
The DNA here is from genome assembly GCA_031409615.1 of Haliea sp. Lineage (GTDB taxonomy): Bacteria > Pseudomonadota > Gammaproteobacteria > Pseudomonadales > Halieaceae > Marimicrobium. The sequence goes on along the minus strand of JANNXP010000060.1, from coordinate 39,252 downwards.
AATCTGATTCCAATTGACCGGATGTGATTGGCCGTCGCAGTAGGAGATCGCAGGGTTCATGCGCACCTGCACCGTGGTCTTTCCGCCGCACGAACTTCCATCGCGCCGATCGAATGCACGAATCTGCCCGCGATCGCCCAGGCCCCACAGGCAATTTGGACGATCGGGATCGCTGGTCATTTCGTAAAAAGCATCGAATGAGCCGCCGGTAGAGGGGCTGAGCGTTGTGTTAAAACCGGTACATAAGGCGTTCGTCGCCCAGTCCCAGCAGAATTTTTGGCTTGGCACAATGAGGGTTATGGGCGTGAATGTGCTTATGTCTGCAATCCAATACGTTTTACCGTTGTAAAGTAGCGCAGTTCCAAATGCAGTGCCGAATACGCCATTGAAGATCGGCGCACGTGTTTGCAGGGCGGCGGCGAGATTGGGTTTTACTTGCGCGGCTCCATTGAGGTCAAAGCATGTCGTTCCCAGTGCCGGGGAGTCCCATGCCACGCAGAATCCGTCGGCGACGCCACTCGAGTTCGCCGTAGGAAACAAGGGGCCGAAGGTCGTCGAGTTAAGCGGGAAGTTGCCGCCGCACTGGGCGTTGGTTGCCATATCAAAGCAGTTGATGCGACGATTCACGCCCGCTCCAATATAGGAGTACATGCGCGTTCCGATCTCCAGGGTTTGCCCCGTGTTGTAGTCACCGCCGCCCGATGCTGCCGGAAAGCCGGTCCCTGCAACGAAAGTGCCGTCGGCTGCAGTGCCTGCGCAAGGTGCATTCGTCGCTGCATCGTAGCAGGCATAGGTTGGCGGGTTCGTCGCTGTTGTCAGCGCATAGAGCTGGGTGCCATTAACGCCACCATCCATCCCGTATTGGGCCGCTGGGGCGACGTTCGGTGCGCTCGAAAATTCATAGTTCCCACACGATTGTTGGGTATTCAAATCGGCACACACCACGACTATTTTTTGAGTGGCGATGTTTTTCGCGAAGAAGTACAGCTGACCGGTGGCGCGATTGACGTATTCCGGGTACTGCCCGGCTGTTAGGAAGTATCCGTCGGCACTTGCGGTGGTAAACGCATCACCCGCAGTGGCGGGAATATTCGCCGGATAGCCCGGGCACGTGGCGCCGGTTTCGACATCCGCACAATACAGTGGCCGATTTGAAAAATGGTGAAATACCGTATACACCCTGTTGCCGTAAGGAATCACACGATAGCCGTCACCGCCCGAAGTACCGCTACTGATCGACGCAGCGGGCGGCAGTGGTACCGGCGATACAGTACCGCGATCGGTCAGCAGACCCGATCCCAATCCCTCAATACGCACATTGGTCACAGAGGAAGCAGGACTGGGCTCAATCTCAACATAGGTTGATCCATTGTCCGTCGACCATTTTGGAACTGCATTTGACGGCGGCTTCAACGACCCCGCTGTGTATTGAGTGCCTGCGGGAATCGTATCGGATATGACAACCTCGCTGGGCGCACCGATCGGCAGCGTCAAGCTGACCACGTAGCGAGCCGTATTGCCGGATGCCGTGGCCGTTGCATTGGCTGGCGTCAACGTGTCGAAGCCGGTCTTTGTAATCGCCGCCTGTGCCAACACATGGGTAGCAAATAGTGAGGTCGAGGCGATAACAATTGCTGCAGCAGCGAGCCGTATCGAATTCCTGTGGTGCATGACATCCCCTATTATCAGTGACACAAATTATTTCAGCGCAAGGGCTTTAACACCTCAAGCTGGGTGACCTTCAAACGGACTAATGGCTTCTACATAATCGAATCAAAACAAGCCCCGTAGCCGCCGGCGCAATCGCAGTGCAACCCACTTGCGTCACGTTTATTTTTCGGCGAGTAAAGCAGGCGCATACCGCCTCCAACCCCGCCATATGGTAACGATATATCGCGCTCAAAGAAATTTGAACAAAGCACCAATAGACTTATTGACACGCCACTCTTGGGTAATGTAGCGAGTGGTTAACGGGCCGCCCCTTGTGCGTTGCCAGTCACACGTTGATTGACCTGATCAGGTCTCCAATGCCAGAAGTGATCGTCCGGGAATCGACTGCAACAACTGACGGGTATAGCCGTGTTGCGGCTGCTCGAACAAATCACGTGTCCGTGCCTGCTCCACCAATTTCCCTGCACGCAATACAATAATTCGATCCGCCAACTGGCGCACTACGGCCAGATCGTGGGAGATAAACAGCATGGTGAGGCCGTACTCCCGGCCCAGCTCGCGCATCAGGTCCAGAATCTGGGCCTGAATGGTAACGTCCAGAGCAGATACTGGCTCATCCGCCACCACAAATTCCGGGCGCGTGGCGAGGGCGCGGCCAATGGCGATGCGCTGGCGCTGGCCGCCGGAAAACTCGTGGGGATACTTGCGTACATAGGCCCGGGCCAGGCCGACATCGTCCATCAGTCGCAGCACGCGCTCGGCGACGGTGCTGCGACTCTCGATGCCATGTAGCAACAGCGGTTCGGCCAGCGTGTCGTACACGGTCATGCGCGGATTCAGCGAGGCGAAAGGGTCCTGGAAGATTATCTGCATGTTGCGGCGCAGGTTTTTCAGTTCTCGCCCGGCCAGTGCCGTAACGTCCATTCCGTCGAAACGTACCTGCCCTGAGGTTATCCGTGCCAGTCGCAAAATGGATCGACCGATGGTGGATTTTCCGCTGCCGGATTCTCCGACCAATCCCAGCACTTCGCCGCGGCGGATATCGAAGCTGACCTCGTCGACGGCTTTGACCACGGATTTTCCTTGCTGAAACCAGGTGCACAGATTGCGTACTTCGACCAACGGCTCGGATGCAGGCAGCTCTTGTGCTTTGGCGCCTTTTGGAATCGCCTGCAACAGCTTTCGGGTGTAGGGATGTTGGGCGTTGCGGAAGATAGCATCGCGGTTGCCGGTCTCGACAATACGCCCTGCCTGCAGCACCACAATCTGGTCGGCAATATCTGCGACTACCGCCAGGTCGTGACTGATCAACAGCACACCGATGTTACGTTGTTTTTGTAGTGCGGCCAGCAGTTGCAGGATTTGCGCCTGAATGGTTACATCCAGCGCAGTGGTCGGCTCGTCGGCGATCAATAGTTTCGGTTCATTGATCAGCGCCATGGCGATCATCACGCGCTGGCGCATGCCACCGGAGAACTGATGCGGGTAGTTGTCGATAGTAGTGGCGGGCTCACGAATACCCACTTCCTCCAGCAGTTCCAGCGCCCGCTGACGGGCTTGCGCCCGCGGGACTTTCTGGTGGTAGAGCAGCGGCTCCATCAGCTGGGCGCCCACGGTCATGTATGGGTTCAGGCAAGTCATGGGGTCCTGGAACACCATCGCAATATCGCGGCCGCGTATTTTACGCAGCTCGGTTGTCGTCAGTTGCAGTAAGTCCTGATTCCGGAACACCACGCGGCCACCATCGATGCGTCCGGGCGGCTGCGGAATCAGCCCCAGCAGGCTGTAGCAGGCCACCGATTTGCCGGAGCCCGACTCACCGATAATGGCGGTAAGTTTTCCGGGCTGTACCGTAAAGCTGATATCGTCGACCGCCATGGTGGTGCCCATGCGGGTGACGAAACTGACGCTGAGATGTTCCACATGCAGCATACGTTCAGTCCTTCGCGCCGCGCACGTCCAGCGCATCGCGCAGTCCGTCACCGAGGAAGTTCAGGGAAAACAGGGTCAGACTCAGGACCAGTCCCGGATATAACAACAGCCAGGGATACTCCTCCATGCTTTCGGCGCCGTAGGAAATCAGCAAACCCCAGGACGTTTGCGGCGGCTGCACGCCCAGGCCCAGGAAGCTGAGAAACGCTTCCAACAGCATGACGCTGGGAATGGTAAGTGTGGTGTACACGATGATCGGTCCCAGCGCGTTGGGAATGAGGTGGCGGCGAATAATAGCGGCCGGTGACAGGCCCAGGGAAATAGCCGCCTCTACAAATTCCTGCTGGCGCAGGGTTTGCACCTGCGCGCGCATGATGCGGGCCATGGTCAGCCACTCCACCGCGCCAATAGCCAGGAACAGCAGCAGCATGTTGCGCCCGAACACCACCATCAGCAGCACGATGAAAATCATGAAGGGCAGGGCGTAGAGAATATCCACCAGACGCATCATCACGGCATCCACGCGGCCGCCCACGTAACCGGCGACGGCGCCCCAGGTCACTCCAATCAGCAGGGCTACCGCCGTGGCGATAAACCCCACGGCCAGGGAGATGCGGCCACCGTACAGTATCTGGGTCAGCAGGTCGCGGCCGAAAATGTCCGTGCCCAGCCAGTGCGCCGCCGATGGCGGTGCTGCACCGAGTTCCAGGTTCTGCTGCGCGTAACCATAGGGCGCAATCCACGGTGTGAACAGCGCTATCAGAATAAAACACACCACCACCGCCAAACCAAACACCGCCAGCCGATTGCGGCGCAGGCGCAGCCACGCGTCCTGCCACAGCGAGGTGCCCTGTTCGGCCTGTGCGATGTCAGTAAGCGCTGGCGTAGTCATCTATTGTTCATCGAACTGGCTGCGCAGCCGCGGATTCATCCAGGCGGCGAGGATGTCAGACAGCAGGTTGAACAACACGATTAGCACGGCGAGAAACACGGTAGAGCCGAGGATCATGGTGTAGTCGCGATTAAAGGCGGCCTGCACATAGAAGCGCCCGAGGCCGGGAATCTGGAAGATAGTCTCCACTACAAAAGAGCCGGACAGCAGGCCGGCAAATGCCGGACCGAGGAAGGCCACCACCGGAATCATGCCGCCGCGCAGGGCGTGGCGCACCACCACCTGCCATTCGGGCAGGCCCTTGGCGCGGGCGGTGCGGATGTAGTCCTGTGACAGCACCTCCAACATGCCAGCTCGACTCAGCCTGGCGATATAGGCCGCGTACGCGGAACCCAGAGTGATCGATGGCAGTATTTTGTCCCCGGGAATGTCGCCCCAGCCAGAGACCGGCAGCCACTCAAGGTAAACACCAAAAATCAGGATCAGCAGCGGGCCCAGCAGGAAGGATGGCATGCAGATGCCGATCATGGCGGCAGACATGGGAATATAGTCCTGCGCTGTGTTGGGCCCAAGGGCAGCGACAACACCAGCGATACCGCCAATCCCCAGCGCCACCAGCAGTGCGTAAAGCGCCAGTTCTGCGGTGACTGGAAAGCCTGCCGCAATCAGTTCGTTGACACTGCGCCCGGGATATTTGAAAGAGGGGCCCAGGTCGCCGCGGTACAGATCACCGAGATAGGCGGTGTACTGCTGCCACAACGGCAGGTTGAGGCCATACTGCGCTTCGAGCGCTGCCCGCACCTCGGGAATAACCGCTTTCTCGCTGTCGAAGGGTCCGCCCGGCGCGATTCGCACCAGAAAGAACGTCACCGTGATGACTACCAGTAGCACTGGTATGGCCTGCAACATGCGAGAGCTGACAAAGCGCCACATCGTTAGTCTTGCGCCTGCCAGTTTTTATCCAGCGACACATACTTTACATTCACCACATCCATCAGGTTGGACGGCATACCCTGCACACTGGGATGGATCAGGTGATTGCTGGTGTAGGTGTAAATGGGAATGATGGGCATCTGTTCCATCAGCAGGGTTTCAGCTGCACTGAAGATCGCATAGCGTTCCTCCCGCGATGTTGCCCGCGGCGCCTGCTGCTTGATCAGGTCGTCATAGCGGGGATCGCAAAAGCCGGTATTGTTGTTGCCGCCGCCGCACAGGAACAGGTCCAGAAAATTATTCGGGTCAACATAGTCGCCAATCCAGCCGCGTCGCGCCATCTGGAAATTCATCTGGTCCACCGAGTCCAGATAAACCTTCCACTCCTGGTTGGCCAGGGTGACATCGATGTTGATCGCGTCTTTCCACATCTGCTGCAGCGCCACTGCGATCTTGAGATGACTCTCGCTGGTATTGTAAGTCAGTTCCAGTCCTGGCCAGCCGGTGCCATCGGGATAGCCGGCCTCTGCCAGCAGCTGCCTTGCCCGCTGCACATCGTAGTCGAATACCTTTGGCGGCTCGTAGCCGAGCGTACCCGGTGGCGTAATGCCGTAAGCGGGCAGAGTAGAGCCGTGCAACACGGTGTTGTTTAAACGCTCCCGATCCACCGTCATGGCGAGCGCTTGCCGCACCCGCACATCATCCAGCGGCGGCTTGTTGATGTTGAGCAGATAGTAGTAGGTTCCGAGGTAGGGGGCATTGACGTAGGGGCTGTCGTCCATGGCCCGGTACACGGGAATCTTGTTCAGCGGAATAGCCTGGGTGTAATGCAGCTGTCCCACCCGGAACATGCGCTCCTCGCTGGAGATATTTTCCGTGGGATAGAACACGATGCCGTTGAGCTGCACCCGATCGCGGTCCCAGTAGGTAGCGCTCTTGGCCACGGTGATGCGGCGATTCAGTTGCCAGTCGGTGAGGCGAAAGGGGCCGTTACCCACGATGTTCTCGACCCGTGTCCAGGGCGTGAAACGATCGGTGGCTTTGCCGTGCTGTTCGATCGTGGGTCGGTGCACCGCGAATGTGCTGTCGTGGTCCATGAGCTGTATGAAATACGGCGTGGGCGCATTCAGCTGTACCTGCAGGGTGTGTTCATTCAGTGCCTTGACGCCGACGGCGGCGAAATCATCCAGCTTCCCGGTGGCAAAGGCCTCGGCGTTGACCACCGGGTAAAGCATATAGGCGTACTGGTTGCCCATGGCCGGACTCAGCGCGCGCCGCCAGGACCACACGTAATCCTCAGCAGTCATCGGGTCGCCGTTGGACCACCGCGCCTTTGGGTTGAGGTGAAACGTAATAGTGAGTCCATCCGCGCTGACATCCCAACTCTGCGCGACGCCGGGCTCCGATTCCAGCGTGTAGGGATTTTTGACAGTCAGCCCTTCGAACAGGGCATGGATGATGTGGCTTTCCGGGATGCCGGTGACCACATGCGGATCCAGCCCCTGGGGCTCGGTGCCGTTGCCAAAGTGCAGAATGCCGTCGCGATTGCCCTGCACGACATTCGATTCCCCGCTGCCGCAGGCCAGCAGGAAGAGACTGACACTCAGAACCCACAGATACTGCAGAGCGCTCAATCGCATGCGGTCGGTTTAGTCCAGGGATTTATGGAAGCGCTTGGTAGCAATGGCCAGCATTATGCCAGTAAAACCCAGCAGCCACAGGATATCCGGCAGCAGTTGGCCCGCCGTCGCGCCACGCAGGTAAACACCGCGAATAAGGCGCATGAAGTGAGTGGCCGGCAAAATCTCGGCGATGTACTGGGCCGCCTTGGGCATAGCGTCAAAGGGGAACATGAAACCGCTGAGCAGGATGGACAGCATCAACAGGATGAAGGTCATTTGCATGGCCTGCATCTGGGTCTCGGCAATCGTGGAGAGCAACAGACCCAGCGTCAGGCTGGCCGCGATAAAGGGCAGGATCACCGCGACCAGATGATGTAGCTCGCCCTGCAGCGGCACATTAAACACCAGCCAGCCCAGCCCCAGGATGATGATGATCTGGATCAGACCGACAAAAATATAGGGCACCAGCTTGCCCACCATCAACTCCAGTGGATGAATCGGCGTGGTGATCAGTAATTCCAGATTGCCGTGCTCGCGTTCACGCACCAGTCCCACCGCAGTGAACAGAACGAGGGTCATGGTAAGGATAATCACCGACAGTCCTGGCACAATGTTCACTTCGGAGCGACGCTCAGGATTGAAGAACACCGCGACTTCGAAACTTGGAGCGGTAGCCTGATAGGCGCCTTCCGGCGCTCCGGCCTCCAGATGCAGGGGCATGGTACGCAGTCCTAACACGGCTGCGCTGACCATGGTGTCGGAACCGTCCACCAGCCATTGTGCCACCGGCTCGCCGCCTGCCGCCCTCTGCGTGAGATTTTCGGGGAAGATTAGCGCCGCACGAATGGTGCCGGCGACGATGGCAGCTTCCGCTGCGGCAGCCGTGGCATAGTGGCCGACGATTTCCACCACCTGGGTAACGCGCACTTGTTCGGTGATAGCGCGCGCCACCGCGCTGCCGCTATTGTCGACTATCGCGATGGGAATATTGCGCACCACCGTACTGATAGCATAACCAAACAATATCAACTGCATCAGCGGGATCATCACGATCATGCCGAAGGTCATGCGGTCGCGCGACAGTTGTTTGAATTCCTTGGCAGCAATAGCGCCTATCCTGCCCAGCGAACTCATGGCGGGCGACTCCCCGTAGTGGAGGCCACAAAAACGTCTTCCAGGCTGGGACGGGTGTGCGTCAGGACGAGATGCTGGTCCGCCAGCTGCTCGCGCAGGTAGTGGGTAGGATCGGGTGTGCCGCGTTGTAATAGTACGCGCAGGCGCACGCCTTGTTGTGCTGCCGATTGCACTTGCGGCAGGCGCAGTGCGCGCTCCTTAACCTGCCGCAGGTTGTCGCCGGCAATTTCCACTACTCGGTTATCCAACTGCGCCAGTAGTTCCTGCGGCGTGCCCTGGTTGCGCAGGTGCCCGGTCTGCAGAATGGCCAGGTGATGGCAGCGCTCCGCCTCGTCCATGTAATGGGTGGAGACCAGGATCGTGGTGCCCGCTGCGCTTAAGTCGAAAAGCTTCTCCCAGAAATCGCGGCGGTTTTCCGGGTCTACAGCCGATGTCGGTTCGTCCAGAAACAACAGGGTGGGCGCATGCAGTGTCGCCACCGCCAGCGCCAACCGTTGGCGCTGGCCACCGCTCATGGCGCTGGCAAAACGGTGGCGCAGCGGCGCCAGGGCATACAGTTCCAGCAGCTCTTCAATACGTACGCTGGCGACCTTGCGGGGCAGGCCGTAAATTTGCCCCATGAACTGCATGTTTTCCTGTACGGTGAGATCGTCGTACAGGGAAAACTTCTGCGTCATGTAACCGATCTTGCTGCGCAGGTGGTCGGTCTGCGCCGGGATCTGAAGGCCCAGTACACGCACGTCCCCGCCTGAAGGCGTGAGCAGGCCGCAGAGCATGCGAATAATGGTGGTTTTGCCGGAACCGTTGGGACCGAGAAAGCCGTAGATCTGTCCTGTTGGAATGTCCAGATCGACACCGTCGACGGCCATGACCTCACCGAAATGTTTGGACAGTGCGCGTACCCGAATGGCCAACTCAGTCATCGTTGAGCAGCACCTGGGCGGGCACACCCGTCGGCAGCTCGTCCCCTCCCTCAAGATCAAACTCCGCCATGTAGACCAGGCGCGCGCGGTCGCTGGCATTGAGCGCAAAGTACGGTGTGAAGGCAGGTTCGGTGGCGATCCAGCGCAGCTGCCCGAATAGCGGCTCTGCAAAGCCATCTACCTTGATCCGCTTGCGAGCACCGACCTGCAGGCGCGCGCGCCAAGGCTCAGGCACATACACTCTGGCATAAGGGGCATCGTTGGCGAGCAGGACGGCCAGGGTGGCACCCTGTGCAACACGTTCACCGACATGCCACGGCAGGCTGTCCAGATACGCATCCCGGGTGGCGACAATACTGAGATCCGCCAGGTTGCGTTGTTCCAGTGACAGTTGTGCCGCGGCTGCCTGCACCGCTGCCGCCGCCTGGTCCAGTTGTTCCTTGCGCGTGCCATTGGTCAGGCGCAGGAGTTCTTCCTGCGCAGACTTAAGCGATGCTTCGGAAGAGTCGCGATTGGCCAGGGCCTGATCCAGCGTGGCCTGGGCTGCGAGTTTTTGTTGCAACAGTTGTTTGGCGCGCTGATAACTGGCCTGGGCCTCGATCACGCCGGCACGCGCGCCGGATACCCGGGCACTCGCACCGGCGATGTCCTCAGGGCGCGCGCCATTGCGCAACTCTTCCAGTCGGGCTTGCGCCTGCGCCACCTCTGCTTGCGCGCGGGCTACGAGAGCTTGCTGGCGTCTGTCATCCAGTTGTACCAACAAAGTCTCGGCAGCCACCTTGGTGCCCTCGGGGATGGGCTCGTCGAGGATGATCTCGCTGGCGGTGGCCTTGAGCACGATGCGGTCGCGTTCCAACGTGCCCAGCGCCTCGTTGCCACCATTATTGGTACACCCGGCCAGAAGAAGGACAACAAATGTGACTGCCACCATGCGCATGGTTCAAGCCTGCCCGCTGTTTGGGTTGTGCCGACCTGTTTTTATACGCATGGATGGGGGGAGTTGCAATGGCGGGGTCGCCCGCTCCCCAGAATGACTTTCGGTCAGGCGGCGGACTGGCTTTGCGTGCTGACGGCAGGGCCGATGTAGCGTGCGCGTGGACGTATCAGGCGGCTGTCGCGCTGGAACTCAAGGAAGTGGGCGATGTAGCCGTACACGCGCGACATGGCGAACATGGCGGTAAAATAATGGGTGGGAATCCCCAAGCTGTGAAACACCGCGCCCTTATAGAATTCGACGTTGGCCCAAATCTCCTTGCCCTTATCGGCGAACTCGCGCTGGCAGGCTGCTTCCACCGCGACCAGTGTCGCCAGCAAATTTTTACTCTCCTCATCCTGGCACAACTCTACGGCCATCGGTTTGAGCAGTTTGGCGCGCGGATCCACGGTGCGGTATTCCCGATGGCCCATGCCCATAATTTTTTCTTTGCGCGCCAGGCAGTCAGTGACGTAGGCCGCTGCTTTTTCCGGGCTGCCGATGGCCATGGCCATTTCCAGTGCGGCCTGGTCCGCCCCGCCGTGCAATTTACCAAACAGCGTGCCGATGGAGGCGGAGATGCACGACTGAATGGGTGCCAGACTGCTGGCGCAGACCCGGCCGGCAAAGGTGCCGCAGTTGAAGCTGTGTTCCATCTGCAGTATCTGGGCCGTGTCCAGCATGCGCCGCTGCGCTTCGGTCGGCGCGGTGCCGTGAAACATAGTCAGGAAGTTTTCGTGGAACAGCTGGCCCGGGACCGGCTGCAGGATAGCTTTGTTCTGGGCGAGACGATGGTTGGCGGCGATCAGTGCGGTAATCTTGGCTGCCAGAAACAGTCCGTGTTCAGCATCCCGGCCAACCCCCAGTGTTTCCTCTTCGGGCAGTGTTAGCAGGGGTACCAGACCCTGCAGCATCAGCATCGGGTGCAGGTTCCTGGAAACGTGTTGCAGCAGATCGACTTCGGCATGGCTGAGGCTAGAGTGGCGGCACATGAACGCCTTCAGGCGGCTTTTTTCCTGCTCGTTGGGCCACTCGCCAAACAGCACCATCCACACCACATGCAGGTAGGGCACGCCGACCAGGTCCTTGATATCGATACCACGATAGCTGAGCAGGCCGATGTCGCCCTGCACATCCGAGATGGCGGTTTCCCCTACGATGACGCCGGCCAGATCACTTGAATAGAAGGATGCTTCAGAAGACATAGTCATATACTCGAAAGTGGTACTTTTACACAGTATAGGCCGAGCACTTCAATCAGTAGAGTTAATTATACTTATCCATGTATTAAGGAAACTGATATGCGATTGGAAAACAGTGAGTTGCGAGCCTTTCGTGCGGTGATTGAAGAAGGGGGCTTCAAGCGGGCTGCCGATGCCCTGCACCTGAGCCAATCGGCCGTGAGCCAGGCAGTGGCGAACCTGGAGTTCAAACTCGAGGCGCCTCTGATACAGCGTGGCAAGGAGCTGCGGCTGACCGATGTGGGCAGACGCTTGTTCGAGCATGCGGTGGATGTCCTGCGCGGTGAACAGCAGGCCCTGGAAGACATCGTGCAGTTGAAACAGGGCAAGACCGAGACCCTGAGTCTGGCCCTCAGCGCCTCCCTCAACCGCTTCTATGCCCCCGATCTAATAAGCGCTTACTATCAGGAAAACCCGCATACTCGCATGAAGGTGGCAGAAATGCCGTCCCGCAGCATCATCGCTGCGGTGCTCTCGGGCAACGTGGAATTGGGCCTGGGACCTTTCCAAAAGGACATGGTCGCGTTCGATACCCTGGCGCTGTACAGCGACTCCCGCCATCTGGTGGTGAGCCCCAAACACGCACGCTTCGCGGATATGATCAATGGTGATGAAAAGGCCCTCAAGCTCACGCCCCTCATCGCCTCCGCCCTGGACAATCCCGACATGCGCCCCTCCATCCAGCGCTTACGCGACCAGTTCAGTACCGTGTGGGAGGTCAGTAGCCTGTCGCTGCGTATCCATATGGTGAAAGAGGGGATGGGCGTGACCTTTATCGACCGCAAACTGCTGGAGGAGCATCCAAATTGCGCCACTTTTCGTATTATGGACGACGTATCGTTTGGTCGTATCGACAAGCAGGTAGGGCTCTACTACCGTGCGGGCAAGAGTCTCAGTGTCAGCGCCAGGCACTTTATCGCCCTGTGCCAGCGCTTCTGGAGCTTGTAATGGGGCTTGTACTGGAGCGACGCTGAATGACAGCCACACTGCGCAACAACAATGTGAAAAAACTGGGCGAGCAGCCGTTTGATGTGCTGATCGTGGGCGGCGGCATCAACGGCGCCGTCGCTGCCGCATCGTTGGCAGGTCGCGGCGTACGGGTGGCCCTGATCGACCGCGGTGATTTTGCCGGCGGGGTCAGCTCCAACTCCTCCAACCTGGCCTGGGGGGGTATCAAGTACCTCGAAAGCCTGGAATTCCTGCTGGTCAACAAACTGTGTAAATCGCGCAACCGGCTGATGCGCGCCTATCCGTCGACTGTGAAGGAGATTCGCTTTTTAACCACCATCCAGCGCGGCTTCCGCTTTCCGCCGTTCTTCATTTATCTCGGCGCCGTGTTGTACTGGGTCATGGGCCGCTTTGTTACACAGGCCCCGCGCTACATTCGCGCCAGCGCCATAGAAGCCGCAGAGCCGGTCATTAATACCAGTAAAGCCGCCGGCGGGCTGGAATATTCGGACTGCTATCTGCACGACAACGATGCGCGCTTCGTGTTCAATTTCATTCGCAAGAGCCTTAACTTCGGTTGCATCGCCGCCAATTATGTTGAGTCCATGAGTGCCCGTCGTGAGCAGGGTGAGTGGCTTACCAGCGCGCGGGACGTCATCAATGGTGAACGCTTTGAGATCCGCTCCAGGGCGGTCATCAATGCCTGTGGCCCCTGGGTCGATGCGCACAACCGCAGCGCGGGTGAACAGACCCAGTATCATCATGTTTTTTCCAAGGGCGTACACCTGGTCGTGGATAAAATCACCGACAACAAACGGGTGCTGACATTCTTTGCCAGTGACGGGCGTTTATTCTTCCTGATTCCCATGGGGCCAAAAACCTGTATCGGTACGACAGATACCCAGGTTGACGCGCCCGACGTCGATGTCACGGACGCAGACCGGGACTTTATACTGCACAACGCCAACGACCTGCTGGACCTTAAGCCACCCCTCACGCGGGCCAGCATTATCGCGGAACGGGTTGGTGTGCGGCCCCTGGCGAGCAAGGGCGACAACGGGGTAGCCGATTGGGTGCAGTTGTCGCGCAAGCATGTGATCGAAGTGGACGAAGCGCGCCAGCACCTGAGCATCTTCGGTGGCAAGCTAACGGATTGCTTGAACGTGGGCGACGAAGTGGCAGCAACGATCAAACGGCTCGGCATTGCCGTACCGGCGCCGGACAACAAGTGGTATGGCGAGCCGGGCCCTGATTTGCGCGCCGAGTTCATGTTACAGGCCCAACTGATGGACCTGGACAGCTTGACCGACCCCTCTTCCTCCGAGCCGCTGTCTGAACGCTTCTGGCGTCGCTACGGTGAGAGCGCCTTTGACTTGCTGGAGCGGATTCGTGCCGATGCGCGCGAAGCGAAACTGCTGATCAAGAATGCGGAATACACGCGCTGTGAAATTGAGCTGGCAGAGCGGCGCGAGATGATTGTAAAGCTGGAAGATTTTATGCGTCGCCGCTCAAAAATCGAAGAGGTGGTGCGGCGTGAAGATATCGCCAATGCGCCCGGCCTGCTTGAGGCCTGTGAAATCCTGTTCGGCAGCGATGCGCAGGCGCGACTCGTGGAGTATCGCGAGTCGCTGTGTCGCGGGGCGTAGTGGTCGCTAGAGACTAAACATTCTCGGTTCATTACCGCTATCGGCAGGACAGAGACTTCCCTTGTTCGTTCCTGCCAGCGGCTCCGGCCGGGAAGGCCTTTTCGCCTACTTCCCCGATACTCGTATTCGAAAAGGCCTTCCCGACCGAATCCTTACACCTGTCACTGCATGAAACATCGGTCCTGGTGATAGCACGGAAGGAGGGATCGGGTGTCGGGAGTGCAAATCGTCAGCGAGTATCGGGGAAGCGGGCGATTTGCACTCCCGGCGGCCGAGCCCGCTAGCCTGAACGATCCGCTTGCCCCAATGATCAGCCTCGAATCAACCTGACAGACGTTCCTGTAAACAACCTGGAGGGTCTACACGGCTTGAACTACGGCGCGGTGCCGTGCTCGCCGAGGTAATGCGAGCTCAGCTTGGGACGTTCCTTCAGCACATCGTTGATCTCGTAGAGGCGTTCGTAACTCGTATCCTTGATCAACCAGCTACCGTTCACTTTCAGGTAGCGATCCCGGTACAGCGCAGTGCCATGCGTTTTGACGTTGTGATTCAGAATCCACATATTGTCCGCCAGATACCACAGGGCGGTGGCCTCGCTATCACTCAACATCTGTATTTCCGGATGGTGCGCATTATGCTGTCCCACGGCTTCGGTGGTGAAGGACTTGCCGATGTTGCGGACATAATCAGCCTTGCCCTGCACCTTCCATTCATAACTGCCGCCGACGAAATGCACGGTAACGTCGTCGTGAAATAGCGTCGCTAATTCCTCAAGGTTGGCGGTGTCGACACAGCGAAAATAGGCATACTTAACCTGTCTTATGGCTTCCATATCCATCAGGCGCTGGATATCGCGCCGCAATTCTTCAATACCACCTGTGCTTGCCTGCAACGGCAGCCCGGCCTCTATGCCAAGGTTCTTCTTATTCAGTACCTGCCGTGTGCTCATGGAGTGATCCTCTTGAAAACTGTCTTTTGCCCGGTAGCGGCAGCTTAGTCGATTATGCAGCGTCATTGAATACCGAAATGCTCTGCAGTCTCATCCAGGGCCCTGGCGAGCAACGTCACCAGATCGTCGATCTCCTTGCGGTTACAGATCAGCGGCGGCGCGGTGATCATCGCGTCGCCCGTCTGGCGCACCATCAAGCCAGCGATATTAGCCTGGTTGCGACAGTACACGGCACCGGCAGCATCCGGCGCTAGCCGTTCCCGCGAATGCTTATCCCGGACCAGCTCCACGGCACCCAACATGCCAATGCCGCGCACCTCGCCCACGATGCGATGATCCCGCAGGGTTTGCAGGCGCTCCTGAAAGTACGGCGCGAGTTTGGTGGCCGTCGCTTCAATGATTCTGTCCTTGTGTAATACCCGCAGGGTGGCAAGGCCGGCCGCACAGGCGGCAGGATGACCGGAGTAAGTCAGGCCGTGGGTGAACTCGCCCTCATGGCTAAGCAGCACATCGGCTACCTTGTCGCCCACCATGACGCCGCCGAGGGGAATATAACCATTGGTCACCGCCTTGGCGAAGGTCATCAGGTCTGGTTCCAGGTCATAGGTCTGGCAACCAAACCAATGACCGGTGCGACCGAAGCCGCAGATGACCTCATCCATAATCAACAGAATGTCGCGTTCGGCGCAGATGCGTTTGATTTCCGGCCAGTACGAGTCCGGCGGAATGATGACGCCACCGGCGCCCTGCACCGGTTCGGCAATGAATGCGGCGACCCGCGCTTCGCCGAGCTCGTCAATTTTTTGTTCAAGCTCGCGGGCGACACGCAGGCCAAAGCTATCGGGGTCCTCGTCAGCACCCTCTTCAAACCAGTGCGGTTGATTGATGTGGTGGATGTAGTCAAGGCCCAGGGTCTGTTGGTGCATGCCGCGCATGCCGCCCAGTGATGCCGCGGCGATTGTGGAGCCGTGGTAGGCATTCCTGCGACTAATGATGAGGTTTTTATCCGGCTTGCCCAGCAGCGTGTAGTAACGCTGCACCAGACGCAGGTTGGTGTCGTTGGCCTCAGAGCCAGAGTTGGTAAAGAACACATGGTTGAACTGGGCGGGGGTGACTTCCACCAGGGCGCGCGCCAACGCGACGGCGGGTTCGTTGGCGCACTGAAAAAAGTTGTTGTAGTAGGGCAGCTCCTGCAGTTGTGCATAAATGGCGTCTTTGATACTGGTCTGGCTGTAGCCCAGGTTGCAACACCACAATCCCGACATGCCATCAAGCATCCGGTTGCCATCGCTGTCGTAGATGTACACATGCTCGGCGCGAGTGATAATGCGCCCGCCCTGCTGACTGTAGGTGCGCAGGTTGGTGAAGGGATGCAGGTGATGAGCCTGGTCCAGCTGGCGCAACTTAGCGGTTTTAACGTCGGTAGTCATTTAGCGATTCCCCGTGGCGGCAAAAAACGTATGCTGCAGCGCAGTGTTATCCCGGCAGCGCGGGCGTGTTTATCTGCGCCGCATCAGCCAATAGTGTGGCATATTAGCGCTGTACTGAGATTACGCCTAAAGTGGCGTTGGCTTATTGCGTTCACATTCGAAAGGGCAACAGGAGGTCCCGGTGAGTAATCAGAAAGACAGCCGCGTCCCGATGGCGGACGACTCCAGCTACGCCAATATTTTCAGCTTTATGGGCTTGCCACTCAACCGTGATATCAGTCAGGCAGGCCTGCATGCCGTGGTGATGGGTATCCCCTATGATCTTGCCACCAGTGGTCGCGCCGGGGCGCGCAGTGGCCCCAATGGTATTCGCCAGGCCAGCGCCCACCTGCGCTGGGAAGCGCAGCGCTGGCCTTGGGATTTCTGCCTGTCCGAGCGCCTGCAGGCGATCGATTACGGCGATGTACAGTTTTCTTACGGCGACAGCGAAGACATGTTGGCACAGGTCGAGGCACATGCCGCGCGTATCACCGGAGCCGGTAAAACGCTGGTTAGCCTCGGGGGCGATCACTTTGTCACGCTGGCCCTGCTGCGCGGTCATGTTGCCGCGCATGGCAAGCTGGCATTGATTCATTTCGATGCCCACACTGACACCTATGCCCAGCACGAAAAATACGACCACGGTAGTATGTTCTACCGCGCACCGCGGGAAGGGCTGATCGATACGTCGTGCTCGATCCAGATCGGCATTCGCACCGACTATGACCACATGGATCACGCATTCAAGGTGATTGATGCGGATCAGGTGCACGAACAATCGTCGCGAGACACCATCGCCGCGATCCGCTCCCGCGTGGGCGACAGCCCTGCCTATCTGACGTTTGACATCGACTGCCTGGACCCTGCGTTCGCTCCGGGTACCGGCACACCGGTCGTGGGTGGGCTGAGTACCTCGCAGGCACTGCGCATCCTGCGCGGACTGGCCGACTTGAATATCGTCGGTTTCGACGTGGTGGAAGTGTCGCCCGTCTACGACCAGGCGCAGCTCACCGCGCTGGCAGGTGCCACATTGGCGCTGGAGTTTCTGTACATGCGAGCGAGCCGCCGCTAATCCGGCCCTATCATCGAATAAAGGCAGACGGCTATGGCAACGCGCGGCAGCTGGCAAAAGCTGAACTGGCAGGACCCGTTCCAACTGGAGCAGCAACTGACGGATGAGCAGCGCATGGTGCGCGACACTGCGCGCCAGTATGCGCAAGATCACTTATTGCCCCGAGTGCGAGAGGCGTTTCGCGCGGAACACACCGATCCGAACATCTATCGGGAGATGGGTAAGCTGGGTCTGTTGGGTGCCACTATTGAAGGCTATGGCTGCCCCGGGGTGGACTACATCTCCTACGGGCTCATCGCGCGCGAAGTGGAGCGCATAGACTCCGGTTATCGCTCTATGCTGAGTGTGCAGTCTTCTCTGGTGATGTATCCCATCGACGCCTACGGCACCGAGGCGCAACGGGAAAAATACCTGCCGCAACTGGCCACCGGCGAATGGATAGGCAGCTTCGGGCTGACCGAGCCAGACCACGGATCCGATCCCGGTGGGATGGTGACGCGGGCCACGCGTGTCGACGATGGCTACCGACTCAACGGCGCGAAGATGTGGATCACCAACAGCCCCATTGCCGATGTGTTTATCGTGTGGGCCAAAACGGACGATGACACCATTCGTGGCTTTATCCTGGAGCGGGGTATGGCCGGGCTGAGTACGCCGACGATTGATGGAAAGCTGGCGCTGCGCGCCTCCATCACCGGTGAAATCGTCATGGTCGATGTGTTCGTCCCCGAGGCGCAACTACTCCCCGGGGTCGCGGGATTGAAGGGCCCGTTTGGCTGCCTTAACAAGGCGCGTTACGGCATCGCCTGGGGTGCACTGGGCGCCGCCGAAACCTGTTGGCACGCGGCGCGTGATTACACGATGGCGCGCAGCCAGTTCGGCCGCCCGCTGGCAGCCACGCAACTCGTGCAGTTAAAACTGGCGGACATGCAAACCGACATCAGCCTGGCGCTGCAGGGCTGCTACCGAGCCGGGCAATTGCTGGACGCAGGGCAGATCGCACCGGAACTGATATCGCTGATCAAGCGCAATTCCTGCGGCAAAGCCCTGGCGATCGCGCGGCAGGCGCGTGATATGCTCGGGGCAAATGGTATCTCCGACGAGTATCCGGTCATGCGTCATATGGTGAACCTGGAAGTGGTGAATACGTATGAAGGTACGCACGATATTCACGCGCTGATTCTCGGTCGTACGCAAACCGATATTCCGGCTTTTTGAGCTGAGACACTGCTTCGACTGCAGGAGGGCATCCCATGGCGCAGGTCCGAGAATATCCCACCACCGAGCATTGCCTTGGCTCGGTCTTCGCCCTTCACGACGCACCCGACTGGATTTATACGCTGGACAACCCGTATCTGCATGGCGTGTACGCACCGACCATTAGTGAAATGCAGGCAGAGAATCTTCAGGTAAGCGGTGAATTGCCAGCAGACCTGTGCGGCGCGTATTTTCGCAACGGCCCCAACCCACGCCACCCGTCGCACAATCGCCATCATCCCTTCGACGGCGATGGCATGGTGCACGGTGTGTACTTCAAAGATGGCAGGGTGAGCTACCGCAACCGCTATGTGCAGACCGCCGCATTGCAGCAGGAAATAGCCGCGGGCAAATCGATCTCACCCGGCGTGATGGGCCCCTTCGATTACACCGTGTCCCGCTTTGGCATCAAGGATACATCCAATACCGACCTCTTCTGGTATGCCGGCGACCTGATGACCCTGTGGTATAACGCAGGTGACCCCTATCGCCTGGATAGCATGACGCTTGAGACCAAGGCGCAATTTCAGTTACAAGGCAGGGCACAGCGACGCATGTCGGCCCACGCCAAAGTGGACTGGAGTAACGGCGAGCTGCTATTTTTTGATTACGGCGACGAACCGCCCTTCATGACCTACGGTGTGGCCAATGCCAGCGGCACTCTGCTGCATGAAGTTGCCATCGACTTGCCGGGGCCGCGGCTGCCGCACGATATCGGCTTCACCCGCCACTACGCTATCGTGCACGACCTGCCCTTTTTCCATGACATGAACGTGTTGCGCAAGCACCGTTATCGTGTGCTGACTTTTCATCGCGACAAGCCAGCGCGCTTTGGCATCATCCCGCGCCGTGGGCATAGTGCTGATGTGCGCTGGTTCGAATGCCAGCCCTGTTACATCCTGCACGTCACCAATTGCTGGGAAGAGGGCGACTGGATCGTGATGGACGGCTGCCGCTCCACCAATCCGATGCCTGATGTGCAGGCGAGTGAGGGCGAGCTGGCCTCCATGCTGGCCTATATGCGTTTGGAGTCGAACGCCTACCGCTGGCACTTCAACGTGAACACCGGCGAAGTACGCGAGGGCGATATCGACGACCTCAATACTGATTTCAACAAATCCAACCCGATCTTCCACGGCGTCAAAAGCAAGTACGCCTATCACCAGCGAATTCCGCTGTTACACGAAGGTGGCCACACACTGCGCTTTACCGGTCTGGTGAAATACAACAACGATACCGGTGCATCGACGCAGTGGCACTATGGCCGCGGCGTGTTCGGTAGTGAAGCCGTATTCGCTTCCAAGCCCGGCGCAAACCGCAGCTCGGCCGAAGACGACGGTTATGTGATCACGCTGGTCACCGACAGCAACGACTGGACCTCACAGTGCCTGGTGTTTGACGCGGCAGATATTGCGCAGGGCCCGATTGCCCGCGTGCACCTGCCGCAGCGCGTACCCTTCGGCTTCCACGCGACCTGGGCGCGCGGGGATGACTTGTATCGGCAGGTGCGCGTGTGAACACAGAGCGTATAGCGTACCACTGCGAGGCTGGGCGCCTATGTACGCTGTAATTTTCAGGGCGGAAATTCTGCAGCTGGATGCTGAGTATGCAGCGATGGCCACGCGCATGCGAGAGTTGGCCATTAAAGAGTATGGCTGTGTGGAGTTCATTTCCTTTATAGAGGGCAGTAGCGAAGTCGCTGTGTCCTACTGGGAAAGCGAAGAGCACATTCAGCAATGGAAGCAAAACTCGGAACATCTGGTCGCCCAGGAAAAGGGTCGTTCCAAGTGGTATAAGTCGTACACGGTCGAGGTCTTGGAAGTGGTGCGTGCCTATCGCTCGACCACATAAATAGGGAGAGATCAGTATGAACATTTCTGGCAGTTGTTTTTGTGGGCTGATCGAATACGAAGCCGAACTGGATGAGACGGCGGTGGGAGTATGTCACTGCCGCGACTGCCAGATATTCAGCGGCTCCGCGTTTCGGACGTCAGGAATTGTTTCACCGCAGAATTTCAGGTTTACCAGCGGATCGCCAAGGTATTTTTCCAAGGTGGCAGACAGCGGAGCAGTGCGCCGCATGGCGTTTTGTGGGGAATGCGGCACACATCTATGCTCACTGCCGCAGGATGACAAGAGCGGATTCGTTTCGATACGGGTTGCCAGTTCGGCTCAATTTCACCAGCTGAAGCCGGTAATGGAGATTTTCTGTGCGTCGCGCGTATCTTGGCTACCCGGTTTAGAGGACGCCGTCGAATTTACCGGGATGATGTCGCGCGACTGATCAATGGGGGTGGCGGTTAGCGCACAATCTGCACCGGATGAACCGCAGCCAGTTTGCCGTTGGGGTTGAGTTTGCGCATGGCAGGTATCATCGCACCCAAATCCGCCTGGCGGTTGCCCGGCGCCGGGTGAGTGCTCAGAAACTGCGGTGGATTGGCGCCACCCTGAGCCGCCATTTTCTGCCACAGCGTCACCGCGGCATCCGGGTCGTAACCCGCAAGCACCGCCAGTTCCATCCCAATCTGGTCTGCTTCCCTTTCTGCCGTGCGGCTGTTGGGTAAATCCAGCGCGACTTTCGCCGCCATGGCCGCGCCGCCCATGGCGACCATGGGTTTGTCCGACATGGCACCGATCGCGACCACCCCCAGGGTGGTGGCCATGGCGCGCGACATTTGTTCGGCCGTGTGGTTGGCCAGTGCATGGGATATTTCATGGCCCATGATCTGGGCGAACTCGGCGTCGGTCAGTTTCAGCTTCTGGAACAGCCCGGTGTACACCGCCATGCGGCCACCTGCCATACACCAGGCGTTGACGACTTTTGGATCATCCACAATGGCCACACTCCACTCCCAGTTGGCGCTGGCGGGAAATTTCTGGATCGCCACGGTGACCAGGCGGCCGGTAATCGTCGCCACCCGTTTCGCCAGCGCGGGGTCATTGGACAGCTTGTCTGCTTTGCCCAGCTCTCCCACGGTACTGAGATAGGCCTTCTTCGATTCGACGATGGCAGATTCAGGCGACACCAACATGAACTGGGAGCGCCCGGTCGGGCTGGTGGTGCAGCCATGGAGCAGGCTCACCGAAAGGATAAAGAAGAGAAGTCGTTTTAGCATGTTAAAACGGCAAGCCCTGATCAATATTGTGATTGGAGTTCGCCGGTGTCGCCATACCTTCGGTATGCACTATGCCATTGAGCTCCCGCTGAGTTGCCGCGGCATCTTCGGGAGAGGCAAAAAACTGCGAATACCACTTGCGCCCTGTGCGAAACGGCCCATCCGTTTTTAGCTGCATGATTTTCAGGGCGGGCCGCTTGTTCGCCCACACATTGAAGTCCGCGCCGAACGCTTCCAGTGCACCGGCCTGCGCCTGCTTCGCGGCCGTGCGATCTTCCGCTGTCGCTGGCGTCGCGCTGCCCTTGAACAGGCAGCCGTGAAAACACCTGGTCAAGCCGTCATCCACTGGCGTGTTGGCAATCAACTCGTAAATCACATTACCGGCAAAGACCTGCTTGGACAGCAGTATGCCGGGCCCGGTGTACCAGGTGGTGGTGTACAGATAGGTATTATACAGCTGCATCGGGCCGCCCTGGCGCTGCACGTAGATATGGTCGATGAATTCGTTTTCAAAGTACTCGCTCGGCGCGCCATGCGTCGGGCCGAGATGGCGCACGTCGGCCATATTGTCGAGAATTTCCTGCGTATGCACGGGCAACACGCCCAGGTGATCCAGCTCCCAGCGCACCCACTGCGGGTCGTCCCACTCGGGCAGGAAAGGTGCATCGTAGTCGGGTGCGCGGCCATCGGGATCGTACCAGGCCATGATACAACCCATGTTATCCACCACCGGGTAGGAGCGAATGGACGCCGATTTGGGACAGGGGGCATCGGAGTAGGGGATGTCATCGACATGACCCTCTGAGTTATAGCGCCAGCCATGGTAGGGACAGCGGATGGAATCGCCCTCAATCTGCTCACCGTTCTTGACGATCATGGCGCTGGTGCTGGCGGTCAGGTGTGTACCCATGTGGGAGCAGTACGCATCCAGCATGACCGGTTTGCCGCTCTCACCCCGGTACAGGGCGAGGTCCTGGCCGAAAAACCGCACGGCCATCGGCCCCGCATCCAACTCCTTGGCCTCGGCGACAATAAACCAACCCCGGGGAAAGGTATTGGGGCCCAGATTGTACTCAGCCGCAGTTGCCATGGTGTCACCTTGTTTGTCTATAACGATGCCAGAGTATAGACCGGGCGAGAGTTGCGGGTATCGTCTGTTCGCAGCAGATAAGAAACGATTGTCTGGTGGCTTAACTATTTAACTATTGGCAGCTGTCACCGGCTCGGGCGCAGGGGGATTCATCGCGTTGAAACGCCTGCCGAGGTAGATACCCGTAATCGCCCAGAGCGCTGCGATACCGGCGCCCACCAGCGCGACGGCGGCCAGTGTGAGCCCTAGTACCTGCGTGAGTGTGGTGAAGGCCCAGGCACTGAGCATGTCGCCGCCGCGATAGATCACAATATCGATCACCGGTTTGGCTTTAAAGCGTGCTTCACGGTCCACGGCGGTGAAGAGCATCTCCCTTGCCGGGCGGGACACCGCGTAGTCGCCCGCGCGCCGAATAATCTGCAGGGCTATAACCACGCCCACCATGGGCGCCGCTGCCAGTAACAACAGCCCCATACCGATCAACACCGGTATCGACGCGAGGGTGAAGGGCAGTCCCAGCCTGGCGGCCATGCGACCTGTGGCGAAGGCCGCCACCAGTATCGTCAGGCTGTTGACGGCCAGGTCCATGCTCGCCAGAATTTGTGTTCGGGTTGCCAGATCGTACACCTCGAGCACGTTCTTTTGCGCGAAGTAGACGAAGGAACTGATCGATGTGAATAGGAAAATAAATAACCCGATCCCGAGCAGGTAGCGGCTTTTCACAAACTCGGAGAAACCGGCCAGGGGATTGCCGCCGATCGATTGCTGACGGGTGTTGTTATCTGCAGTTTGCCCGTTAGACAAATCGGAGATTTGCAATTGCTGCAGCCAATGCACCAGTGGCAGTGTGAGGAATACGATGGCGGCGGCGATCAGCAACAGGGGATCGGTACCCACATCCCCCACCAGCAATGCAGCAGTGGCCGGGCCGATAATGGCACCGACACTGGCGCCGGCGCCGATAAAGCCAAACAGCCGGGTCGCCTGTGGCTTGGAAAACGTTTCGGCCATGAAACTCCAGAACACCGATATGTGGAACAGGCTGAACAGGCTGACCCAGAGATAGAACGCTTTATCCAGCAGTTCCCGCTCTGTCAGTGTCTGGGTTCCCATATAGAAGACAATAAAACTGGCAGCAAACAAGCCATAGACCGAGGGGACCAGTCGCTGGAAGCGGATTCGTGCAACCGCGCCGCCATACAGCGAGACGGCGATCGTGCTGAGGAAAAAAGTAATGGTCCACAGCCAGCTGACTTCCGCATCGGTCCAGTCACTGGCCAGAGCGTCCCGCACCGGACGCAGGATGTAATAGGAGCCCATCAGCATTAACACCAATAAAAACGATGCGAGTGTGGCCCGTGTTTCCTGCGGCCGGATATCGCAGGCGCGCGCGAGGGTGCGCTGCAGCAATCCCGATGACGTGGTGTTGTCGTTCATCTTAGAAGGACGCAAAAATGCGCAGCATCTCTGCGCGCTGGCTTGCATCAGGTATACGGCCGAAATTGGCCTGCATATTATCCATCATGTGCTCCGTGTTGTCGGTGGCGGGGATAATGCAGGTGACCGCCGGGTGGCCCAGAATAAACTTGAGGTAGAACTGGGCCCAGCTGCTGCAATCCAGCTCCGCGGCAAGCGCAGGTAGAGCATGTCCGCGGGATTTTCCAAATAAAGCGCCCTGCTGATAGGGCCGGTTGATCATGGTGGCAATCCCCCGCTCCTGCGCCAGTGGCAGCAGCGCCTGCTCCGCCTGGCGATCCTCGATACTGTAGCTGAACTGCACAAAATCCAGTGGCTCGCTGCGCATGACCTCCAGCAACTGCTCGTGGTCACGGCCGTGCGACGTGGTGATGCCAATGTAGCGCACCTTGCCTTCTGCCTTCCAGCGCTTGAGCGTCGCCAGCTGCGTTTTCCAGTCCTTGAAGTTGTGCACGGCGATCAGGTCAAACACCTTTACCTGCATGCGCCGCGCGGATTCTTCCATCTGGGCGATACCGCGCTCCTCGCCTGACGTCCAGACCTTGGTGGCGGCAAACAGCACAGGCGCGCTTTTCATAGCGCGCAATACGTCACCGACACGGGTTTCGGCGCGGCCGTACATGGGGGAGGAGTCGATGACTTTACCTCCGCCGTCAAAAAAGACCTGCAGCACCGCAGCCAGTTTGGCCAGCGACTCGGGATCGCCCGCTGTATCAAAGGTGCGGGACGTGCCCATGCCCATCACGGGCAGAAGTTCTCCAGAGCTGGGTATGGGGCGCTGGATCAGGGGTAGCCTGCCGACAGCCGGTGCGGCGGGCGCGGCGCGCGGATGCAGCGCCGGATACGCCAGCAGGCTGGCGCTCAACTGCAGAATCCGGCGGCGATTGATCATGGCCGTGTACCCCTCTAGAGCTGGGTGGTAAAGGTCAGGACATACTGCGGGCCTTTGATGTCCAGCGTGCCGACCGTCTGGTCAAAATCCAGTTCGGCCGACATATAACGCACACCCAAACCCAGATACTGTGTGTCGCTGATTTGAAAATCAAGCCCCGTGCGCAGGTAGTAGCCCAGGTTGATATCCGAGCTGTTGGACTCCGGGATGACCACGCTGCCGGCTGGTGGCTGTGGTGTTCCTTCCACCGTTTCGTTCTCGATATCGTGTGAGCCATACATGATCATGGGGCCGGCGGCAGCGTAGGCAGTCACGCGTTCACCCAGTCGCCCGCGCACATAGCCGCCGAGGTGCAGCTCGACCAGCAGCAGGGAATTGTCCAACTCGACCAGCACAGTGCCACCATTGTTATTGGTGAGGGCGCCGGAGAAATTTGTATCATCGCTTTTCCAGGCGACGCTACCGCCCGGATTGAGGCCCCAGTGCATCCAGCCACGGCCGAAAATGTACTCCGTCTCGATACCACCGCTGGGCAGGGCCGAGAAATCAATCTCCACACCGTCATCGGAGAGCTCGTCCCACTCACCGGATTGATCATCAGGCTCCAGTACGCCCAGAAAAACCTGTAGCAATGGCGCCTGCTCCTTTGCGGATGCAGCCCACAGTGGTGTCAGCGGAAGGGCGCATAGCAGCGCAGTGCTTAGAGCGGCTGGTAATAAATGCATCATTGTCTCGTTGCTTGTGCGGTCTGCGCCTGGTTCAAATGCTTTCGTGTCAGCTGTTGGCCAGCAGCCACTTGCGCAGGCGGTTGGAATCGCCGAAGGGTGTCAGCTTGCCAAAGGAATTCAGCAACACAATGGAGACATCCTCACCCTCGATCCTGGCCTGCATCACCAGGCAGCGCCCGGCTTCATTAATATAGCCGGTTTTGCTGAGTTCTATATTCCAGTCCGCGCTTTTCAGCAGGCGGTTGGTATTGGCGTAGGTGAGCGGGGCGCGATTGGTGTAGGGGTGTACGTCCGTGCGTGTCGTCGTCGTGGACTGGGTGATCAGCGGGTAGCGGTCAGCCGCCGTCAGCATTTTAGCCAGGTCACTGGCGGTCGACACATTGTTCCCGTTAAGTCCCGCTGGATCGGCGAAGTGACTGCTGTGCATGCCCAGGCTGGCCGCTTTCTTATTCATCCGGTCGACAAAATTTTCCAAGCCACCGGGGCAGGTTCTGCCCAGCGCGGCGGCCGCACGGTTCTCCGACGACATCAGGGCCAGTAGCAGCATCTCCCGGCGCGACAGGGTCGCACCAGGTCGCAGGCGCGAGCCGGTCATGCGGATGAGATCGCGGTCTGCGTCGGTCACGGTGATGTGCTCGTCGAGGTCCAGGCCAGAGTCCAGTACGACCATCGCGGTCATCAATTTGGTAATTGAGGCGATCGGCCGGACTGTGTCGACGTCTTTGCCATAGATCACCGTGCCATTGGCGTCGAGCACGATGGCAGATGCGGAGTGCAAACCGGGACTGCCCGGCAGTGTGGAGAATTCTGCGTTGCCGGCCGTTGCTGTTGCGGTGACCAATACCAGCAGTAACACTGTAATCGCGTGTGGATTACCCATGCGTACGACCCTTTTTGGTAGCGCGAAATTATGCATCAGCCAGCAGTAAAGCTCCACCACCTTCACCGTACGCACGACGTGCCGCTCGCCTAACCCAACCTAACCTAACCTAACCCAACCTAACCTAACCTAACCCAACCTAACCTAACCTAACCTAACCGGGTTCTGACTCGGCGCCCGCTTCCACACGCAGCAGGCCACGAAAGGCGCGGCTGGCGCTGGCGTCGCCCGACAGTACCCGGTACACATCGCGGGCGATGGGCATTTCTACGCCGTACTGTTCGGCCAGGGCCATGACCGCCGGTGCACTTTTCACCCCCTCTGCCACCATCACCCTTTCACTGATGATCTCCTGCATATTCCGGCCCATACCCAGTTGGATTCCCACGTGGCGGTTACGGCTCTGTGGGCTGGTGCAGGTCGCGATCATATCGCCCATACCGGCGAGTCCGGCAAAGGTCTCGGCGCGCCCGCCCATGGCCACGCCGAGCCGCGTCACCTCTGCCAGGCCTCGCGTGATCAGGCCAGCGCGGGTATTGTCGCCGGCACCCTGGCCGTCGCCCATGCCCACGGCAATGGCGATGATATTTTTCAGCACACCCCCGAGCTCACAGCCGATCACGTCGGTATTGGTGTAAATCCGAAACAGGCCACTTTTGAACACGGTTTGTAACTCCTGCACGATCGTCACGTCTTCCATGGCGATCACGCTGGCCGCCGCCTGCCCGGCCATAATTTCCCGCGCCAGGTTGGGGCCGGTGAGAACGCCAACGGGGTGTCCCGGTAGCACCTCGTTGATAATCTGTGTCATGCGCATGCGGGTGTCCAGCTCCAGTCCCTTGGTCAGGCTGATCACCGGCACCCAGGCGCGTATGTGTTTTTTCACCTCCTGCAGTACCGCGCGAAAATTCTGCGACGGTATGCCCATAACGATGACGTCGGCCGCGTGCACGGCGTGGGCAATATCGGTGGTCGCGACGAGTTTTTCCGGCAGGGTCGCCCCCGGCAGGAACACGTCGTTGGTGTGAAGCGTATTGATTTCCGCCACCGTGGCCGGGTTGCGTGCCCACAGCGTGACCGGTGCATTGCGCGTGACCAATGCTGCCACGGTCGTGCCCCAGGAACCGCCACCGAGGACGGCGACCTTAAGATCTGTCATTGTTCATGCTCCTGTGAATTGACGCGGTCTAACTGCTGCGACTGGCTACGCCGATGGCGCGGATCAGGTCCAGTCGCCGCAACAGGTCGCGCAACTGACGAGCCTGCTCCAACCGCTGCTCGGCGATAAGTGGTGCGCCGGCTTCCGTCAGCTGCCTGCTCTGTAACATTTTGAAGCCATTGCTGAACAGCAATTTGCCGATGGAAGCCTCGCTGCTGATGCGCCGCTGCAGATAGGCCTGGCGACCGAACTTCAGGGCGTCGGTGACACAGGCTTCTTCCTCCAGCGTTTCCGAGTGTGCCATACGCGCGGCTAGCGCGGCGACCACCGAGTAGGCCTCAGTGTAAATCAGCAGGGTGACGTGGGATACCAGGGGCGTCATGCGATTGAGCAACTGGCTAAAGCCTACCGTGCCCTGACTCAGCAGAGTAGGCCAGTCCTTGTCATAGCGATTCAGTTCCTCGCGTATCTGCTGATGAAACTCCTCGGTGGGGGCATAGAAAAACTCGAACTTGAACAGGTCGCGCAGCTGGTCCACCTCGGCCCAGAACACCTCCAGCGCGTCAGGTCCCTCGTTTTCACTGGCCTTCAGCAGCGCTAGTTCAATAATGGCCTTGTTGACGAAAAAGTGGATCACTGTATTGCGGTAGTAGCTCGCCACGGAGTGTTGATCCAGGCCTATGCCATACACGATCTCGGGGCCTTCGTCATAACGGGTGACGATACCCTCGTCGAGCATGATGCTGAGCAGATTCTGTATCTGGTCGGCGTAGGCCGGGTCGAAATCCTTTGAGATGCGCAAATTTCTGGTCTGGGCCCAGCGCAGCAGTGCGCGCAGGTCAGCCAGCACCTCGTTCTGGGTGAGCGCTTTCGGCGCGGCTCCCAACAGGCTCATGGTCGCCAGCGAGGGAAACGTTATCGGAGTGACAGAATTCGCTTCCACTGCGACCTCAAAGGCGATCTTGGACAGAGCGAGGCGATCCTCCGGATCAGGCGACCTGTTGAGCACCACGGGTTCGCCGATGTTTACATAGACTTTACCCATGGGCCGCGCCAGGCTGCGGATATAACCGATAAACCAACGCAGCGATTCAGCGCCCTTGCCGCGACTGGTTTGCTCGGTGGCGTACTCCTCGACATCGCGAATCAGGTCGTAGCTGATGGAAATGGGAATGATGTGGATATTCCTGGCGTCGGTGGTGTGGCAGGCTTCCAGCACATACTTTAACAGGCCATAACGCGGTGGCATCAACTTGCCCAGGCGGGAGCGCGTGCCCTCGAAGGCCCAGTTCATGGGGAAACGCTTTTCCATGAGGTAGCCGACATAGTGGCGCAGCGTGATCTTGTACAACTCGTTGTCCTGAAAGCTACGCCGAATGAAAATACCACCGGCCCGGTGCAGCAAAAAACCCAGGCCCGGAAAATTCAGGTTGGCGCCGCCGAACATATGCGGCATGGGGAAGTCATTGTCGTACAGCAGCTTGGGCAGCACCATGCCATCGAGATACGTCTTGTGCGTCCACAGCAACATCGCCGGGTGCTCGCGCACCAGTTGGCGCATTTTTTCCACCGCGGCCTTGTCGCAAACAATGTCCGCCTCATAGCCCAGTCCCAGGCAAAATTGATTGAACTTGGCATACACGTCCAGCCAGAAGGTACTGGGCCGCGATACCATCTCATCCATGTAACCCGCCGCCTCCTTCAACAGCTGCGCTTTGGGTGTGCCCGTTTGCGCGGCCAGGGTATCCAGCGCGTCGTTGTAACCGCGGCTGGCCATGAGGCTGGCCGCCACCTGACGGGGCACCTTGTAGCGCCCACCCTGCAGACGTCGTTCGGCGAGATCCAGCACCACCACCGCCTGGCGCGCGACGAAGTCGGCGAAGTCGCGCCGCGCATCGCCCTCCGCAACGTTGTGCCCGCGGCCAAAGCGCGCGCGCAGGTTGGCCACAGTATCTGGCTCACCCATGAGCAAGTGCATTCTCTCGGGCGCAGTCTTCAGAATTTTGCGACCGCGCCAGGCCTTGGGATGGCGCGGGTCACCGAATAACAGGTCACGCAGTCGCGGTCCCGAATGGATGGCCTCTTGCGAGGGCACCCAGGCAACGCGTAACGGCGCCACCAACGTATCTTCCGGCAGTGCCAGTGCGGTGACCAGCGGCGTGGCATCGATGCCGCGGCGATCATCACCCAGGTCAAGGCAAACGTGCGGCGCGTTAAAGACGTTGTCGCCACTGGGCGCATGGTGCTGAACCCAGCCGCGCAATACGTCCTGCTCGAAACTGTTGCGGGCATCAAGTATAAACAGGACATGCGGCCGGTCGCTCACCGGCCAGGGATCGCACTGCTGGTACTTATTCGCCAGATCCATGCCCATCACCCCGTCTATCGCTTGTTTGCTTTTTTGACGGGCGCTTTGCGGGCGGCTTTCGCTGTCACTTTGCTTTTTGGCTTGGCGTTGCGCTTGCCGACCGTTTTTTTCTCCGCTTTTGTAGGTTTGGATGCGGTCTTTCCCTTGCGCGACTTAGCTTGCGATTTTTCTTGCGGCTGGCCGAGTACGCGGGCGAACATGTTGCGTACCTCCCGGACGTGTTCGTCAACCGTTTCCACGCGCCAGTCGCTAGTGTCGATGGGCGGCAGTACGGTCACGTCAACGGTGGCGGCACGGAATACGAAATCACCCTTGGGCGCGACATCCCCGGAGTTGTGAATCACGATCGGCACCATGGGCACGCCGGCCTGCATGGCAATGTGGAAGGCACCTTTTTTAAACGGCGCCATGGTGGGGGATACGGTGCGCGTGCCTTCCGGAGCCAGCACCACCGACTTGCCCTGTTTGCGCATCGCATCGATCAGTGGCGTCATCGCCTTGATCGCACTTTTGCCATCGGCGCGGTCGATGAACACCACACCGCCCAGTTCCAACACCTTGCCGAGAATGGGCGTCTCTTTTTTGATTTCCTGTTTGCCTACTCCTGCGATATCGCGGCGCAATAGCCTGGCCGCGATGATGATATCGGCCTTGCTCTGGTGGTTGAACACAAAGACGGCGGGACGGTGAGACCACAGATGCTCTTCCCCCTTCACCTTCAAGTCCATGCCGATCAGAGCGCTGGCCGTGTCGGCAAACAGCGAGAAGGAAAAGTTCTGGGATTGACGCCGCGAGCCGGTCAGCGCGTAGACGGGTAAGCCCGCCATAAACGAGGTCACCACCGAGCTGGTGGCAGCCACGGAGCGCATGAACTGGGTCAGGCTGGGGCGACCACGGCTGCCGAATTTGGCGACGGGCCACTGCTGCGCGCGCGCGACCTGTTCCAGTTTGCTGCTGGGGTTCAGCGCCCGGGGATGTCCTACACGCTCCAGCAATAACAGGTCATCGGTGCTGTCGGAGTAGAAGAAGCTGTTGTCCAGGTTGCAGCGGTACTGCTTGGCCAGGGATTCCGCCGCAACGACCTTGCCCTGCCCGAAACAGGTAGGGCTGATAACGCCGCCCGTGAATTGCCCGTTGGCCACTTCCAGCTGCGTGCATAGCACGTGCTCGATACCCAGATCCGCAGCGGCGGGCTCCACCTGATAGGGCGTGGCGGAAGAAATAATAGCCACCGTATGACCCTTGGCCTGGTGCGCCTCCACCAGGGCACGCGATTCCGGGTAGATTAGGCGCGCGATCTGTTTGGTGTAGAGCTGTTTGCCGACCTCATGGTAGGTCTCTTCCTCGATGCCGCGCATGAACTGTGCGTTGATCGCCATCATGCCCGAAAAGCCGATATTGCCCAGACCGAAGCTGGTCATGGCCCGCATCAACTCGACAAACTGCCTGGCTGACAGGTCGCCGCGTTTGAGTTGCTCCCGCACAAACGCCGTGGCCGAGTAACCGGCGATGAGGGTGCCATCGAAATCGAAAATGGCCGCAACGCGTGGGCCGTCGGGTGCATCCTTGATGTCTTTTAGCAGTTGCTTGATGTTGCTCATTAGGCTTCCCTTATTCTTTCACGGAAGCATAGCGTATTCTGGCCTTGCGAGGGTGATTGGGGGAATCATTCGGGAAATCAGGCGGTGGAGTGACCACCTGCTGGCAAACGTTGGGCATAAAAAAACGCCGTCGCAAGGCAGGTAGCGACGGCGTTCGAAGGGTAAAGCCGTATGTTGTTGTATGCCCGAGCTTTGTTTATCCGACCCGCATAAATCGGATAGCGTCCCCTGGCGGCAAACACCTCTGACAAATGTTTGCCAGCTTTCCCAAAATGGTAGCGGTTGCCCTCAATTGGTAGTCATCCAATGAACCGCCACAGTTTGAGTATATGCAGCATCGACCGATGTGCAAGAAATAACCCTATGATATGTTTCTATACCATAAAATTCCTCTAGGTTATTTCACCTGCTTACACTTCCTGCTTCTTGTAGCGGGGCACTACACTGAGTGACACGCCCCGATCAGGATCAAAGTCGCATGGCACTAAACCTCGCACTAAGACGCAGACAGTTGTTACACCTTTCTATTGCCGCTGCCGCCACTCCCCTACTGACGGCCTGTGCCGATGATGGCCCCGAGGTAAGCATCGACACCCGGTTGCCCCAGGGGCCGTTCGGCGCGCGATCCACCGCCGAAGAGGTTACTGCAGGGCTGAATTTGCAAGGGCAGACTGCCCTGGTGACGGGTTGTACTTCCGGGCTGGGCTACGAAACCATGCGCGTGCTGGCCCTGCGCGGCGCTCATGTCATCGGCACCGGGCGTACACTGGAGAAGGCCGCGCAGGCCTGTGCCAGTGTTCAGGGGCAGACCACGCCCATGGCGCTCGAATTGGCCGACTTTCAGTCGGCGGTGGACTGTGCGCAGGCCGTGCGGGCGATGGGCATCCAGTTGGATATGCTCAATTGCAATGCCGGTATCAACACTTTCGGTGACGTGGAGCTGATCGGCGGCATAGAGAAGATGTTCGTGGTCAATTACCTGGGCCACTTTGTGTTGGTGGGCCAGCTGTTGCCCCTGATGCAGGAAGCGCGATCCGGTCGTATTGTGCATGTCGGCAGTCGTTCGGCCTACACGCAGGCGCCAGCGGTGGGTATCGATTTTGATAATCTCAGGGGCGAGGGTACCTTCAAAGCACAAGAGGCCTATGGCCGCTCTAAACTGGCCAATGCGCTGTTCTCACTGGAGCTGGCCCGCCGTCTGGAGGGCTCGGGCGTTACCTCCAACGTCGTTCACCCGGGGCTGGTGCAGACCAATATCGCGCGCACGGCACCGGCGCTGATACGCGGTGCCTTTGACCTGTTCGGCGGGGTTGTCGCAAAAACACCCGAGGAGGGCGCGGCCACCCAGACCTATGTGATGACAAGTCCACTGCTCGACAGTGTAAATGGTGCGTATTTTGAAGACTGCAACCCCGTGACGGTGAGCGGCGACAACCATATAACAGATGCGGCGATGGCCGCTCGCCTGTGGGACGTCGCCCAGCAGATGACTGCAGGATATCGGGTCTAAAGTGTTCTTCGGTTCGCGGCCCATCGTTTGCAGGCAATAGAAGAATGACCGATTTCGCCATGCCCGCTGGGGTGCGGGCTGCTAAGATACTGCCAACGAAAAACAGGGACAGGAGTTAACATTATGAGCAAGGTGCTCATCACCGGAGCCACGGGCTTTATCGGCAACCACGTCACCCGCCTGTGTCTTGAAAAAGGCGACGAGGTGCGCGTCATGGTGATGCCGGGGGAAGACCGGTCGCCGCTTAACGGCATGGACGTTGAATTTGTGGAAGGCAATCTGCTGGATCCCCCGTCTCTGGTCCGCGCCGTGCAGGGTGTGCAGCAGCTCTATCACCTGGCAGCGCTGTTTGCGATTTGGACCAAGGACCCGGACCTGCATTATAAAATCAATGTGGACGGCGCCCGCGCCATGATGGAAGCCGCCAAAGCAGCGGGTGTTGAGAAAATCGTCTTCACCAGCAGTGTCGCCGCCATCGGCATAGTCGGCAATGGCGGCTGGGCCACTGAAAAAACCACGTTCAACGGCTGGCCCTGGGCGAGTGAGTACATACTTTCAAAATTCATCAGTCACCAGATGGTCAAGGGCATGGTCAGCGACGGCCTGCCAGTGACCATGGTGATGCCGGGCCTGCCCTTCGGGCCGGGTGATCGCGCGCCGACGCCGACCGGCACCATGATCCTGGGTACCTTGCAGGGGAAGATGAAAAACTTCTGGGACGGTGGCGTCTGTGCCGTGGATGTGCGCGACGTGGCGGCGGGCCATGTGCTGGCGATGGAGAAGGGGCGTATTGGCGAGTCGTACATCCTGTCCAACAAGGCGGGCAATATGACCAACAAGGAACTCCTCACCTTGATAGGCAACATTGGGGGCGTTGCCAATGTGGCGAAGAACGAGGTGTCCGGCACTGTAATGTTGCGCGTCGCCAAACTGGTGGAGATGTGGTCAAAGGTGAGCGGCCGCGCGCCCATCACCACCTCCAAAAATACCCGCTACGTCCTGCAGCATGGCTACGTGGATCCGACCAAGGCGATAGAGGAGTTGGGTTTGCCGCAGACGCCGATCGAAACTGCGGTGACCGATTCGGTCAAATGGTTCCGGGACAATGGCTACGCCTGAGCGTTCGCATCGTTTCCTCACACCGCTCAGGCGGTGATCAATCCGTGGCGCTTGCGCAGCTCGTGGAGTGGCTCGGCCCAGTGGTCCTCCCAGCGGATGCTGATGAGCTTGTCGGCCTTGCGGCCGCGGGTCCACCCCTCGACCACGGTGTCCATCACGAAGGGCAGCAGTTCGGGCTCGTAGAGGGCCATCTGTAGCGGTCGCGTGGTCATGATGAACGTGGGGTAGGGCGACAGGGTCTGCGCGGCAGTGAAGCTTACGACTCCCACCTCGCCCAGTGGGCTGGTGTCGTAGCCGGTAAGCACGTGGAACAGGTCGTGCAGTTGGAAGCCGCGCTCGGCCAGGTAGCCCTGGTCTTCACCATCGCGAGCGTGGGCCTCGATGAAAGCCGACTCGCGCAGCTTGTTGACGTCGAGTCCGTTATCGTCGATGTGGGTGGCGAATGCACGACCCAGGGTGCCGTCGTCCATGGCTCGCAACGCGTCCATGTCCGGGGTGGGGGCCAGGTAGCGCGCTTCGAGTAGTTGTTGGGCGACGGGGTCCTGCTCCTGCACCCGGCAGTACGTATCGCGGGCATGGCGGTCGCCGGTGCGCAGGAACTCATGACTTAGCGGCACTGATCCGTCGGCGGTCCAGCGCCGCAGCGACAGAAGCAATTCGTCGCGCAGCGTTGCAGAGAGCTCGGGTGAGTTGGATCGGGCGTCGGCCATGTTCGCTATCTCGAAATCCAGAAGGCACAAAGAGTATAGGAAGTATCGTTGGGGTGTCGATAGTAGATGGCCATACAGAAAACAGTCTCGGCATCCTGCTCCAGCAAGCCCAGCCGATCCAGGCAACGGCCTGCGAATTGGCCCGCATGGCGGGGCGCTGCTGGGTGATGGCTAGAAGCGCTGCCCCGTACTCGATGGACGATACCAGATGGAAGACGTATAGGCCCGCTCCTGGATCGTGTCCGGTTGTTCCGCTGCATGCTCGATACCCAGGGCTATAGCATCCAACAGGGAGTGACGAGCCGTTGGAATCTGTAGCACCCTGACGTAGTAGAATGCGGGTTGGCTCGCATCAAACTGTGGGTCTGACCACGCGGTAGCCAGTTGTGCGGCGCCTATGTTGTTGTCCACCTTGCCTGTTTTCAGGTTCACTGTGTTGCCCACTCCGGGCAGGCTACCGTCGGGGTTCAGTTGCCGCTCACCCGACCAGGCTATGTTGAAGACTTTTTCCTGTGCATTCCCGGCCTCATCCAGCCAGCCTTTCACAATTTGTACGCGATCGAGATTTGCGCCTTTGGGGTCTTTGGCGGAGAGCACGATGAATGAGGGTGTTTCGGGATGACTCAATTCGCCCCCCATGGGCACGCCGCGTGAGGTTGCGTAGGCATGGACATTCGCATTCTTCAGGTCCGCCTCAGTAAAACCGTTGCCGCCATAAAACTGGACGGCAATGCGTGGCCCGGTGGTGGCGTAGACTTCCCTGCGCTCCAGTGCGTCCATGATGTCTGAGCGAGAATTACTCACTGCCCAGACGGCTGCCATGCCGGACGCGGACATCGCCCAGCCCGTTGCGCCAGGGCCATCGTCGTTCATCTTCGAATTCTTGTTAGCCGGTATGGAGTCTGTTGCCAGCTTGCCATGGAAATTATCTTCCTCGGTGGACGACAGCGCAGTATGTGAGTCCGTGGATCCGATAACGCCGAGCATATAAGGGTTCTGGCCCACTTTTCGCTCCAGTTCAAGACCTTGTTTTAGCGCCTCTCTGACGAAGTCGCCGCGCTGCGGCTGGTAGGGTGTCCACTTGCGCTGAATGTAATAGGGATAGATCTCAAAGTCTGCAAACTCGTCCTCGGGAGACAGCGATGAGTGCGTTTCCGAATCGCCCTTGGTCTGTGTAATCTCAGCGATGTGCTCCCACTTGCTGCGCTGTTCCACGTAGTCTTTTGTGAATGGCTGTCCGAGCAGGGTGGTATCTGAAAACATTTGGCCTTTGGAAATATTAGAGTTGTGGGGGATAGCAGTGAATCTTGCACCCGTGGACTGGCTGGTGGTATCAAGCCAGGCCCACAAATCCTCGGGATACGGACTGTCGTCCAGACCAAAGGGCTCGTACTGTTGAGCCGTGGCTGCGTCACTGTCAGTTACGACTACTCGGTGCAGGTTGGCGCCCCCTGGTATGGAACTCCATTCCCAGCCGATCAGGGCGGTGAACTCACCGGGCTGGTTGTACGTGTCCGCCGTGTCGGTAATCGTGCGCCACGCATCAATCTCAACCTGCTTTGGCATGGGAAGGAGATTCAGCTCGCTGCTCTCTATGCTGCTGGCTTCAGCATCCTGCTCGGGTGTCAAATCCGGATCGGGTAGGACCCGGACGAACAGATCGCGTCCGCCGCCACCGTCAATGGTGCGATTCAAAACGTAAGCGGCGACCCATGCCTTGATCTTGTCAATCACGCCAAGGCTTGAGGTGTCCACGCCATTGAGGTGGATGTTGCGAATTTGGCCAAGAAACTCCGCGTGATCTGATACCACAAGAAAGTCCAGCGGTGTCGCAATTTGTACCCGCGCCTTGTGGTAGGGGTGTATCACCGGCATGCCGCGGGCATAGCGATAGGCGGTATCCGGATCCCCGGTCTGGTTGTTGTTGATGTAAGCGTCGGAGGAATAGGATGTGTGAAGGTGAGTGTCACCCCAAAGCAATTGTCGATCTGCCGCGTACGCACTTACCGAACTTAATACTAAGACCAAAATGGCGACACCCCACATTTGAACCCCCTCGCTTTACGCAATGACCATACGGCAGTAACGCCTAATGGCTGAAGTATAGGAAGTATAAACGGCGTGTGTCGAGCAGATTGCCTATGCCATCCAGGCTTTTTCAAACAGATGACACTCTCCTCGTAGTGTAACACTGGTGTTGCGACAAAATTCATGCGTATTCTCCCTCATGCCACGTGCACTCGAAGCACCCCTTCTGTTACATTTCAAGCCGACACCACGCCACGACAGTCTTCTAAGTACTTGCGCCTGGAGCGATGATGAACCTGGAAATCTGGGAATTGCTAAGCTATGTAGTCACCGTGATCGGTTTGCCACTGGCTATGGTGGTATTCATACTGCAACGGCGCAAGGAACGCCTGAACGAAGAATTGTTGGTCTACGAATCGCTGTCCGACAGCTATCAGAGATTCCTTCGGGTAGCGCTGGAACACGCTGATCTGCACCTGTTTTCGAACTCAAAAACACCCGCCTTGAGCGCAGAACAACACGAGCGCATGATGGTCATTTTCACTATGCTGATAGCGTTGTTCGAACGGGCCTACATCATGCTTTACGAGGAGGGTGTGGATGGCTCCAAGCAGCGACACTGGCATTCCTGGCACGACTTTATGCGCGAATGGTGTACACGGGAGGATTTTCGTCACGTACTCGAGAGACTGTTGATCGGCGAGGATACGGATTTTTGCATCTACATTCGCGATCTCGCCAAAAAAACCGCCGTACACCACGCCTGATTGACAGCGCCAGTCATGTATACCCTGCTAACGACTTGCGCGAAGTGCAGGTTCAATCCTCGCGGTACAGCAAGGCCGTTGTAATCCCTGGGTGCTGTCATTCGTGTCTCAATGCTTCAATCGGGTTGAGCGAAGCGGCGCGCTTCGCGGGCACGTAGCCGAACACGATTCCTACCAGTGCGGAGAAAAGGAAAGCCAGCGCGGCAATGCCAACGTCGAACATGAAGGGTAGGTCTACCGCCAGCGCAATCAGCATCGTGGCGACGAAGGAGACCACCAGGCCGATGAGCCCACCGATAGAAGACAGCGTGATGGCCTCGATCAAAAACTGCATCAGCACTTCGCGTCGAACGGCACCGATGGCGAGACGAATGCCTATCTCCCGGGTGCGTTCGGTGACCGACACCAGCATGATGTTCATGATGCCGATACCGCCCACGACCAGACTGACGGCTGCTACGGCGCCGAGAAACAGCGTCAGGGTGCGGGTGGTGCCAGAAAGTGTATCCGAGAATTGCTTGGCATCGAAGATCCTGAAGTCGTCTTCCATGCCCTGGCGCAGAAGGCGGCGCTCGCGCAGCAGTAAACTGATCGCATCGGCGACGGTCGCGCTGTCAAACGCCTGCTCCACGGCGACGATAATCGCTTGCACGTCCTGGTTGCCGGTGAGGCGTCGCATGACGGTTTTTAGCGGCATGACCACCTGGTCGTCCGTATTCTGGCCAAAACCACCCTGCCCGCGTTTCTCCAGTATCCCGATAACTCTGCAGCTGACATCGTTCAGCCGCAGACTCTTGCCGAGCGACTGCGTATTGCGAAAGAGATTGGCGCGCACGGTTTCCCCGATCACGCAGACCGACTTGCCGGCGGCGAGTTCCGCAGCGCTGAAGAAGCGGCCCTCGGCCAGTTCCAGGTTGGACGCCTGGAAATACCCGTTGGTGGTGCCCGCCACCGTGGTGGACCAGTTCTGCGCCTCGTAGATGGCCGTGGCCTGCGCGGACGTCTGGGGCGCAACGATGCTCAGCCCGGCGATCTGTGTACGAATGGCCTCTACATCATCAAGGTCGAAAAACGCGGGCCGTGCACCGCCACCGCGCCCGAATCCCTGGCCGGGGCGGATCGTCAGCAAGTTCGTACCAAGGCTGG
>JANNXP010000059.1:0-24935 GCA_031409615.1 Haliea sp. | reverse complement strand
TTCAATGACGCAGAAAAAGTGGTGTAGAGATCTCCTATGACCAATAAATCAAACGATACAAAAGTAGAATTGCGCGCCGCCTGGGACGATATGATACAAGCGCTGCAGGAGGCGCGTGATGCAATCGATCAACCGCAACTGATGCCCGCGCCCGCCACGGAGCGCAATTTGGCAGAAGGTTACCGCTACCTTATGGGTTATATGCACAGCGCGGTGGAGCGAGCCTTTCATGCAGATCCAGAGCGTCCGCAGTTTCGCAATGCCCTGTCTACTATCACGCGCAGCACCATCGATAACGCCGACGCCATCTATTTCTACACGGCCATCGATGGTAGGCACAGCTATCGACTACAGGGCAGGGCAGGGGATGCGCGTCACTGGCGCGGCGACCAACCCGCCGCCGGTGTGCGCAAGGCGCCGCACTATGTCATCTTTGAAACCACCAGTGGCGCGCTGCCGGGCGACACCGGTTCGCTCACGGAATTGCGACCGGGCCTGAAGACGCAAACGGGCCGCCTGGATTCCACCCATATCGCGGTCGAGGCGGACGGCAGCTTCGAGATATTGTTGGCGCCACAACGGCCAACGGGCCATACAGGTAATTTTATCTCGACCCTCAAAGTGGTGCAGTCGGCACATCCGACGGATGCGTCCCTGCCGCCCGAGCGTTATG
Organism: Haliea sp.; assembly: GCA_031409615.1. Classification (GTDB taxonomy): domain Bacteria; phylum Pseudomonadota; class Gammaproteobacteria; order Pseudomonadales; family Halieaceae; genus Marimicrobium. The sequence goes on along the minus strand of JANNXP010000059.1, from coordinate 24,262 downwards.
CCAATTACGTCAGTGGCCGGCAGTTGTTCAACGACTGGGAGCACGAGGAGGCAATTCATTTTGACATCGTCCAGCTGGGCGCCGAGGGTAGTCATGCAGCGCCTTACACTGCAGGCAAGGCGGCTACAGAACTGCGGCGGTGTGGCGAAATCGTCCGCAACCAGATGCAATTCTGGAATGCATTCTGGACCGTACTGATGGGCACGTACGGGGCGCGCGAAGGGAGCATCCCTGGCATTGCCTTTCCCCGCAACGCGTTCAACACGATCAATGCGGCCTCCGGTGCGACCGGCGGCGGCCAGAGCACGAATCTCTATGCCGGCGGCGTGTTCGAGTTGGCGCCAGACGAAGCACTGATCATTGAAAACCACATTCGCCTGAAGCCCCAGTATATCGGCTTTCAGGTGGGCAATTTATGGGGTGAGTCCATCGAGTACGCCAACCAGATCGGCAGTCTTAATGGCCACCAGACGACCGTCGATGCAGACGGAATCATCCGTATCGTACTGTCCCACGATGACCCCGGTGTACCCAACTGGGTAGATACGACCGGCCACCGGGAGGGTTTCATGACGCCGCGCTGGACCTATAGCGAGACACCCGCGTCCAAGGATTGGCCGACAATTACCGCAAAAAAAGTGCTGTTCAGTGAGATCAGGCAGCATCTGCCCGCGGGCACCCCAGCGGTCAGTGCTGCACAGCGGCGACAACAGATCAGCATCCGGCAACAGCACGTGCAAAGACGCTACAGGATGTTTTAGGGATGAGCGCACTGATGAAAAATAAGACTGCACTGGTCATGGGCGGCGGCGCGGGTGCCGGCCGGGTACGCTGAGCTGTAGGTAAATCAGCCTGTCCCTGTTTTTCAGAACTGCAATCAAACAAATCGGTTCATGTCATTCACTAGCCAGCAAGTGCCAGTATGGCGGCACCGGAGACATGCACGCCACGGCTGTTGCGTCCGGCGAAGTCCACCGTCACCCGGGATTCGCTGCCGTCCTGCTCGAGTTTTACTACCGTACCGTGCATGACCATGGTGTCACCCGGTACATTGGGTGCCTGCAGTTTGAATGTTAAGTGCCGCAGGCGACTGCCCGCTCCCGCCCAGTCACTCAGGTAGCGCGCGCATAGGCCGCTGCTGGTGAGAATATTCATGAAGATATCGGGCATCGCGGCGGCTTTGGCGGCGGGCAGGTTGTGATGTACGTTGGTAAAATCCTGTGTGGCGATCGCCGCGCTGACGATAAGCAAGTGGGTGATGGGGATCGCCAGATCCGGCAGGGCCTGGCCCTCACGTAACGATGCGTAGCTGATGTCGGTGAAGCTGCTGCGCCATGGCGCGTCGTTGGACAGTTGAGTAGGCGCGGCAGGCGTCGGTTGCCCAGCCTGCCTGGTAGTGCCATCCACTGGCATGGGCCGGTACACGAAATAGGTGATCAGGGCTTCTGCAAACAGCGCGTTATGCTGATCCAGAAACTCTGCTCGATCGGTGACAAAGTAACCTTCCCCCAGCGCCGTTTGTTTGAGTGGGCTAATCGATACAATGGTGGAATAGTGGTGCGCGCGTTCGCCCTCCAGCAACAGGCGATGAAAGCTGATGTCATAGCTTACGGCGACGATGCCTGGGAAGCCTTGGCCCGCGAGCTTATCGAACACTTTGGGACCCGCGTCATCGGCGGTGCCCGGTGCGTACTCGGCGTTGACGTCACGCATGGTCCACATCTGCATCATAGCCGGCGGCGCGACTACCCGGTCGAACCCCGCACCGCGGCGATAGTCGTCATCCAGGTACAGGGGATTGCGGTCGCCCATGGCCAAGCACCACTGCCAGACCTGTACACGGCTCACTGCATTGAAGCTGCAGTAGGGCCCGGTGCGATGGCCTGTCAGTGTGGATAAATCCAATGCCTGGTCTGTTTCCTTGGTGGCTGACATACAGTTATCCGATGGCCTAACCGGGTGGCACAGAATAGCCGCCCCATACCGGGACATAGTTATCGTCGTAGTGCGCAGCCAGCGCTGTGTGCAAGTCCTGCACCTCCCATTTGTTTGCACCCTGGGGATTCTTGATGGCACTCATCAGGGTGGGGCGCTGCAGAATTTGTACCTCGTTTCCCCACACCACCAGTACTTCGCCGGAGATGCGCGCCGCTTCGGGGGAGCTCAAATAGCCTACCAGAGGCGCAACATTGGCCGGATCGAACATGTGGAAACTGCCATCCGCCGGAGCCTGGAACATCTGAGCGGTCTGACCACTGGCGGTCATATCCGTCAGGGCCCGCGGCATGATCACATTGCAGGTGATGCCGTACTTGGTCAGCAACTGGGCTGCACCCATGCTCATGGCGATGATGCCCGCTTTGGCCGAGGCGTAGTTGGGTTGCCCTGCGGAGCCGTAGATGGCGGCCTCCGAGGACGTGCTGATGAGGCGACCGTAAACGGCATCTCCGCCTTTTGCTTTGTCGCGCCAGTAGGCGGTGGCGTTGCGCATATTGACGAAGTGACCGCGCAGGTGCACGCGCACCACGGAGTCAAACTCATCATCACTCATGCCGAAGATGGTCTTGTCGCGGCAGAAGCCCGCATTGTTGACCATGATGTTGAGATCGCCGTAGGCTTTCAACGTTGCTTGCAACAGATTTTGTGCGTCGGTGCTGTCGGCGCAATCACCCAGTACTGCCATCGCCTCGCCGCCAAAGCGCTTGATGTCTTCGACCGTAGCGTGCGCCGCGTCTGCCGCGTCGGGCCGGTCGATGTCATTGATGACCACCCGCGCACCCTGGCGGGCGAGCTGTATCGCTTCCTCGCGACCGAGGCCACGCCCCGCGCCGGTAATGACGGCGACTTTGCCGGTCAGGTCTCCCATGAAAGTACTCCTTGCGTTGCGAATGGATGAGGCCCGCCGGCAGGCGGGCCCGCTAGATCAGATGCGTTCGATGATGGTACCGGTACCGACCGATGAGCCGCAGCACATGGTGATCAGCGCGGTGGTTTTATCGGAGCGCTCCAGTTCGTGCAGCGCGGTGGTGATCAGACGCGCCCCGGTAGAGCCCACGGGATGGCCGAGCGCGATGGCGCCGCCATTCACGTTGACCTTATCCATATCCGCGTTGTAGACCTGCGCCCAAGACAGCACGACTGCAGCGAAGGCCTCGTTGATTTCCACCAGATCGATATCCTGCAGAGTCATGCCGGTTTTCTTGAACAGCGCGGCGGTCGCGTCCACCGGCCCGTCCAGCAGGAAGTAGGGATCGGTGCCCACTACCACATCCGCGAGTATGCGGGCGCGGGGCTTCAGGCCACGGGCCCTGGCCTCGTCGGCCGTCATCCACAGTACCGCTGCGGAGCCGTCGGAAATCTGCGAGGAATTGCCTGCGGTGTGAATGGTGTCCTCCATCACCGGTTTAAGTTGCGCCAGTGCCTCCAGGGTCGTCTCGCGCAAACCCTGGTCGCGGTTGACCGTGCGGGTCTTGCCCGTGGGTTTGCCGTCGTCACCCATGATAGGTGCTTCTACACTGAAGACTTCCCGGTCGAAGCGACCTTCGGCCCAGGCCCGCTTGGCGCGCAACTGCGAGTTGTAGGCCAGCTGGTCAGCCATGTCGCGGGTGATGCCGCGCTTCTTCGCGATACGCTGGGCGCTGGTGAACTGGTCCGGACTGGAATCCCAGGGCCAGTCGGTCGGAATGAAGTACCCCGGGCCGTTGTAGACGTTGGCGCCGAGGCCAACACGGCTCATGGCTTCTACGCCGCAAGCGATGCCGATATTGACGGAACCGGTGGCAATCATGGAGGAGATCATGTGGTTGGCTGTTTGCGCGGAGCCGCACTGGTTATCCAGCGTGGTGCCGCCCGCCCGGTAACTCTTGCCCAGCGTCAGCCAGGCGTTACGCGTGATATTGCCGGCCTGTTCCCCCGCTTGGGTGACGCAGCCACCTGCCAGATAGTCCACGTCGTCATAGTCCAGTCCGGTGCGTTTGATAATTTCACGGTATGAGAGGGCCAGTAGTTGCGTGGCATGAAACTCGCATAAATCCCCGACGCCTTGTTTGCCGCGGGCGATGGGAGTTCTGACCGCTTCTACGATAACTGCTTCACGCATGGTTGATCCTTGAGTATGGGTAGCCGCATACAATACGCCTGCCGAGGATAAAGATTGAGTCGCCCAGTGTACTGGGCCGTGGGTGTTATTCAATGACGGATGAGGTCATGCCAGGGGACCTATTTTGCTGTTTTCAAACGGTAACAGATAGCACTGGAAGGGCGAGAAAGGGCTTATGGTATAGCTGATTAAGCCATCCTGTAATGCGTCTTTCGCTATCGATGCGGCGGTATGAGTCGTCTTGAATCTTGGATTTGGCGGGCAGTGTTGCTACAGTGAGCGTCGTTCTGGCGCACGCCATCACTAACTATAAATACAGAGCAGCACACTTATGCGTATCACCTCATACACACCTACCAGGTGTTCAGCCGTCTCTCAAGGGATGGCGGGCATCGCCCTGTCGTTACTGCTGGGTGCCTGCTCAGGCGGCAGCAATAACGGCCTCCAGATCACCGGGCCTGACACGCCGCCCTTCCAGGAACTGGTTGACCAGGGTGTCACGCGTTATCTGGGTGTCTACTCACCCAGTAGTACGACTGAGGATGGCAATGTCATCAGTCATTCTTTCAGTGAAGGAGATGGGCCGCTGTGCCTGACTGGCGAGCCCTACACCATGTCGACGCGGGATGAAGGTACTGAAGACCTGATGATCTTCCTGCAGGGCGGTGGCGCCTGCTGGTTCGATCTGTGTGCGGCAACGTCTGTTGCGCCTGCTGGTATTCCGGCCGCTGGTGTTCTTAATCCCAATTTGGCCAACAACCCACTGGCCGGTATGAGTACCGCGTATTTGCCTTATTGTGACGGTGGAATTTTTGCCAGCGACTCTGATGTGGATACGGACAATGATGGTGTTGATGATCGCTTCCATCGCGGCTTGCGCAATCTTTCCGCCGGTCTCGATGTTGCAGTGCGGGCGTTCCCTGCGCCACGCCGAATTGTGCTGGTGGGTGTGAGCGGCGGCGGCTACGGTACTCTTTTTGCAATGTCGATCGTGCGTCAGCTGTATCCTGACATTCCCATCGATGTTGTGAACGATTCTGGTATTGGCATTAATCGCCCGACTGATCCAGTATTCAATCAGGCCATTATCGACTATTGGAATATTGGCGCCTTTTTCCCGGCCAGTTGTCCGGAGTGTAATGTGCAGGGTTCCTCCGCCGGCATCATCAACTGGCAGTTGGAGCAGGATCCTGATATGCGCCTGGGTATGTTGAGCTACACGCAGGATGCCACTATTGGCACGTTTTTCCTGGGTATCGGTGGCCCTGCATTTGAAAGCGTATTGCGCTCGACCTTTGCGGATGTGGAGGCAGCGAATCCGGATCGAATGCGCAGTTTTGTGCGCGCAGGCGCTACCCACACCTTCCTGCTGGGTGATTTGTCGATCAGCGTGGAGGACGTCTCTCTCTCCGACTGGGTAGGATCCATGATCAATGGCCCAGCGGAAAATTGGGAGTCTGTTAGCGAGTAGGGAATCCAACTCTGGTTCAGCCGGGAGAAGATCGATGACAATTGCACTCGAACTGCCACACAAGGCGCGTGTACTCCCGCGTTGTGAGTTGCCCGGCTATGAGACCCTGTTCGATGAGACATCCTACTGGATAGACTCCCAGAAAATTGTTGGCGACATTCCCGCCGGGCTCGAAGGCACCTTTTTTCTCAACTGTCCGGGCCGGAACAAAATCGGCGAGCAGCAATATGGGCACTGGTTCGATGGCGACGGCATGATCAGTGCCGTGACTATCAAGGGTGGTCGCGTGCACTACAAGAATCGCTATGTGCGCACACCCAAGTACGTGCACGAAACCGCCGCTCAGAGAATCCTGTATCGCGGCGTGGGAACTCAGATTCCAGGTGGTTTCCTGCGCAATATGTTCAGGGCACCGGGTAATGCCGCCAATACCAGCGTTATATTGCACGGCGGCAAATTGCTGGCCCTGTGGGAGGGCGGAAAACCGTTCGAGTTGAATCCGGCCACGCTGGAGACGGTGGGCGAGTATACCTACGAAGGCGGCTTATCGGCGAGCCAGCCATTCAGCGCACACCCCAGGCTCGACCCTCGCACCGGCACGCTGTACAACTTCGGCGTATTCGGCGTGCCCAAACCGAAACTCCATTTTTATAAGATCGATGGCAACGGCACGCTGGTATCTAACGTGTCCCAGTACGTCGGCGACTATTCCATGTGCCATGATTTTGCCATCACCGATAAGTATGCGGTGTTCATATTGTGTCCCGCGTTCATGCGTACACCGTTCAAGTTCCTGTTCGGCTTTAACAGCATTTTTGAGTCTATCGAATTTGACAAAACAGCAAAAACGAAAGTGGTGGTACTGGAGCTGGCAACGGGAAAGCTGGTGAGGGAGTATGAGTTTGATGGCTTTTTCGGCTTCCATATTGGCAATGCGCACGAGCGGGATGATGAGATTTCAGTCGATGTATTGTGCGTCAAGGACATGGACATCATGGGCGGACTGGCGGACGTGTTTGTGGAGCGGGGAGAAGATTTCAGATTCCTTGCCAATGGCGCCACGTTCAATCGCTTCACCCTCAACCTGGCTACCGGGGCGTCATCCAGAGCGTTAGTGCCTGGCTCTATAGCGGGCGAGTTTCCTGCCTGGAATGGGCACTACACCGGCCTTGAAAATCGCTATACCTGGCTAGCTACGATTCTGGAAAACGGCACACCCTACGGATTCAATGCCTACCAGAAGATCGACCACCAGACCGGGGAGTTAAAGCTGCACGATTTTGGTGAGGGGCGGTTTACCTCAGAACCCAATTTTGTCCCGCTGGGGGAAAACGCCAGGGAGGATGAGGGCTACCTTATCTCCATCGTCTACAACCACGCGCGCCGCAAGAGTGAGGTGGTGATTCTCGATGCCATGGATATGCAGAAGGAGCTCGCGGTGATCCCTCTGGACCACCATGTTCCCTTTGGCTTTCACGGTGGCTTTTATCAGCAGACCTTCATCTAGCGGCGTCTTGCCCTAAGGCGCAAAGATATCTGAGGTCGCCGCATAGGTCTTGATCAGGTTCGCGTCCGTCGGTAGTAAAAATCCTTTGCCCACAGCATCATCGGTTGCTGTATTGACGGCATCGATGTAGGCAGCGTTGTCTACATACAATGATCCGAGTGTGGCGGCGTCAAACAGTGTGGTGATGCCAGACAAAAAGCAAAAATCAATATTGTCGATGTTGATCTCATCGATTTCAGAAAAGTCCGGTTGGGGTTGGCCTTCACCTTCAAGGATGGCTATGGGTGCATCGACGTAGGAGGTGCGAATGCCGCCGTTGACGTTGCCCAGTTCATCACGCACAAAAGAGGCAGGAGTGCCTGCTACGGAAAGCCGCTGCGCCTTTGGCGGTTCGGTGTCATCAACAATCCATGCATTGAGTGCATGTATCGCAGCGTTGGCAATGAAATGCTGGGGCCCGGAATTCACCGGCCGCGTACATTCAATAATGCCCGGGACCGGCTTGTCGTTTTCAACTATCGCGGCAATCTGCGGATTGGTGCCGGTATCAAAGCGGTTATCCAGGAAGGTGTAGAGATCGGCATGGGCGGTGCCAGCCATTTCCCAGAGGCGAAAGCGGGCGGTGTCGTCCTGGTTACTCGGGTAGGAGCCCAGTATGAAAAGATCAGTTTCGGTTTGCAGCATAAGCACGGGTGTTCCCAGGTCGTGCCGGACGCGAACCACAGCGGGAGTTGGCAGCGTGGGTTTACGGAAATCGCCCTGTAGCGGAGCACTGCCGGTGGTGCGGCTGTGAACAAAGTAGCCATCGTACAACGCATGCAGCGGTGCTAACGCGTTTATATAGGTCATCATACGCCCGGCCGACTGTGATTCACCTGCCGCGATAAGGCGCTGTGCTGACAGGTTACCCAGTGGCGAAATGACGTCTGGCTCCCTGATGGTCTGGGCCACCTGTGAATAAATGTCGTAGGAGTAGTTATCGCCCGGATGATTCAGGCTGTCATAACGGTCGTCACCGACGCCTCCGGGTATAATGGCAGCAGCACTGCCATCGATGAGTGCATCAACGCCGATCTTTTGCGCCGAGATTCCGACCCAAGCGTAGCCACTGCGCATCAATTCGGTATGGGTCATACCCCAGTCCGGGCCGGAGTCAAAACCGGCGCTGACGTTCAGCCATTCGACCATTACAGTGCCGTTAAATTTTGCCGGATCGATTGGTCGGATCACCACAATGCGGGTTTTGTAGCCAGCCTGATCGCTCGCTTGCACCTGCCACTCACCATCCGAGTTCAATTCATTAACATTGGTGTAGGCATTGGCCGTGCCGGACACAAAATACTCCGCCTGCTCATAGCCCAGGGGGGCAAGCGAAAAAAAGGTACTGACGAGTACCGGTGCTCCGGCGATCGGGCCTTCTACCACGGCACCAGGCACGGCCACGGTATTGGGGTTCCCCGCGCCCGGCACGCCCAGCGTCGATAGCTGGTCGTTGTTATTGTCATTGTTGTTGCTGTCGCTACAAGCGGTCAGGAGACTACAGAGCAGTATTGCAAGTGCGGGGAAAGTGCGGCTAATGAAATAGTTCAATGGGCGTCTCCTAACTGGGGTTTCATGTTAATAACATTTTCCAAACTTCGACAAGCTATCATTTAATCATCTGGGTTGAGCACAGTATCGGCAGCCGATCCCGGGCGTGCCCAGCTTGTTCAAGGGGAGAGGGCATTCACCGCTGGGCACGCCCCGGATCGACTACCTTGTAGCGTCCTATTCCTCAGCCTGGGCGATGTTTAGTTCGCACAGCAATCCAAGACCCTGTTGCAGACAAGCCTGGAGAGCGAATGCCCTCTGTTTTTGAGCGACCAGGCTTGTCTGCAACAGGGACGGCTGGCAATGCGGGACGGTCTTGCAAAAGGCTGGCAAAGTGGGACACGCCTACCCGCCACCGCAAGGTCCAGTATCAATCCATCCTGCCCAGAATCGCACCACCCGTCGGAATCCCCACGCCAGATGTCACCAGCGCATGATTGACTGTCTTGGCGGGCTGGTTCACCGACGTGCCGCGCACGAGGCGTGTTGCTTCGACGATACCGTTGACCCCGTGAATATAGGCCTCACTCAACTGGCCGCCGTGTGTGTTGGTCGGCAGTCGGCCATTGGTTCTCAATGCGCCGTCCTTCACAAAATCACCAGACTCGCCAAAGCCGCAGAAGCCCCAGGCCTCCAGTTGCCACAGCACGATCGGCGAGAACGCGTCGTAGATCACTGCCGCATCGATATCCTGTGCCGACAGGCCGCTCATGGCATAGACATTCTGTGCCGCGCGCTCCATCTCAGGAATAGCGGCAAATTCCTCGCGGTAGAAAGATGTCATCTGCTCCTGTTCGGGGGCCGCGCACTGGGCGACGCCGCGCACACTCACGCCGGTTTGTCTCAGGTCGCGGGCGCGCTCCGGTGTGGTGACGATCACGGCCGAGCCGCCATCGCTTTCCTGGCAGCAATCGAACAGCTGCAGAGGGTCACAAATCATACGGGCCGCATCGTACTCCGCGCGATCGAAGTTCCGGCCATAAAAGGCCGCCGCCGGGTTGTTGGCGCCGTACACGCGTGTCGAGTGCGCTACTTCAAACAGCGCGTCCTTGGTAACACCGGTGAGGTGCATCCAGCGCTGCGTGAACATCGCCACCCAGCTGGCCGGGGTCAGCAGGCCGTAGGGCATGTACCAGCCCCAGTGGATGGCATCGGCGGTGGTAATGTCACCGGAGACCCCGCCGGAAAAACGGTGGCCGCTCCGGCCGTTCAGTGCGCGATAAATCACCACGGTTTCCGCCATGCCGGTGGCGATTGCCATGGTCGCCTGGTGCAGGCAACTTGTAGCTGCGCCGCCACCGTAGTGGGAGCGACCGTAAAACGTGAGTTCGCCTACACCGAGAGCACGCGCGACTTCGATTTCGTCGTTGGTATCCATGGTGAACGTCGCCATGCCATCGATATCGCTGGGCTTGAGGCCCGCGTCGTCGATGGCGGCTTTGACGGCCTGCACCGCTAGCGAGAGTTCCGACACGCCGGAATCCTTGCTGAACTTTGTATTGCCGATTCCGACAATGACGGCTTTGTCTTTCACGTTAGCAACCACGGCTCAGGCCTCCAGCGGTAAAGCGAGTTGAACAGAGCCCTGCATGTGCATGCCCCAAATATTGTTTTCTCCCACCACGGCGATATCCACCAGACCGCTTGCCGAGTCGATTGCAGTAACCGCGCCGGTCATGGTCATTGTCATGCCGGGCACGTTCGGGGCACCCAGGCGAATGTCCATGGACTTGACCACGGCCTCAGGGCCGCTCCAGTCGGTGGCATATCGGGTCATCAGGCCCTGGCTGGTGAGGATATTCATAAACACATCGGGCAGGCCGGTGGCGGTGGCGGCGGCTTTGTTGTGGTGTACCGGTTCAAAGTCGCGGGTGGCCAGTGCGCCGCACACTACCAGCGAGGTAGTGATGTCGATAGCGAGAGCGGGCAGCTGGTCGCCGACCGCGATGTCGGCGCAGGTCAGAGTCTTGTATGCACTCATGGTCTTATGTCCTGTTTACAGCGGATAGAATTGCGGCAGCATGGTCGTAGCATCCACCTGCTCAACTTTGCCCTTCACCTGCATGCCGATATGCACTGCAGCCGGATCACAGCCCACCACGTTAGCGACGATATTGGTGCCCTCGGCCAGCTTGATCACCGCACACACCAAGGGGTATTGATAGCCCGGTATTTTCGGATGGTGCAGCTGCGTGTGGCTGAGGATTTCACCAATGAGTGTCGATTCGATGGAGTCCCACTCCATGGACTGGCACTGCCCGCACATCGGCCGAGGCGGATGGCGCAGGGTCTGGCAACTCTTACAGCGCTGAATTAGCACCTTGCCCGCATCGCAGGCTTCCCACCACCACTTGTTGTCATGGCCGCGGGGCGATGCGATGCGTGTCGGCACTTGCAGTGTGTCTGCGCTGGTCGTCGCTGCGGGCTGTTCCTGCGGGATGAACTTCAATACCTTGAAACGCTGGGTGCCAACTTTCTCACCGTACTGGTTGGTAAAGGTGGCCAGGGTTTCAAAAAAATAGCCGGGGCCACGGCCGGTGGTTTTACGCTCGGAGATGTTGTCGATCACCATTGCCATCACCACGTTATCCCCAGGGCTTACCTCCCGGAAATAGTCCTGTTTGACATTCGTGCCCAGTACGCCAGTGTAACCGTGCTTGTTAAATAAGCTGACCAGATCGGCCTGTGCATCGGCCGGGCGTCCGGTGGTAACGGCAAAACCTTCCTGCCCCCACACATAGAGCATAGCCGGTGGCGCGACGGTTTTGCCGCGAGCACTGTCGGCCGCCCACTGCGCGTCGGTGTAGGCCGGGTTGGTGTCGCCGATTATCTCGGTCCACTGGCGGATCATGGCAACGTTCACATCATCCCTGGCCGGCGTCGGCGGGCACACTGCACGACCCACGAAAGCGTAGATCTCGTGTTCAAAAGTCTTAAGCTCTTCAGCGGTCATCCGGGCGCGCTCCTCCTGCTGTAGTGACAATAATTACGGTGATGTGATTAACGGTGCGTCGGCATGCCCAGTCCGTGGGTGGCGACGAGGCCGCGCAGCACCTCTACTACGCCGCCGCCAAAGGTGTTGATGGTAGCGCGGCGATACTCGTGTTCCAGGTCGCCGTGCAACACAGCGCCCTCGCTACCGGCGGCGATCAAGGCATGAGGCCCCACGACATCCATAAGCATGCGACAGATCTCCAGCATGATTTCAGTGGAGTACACCTTGATGGCCGAGGGAAACACCGGGTTCATCTCCTGCTGGTCCAGCTGCCACGACATACGCGCGTTCATGACACGCATGGCTTCCAGATGGGCATACACTTCCGCCAGGTTGCGCTGCGCGAGCGGGTCGTCTATGACCCGTTGGCCCTGCGCATTTTTGGTATTGCGTGCCCAGTCCAGCGCTGCGCGGAATACTTTCCAGCCCTGGATACCCCATGCCGCCAGACCGACGCGTTCGTGGTTGAGTTGCTCAGTGATCAGGCGCCAGCCGCCGTTTTCCGCACCGATAATCATGTCGGTGGGCACTTTGACGTCGGTGTAGTAGGTGACATTGGTGCGCACGCCACCCATGGTGTGAATGGGGCCGTAGGAAAATCCCGGATCTGTGGTGTCTGCCACCAGAATGGAAATGCCCTTGTGCTTCGGCGCTTCCGGATCAGTGCGCACCGCCAGCCAGACATAGTCGGCGCCCTCGGCGCCACTGGTAAAGACCTTGTTCCCATTCACCACATAGTGATCGCCGTGTTTGACCGCAGACGTCGACAGGGCCGCCAGATCAGTGCCGGCGCCGGGTTCGGTATAGCCGATGGCAAAGTGCAGTTCGCCGCCGGCAATACCGGGTAGAAAACGCTTTTTCTGTTCGTCAGTGCCCTTGCTCATGATCGCTGGCCCGACGGTGTTAAGCGTCACAAAGGGTGTGGGCGCGCCCGCCAGCAATGCTTCCTCATAACGGATCAGTTGTTCGCTCTGGCTCAGGCCGCGCCCGCCGTATTCCTCAGGCCAGCCCAATGCGAGCATCCCGTCCTTACCCTGTTGGCGGATTAGCGTCTTGTAAGCCTCGCCGCTCTCGGCGTTGCGCAGCTCTTCCCGGTGCTCGGGCTTGATCAGCTGGCTGAAGTAGGCGCGAAATTCCCGGCGCAGTGCAGTCTGGCTCGCGGTGTAATTGACAAACATTGGCCTACTCCTTTCGTGCGAATGGCACTCATGATATTGATTTTGAATTCAAATTCAACTATTTTGTTGTCCTATGCCAACAACCACGGCCAAAGCAGCAAAGAGCACCGGCGTCCGCAGCGCGCGCGGAGAGCGCGCCCGTGCGGGCCTGAAGGAGGCCGCGCTGGCCGTGCTGGAACGCGATGGCTACCACAAAATGCGCATTGCCGATGTTACAGGCGAGGCGGGCGTAGCGCAGGGTCTGTTCTACCATTACTTCAAGGATCTGAAATCCCTGACGCTCGAAGTGCTGACGGATTTTGCCATGGCCAGCAATGACCCGCTGGAAATCGAGAAGCATGTGTCCAGAGGCGACTGGTACGCGCGCATTTACGCGCATAACCTGGTCATCGTTCGCAGCTATGCGCGGCGGCCTGGCGTTATGCGCTGCCTGTTGCAACTGTCGGATGAGGATGCGGTGTTTTCTGGCATGTTGCGCGAGAACTATCGCAGCCAGCTGATGTGGCTGGTGGATCTTATGCCCAAACTGTTTCCGCAGGTGCGCTTCAGGAAGCACCAGGCGCTCATGGTGGTGTACTCGCTGGCGGGTATCGGCGAGGGCCTGATACGCGAATACTTTATCAATGAGAGCGCGACCCTGCGCGCCGCAGAACTGACCGTGGAGCAGTTCGCTGAATTGCTTACAACGATGTTTTATCGCGCACTGTTCCTGCGTCACCCTGATGAAAAGCAGCTTAAATATACCCGTAACCTGACCGCTATGGTCAGGCCACACTGAGGCACCCAGGCATGGATTTTACTTTTAGCGATGACCAGAAGGCGATTCGGGAGCTGGCCTACCAGATCTTTACCGACCGCTCCAGTGATGCATTTCTGCTGGCGTTCTCGCGCACCGCCGAGACCTATGACGAGATCTTGTGGCAGACGTTGGCGGAGCAGGGTCTGCTGGGCATCGCCATTCCCGAATCCGCTGGTGGCACCGGTCTGGGCCTGATTGAGCTGTGCCTGGTGTTGGAAGAGCAGGGGCGTCGCGTGGCGCCCGTGCCTCTGTACGCCTCGCTGGTATTGGGCGGCTTGCCGATCGCTGAGTTTGGGTCGCCGGCCCAGCAGCAGCGCTATCTCCCGGCGCTGGCTTCCGGTACTGCCAAATTCAGTGCCGCCATTGCGGAACTTGCCATGAATCCCGCGATTGCCACTACGGTGACTGCCACGCGCGTGAAGGAGGGCTGGGTACTGGACGGTACCAAGGCCGTGGTTCCGGATGGCGCAGTGGCGGACTTCATTCTGGTTCCCGCTGCAGAGACCGATGGACAGCAGACGGTATTTATTATCGACACCCGCGCGCCGGGCGTGCGGCGACAGGCGGTCGAGATCGGCCTGTCCGGCGCCCGCGCCGCGCATATAACGCTGGATCATGTTGCTGTTGGCTACGAAGCGGTGCTGGGCGTTGTCGGTCAGGGTGCAGAAATTCTGCAATGGCTGGAACAGCGCGCCAATATCGGCCACTGCGCGCTGCAGGTCGGTGTGACCGAAGAGGCCATGCAGCGCACCGCCGCCTTTCTCGGTGAGCGCAAACAGTTTGGTGTGGCGTTGGGCACATTTCAGGCTCTGGCCATGCGCATGGCGGATAGCTACATCGATGTGGAGGGGATTCGTTCTACCTATTGGCTGGCGCTGTGGCGACTGAGCGAGGGATTGGATGCGCGGGCCGAGGTGCGTGCCGCCAAGTGGTGGGCATGTGCTGCCGCGCACCGGGTAGTCTCTTCGGCGCAGCACCTGCACGGCGGTATCGGCGCTGATGTGGAGTACCCCATTCATAGATTTTTTCTCATGGCCAAGCAGATCAGTTACTCCCTCGGCAATGCCAGCCAACAGTTGGAACAGCTCGGCCGTCTGCTGGCCGAAGACGACACCCTTGGTTTTCGCGCACTGGAGGTCTAGCCTGTGACCGCGCGCATCAAGCCACCTATGGGACTGGATAATGCCTGGTGGTGGCAAATGGCCGAGGAGGGCAAGCTGGGCATCCAGCGTTGCCTGGGCTGCGCTGCGCTGCGCCACCCCCCGCGCCCTATGTGCGGCGAGTGTCACTCCGTGGGCTGGGAGGCGGTGGAGTCCTCGGGCCAGGGCAGCATCTGCAGTTACACCGTCCTGCACCACCCGCAATTTCCAGGCTACGATTACCCGCTGATTATTGTGCTGGTGGATTTACAGGAGGGCACTCGCGTGACCTCGCAGCTCGTCGGCTGCCAGCCCCGGGACGTGGACTTTGGCCTGCCGGTCCAGATGCATATCCAGCGCGATCCTGACGGGTTCGCCCTGCCGGTGTTTACGCTGGCGGGGAGTGCCTGATGCCGATTTCGCTGAAGAACGAGGCCGCAATCGCCGGGATCGGCCTGACGGAATTTTCCCGACGTTCGGGTGTGTCGGAACTGTCCCTTGCAGCGCAGTGCGTCAAGGCCGCGTGCGACGATGCGGGGTTAGATCCTTCCAGCATCGATGGGCTGGTGACCTACACTATCGATGCCACTGACGAGATAGAGGTAGCGCGCGCCGTGGGTGCCGGCGACCTGTCATTTTTCAGCCGGATCAATTACGGCGGCGGTGCTGCCGTGGGGACCATCGCCCAGGCGGCCATGGCCGTCGCCACCGGTCAGGCGACAACAGTGGTGTGCTATCGCGCCATGAATGGTCGCTCTGGCAAACGTATGGGGCAGGGCGTGTCGGGCGAGATCAGTAGTAGCGATCTTATTCACTGGTCCTGGTACATGCCCTACGGCATGCTGATACCCGGTTCCTGGATCGCCATGATCGCCAACAAGTATATGCACACGTACGGCGTGACCCGTGAGGACTTAGGAAGCGTCGCGATCTCGCAACGCAACCACGCCCTGCGCAATCCTCGCGCATACGGTTACGGCAAACCGCTCACCATGGAGGAATACCTGGGCTCAAAGCAGATCGCCGACCCGTTGTGTCTCTACGATTTTTGCCAGGAAACCGACGGTGGCTGCGCCATCCT
The DNA here is from genome assembly GCA_031409615.1 of Haliea sp. GTDB lineage: Bacteria > Pseudomonadota > Gammaproteobacteria > Pseudomonadales > Halieaceae > Marimicrobium. The sequence goes on along the minus strand of JANNXP010000059.1, from coordinate 8,403 downwards.
GGTAACCAGCACCGAGCGCGCGCGCGATCTGCAACAAACACCGGCAGTCATTCGTGGTGTGACCCAGGCATCGACCCGTGGACAGGAACAGATGACCAGCTATTATCGGGATGACCTGTTGTCGTTGCCGGAAATGGAAATGGCGGCGGCGCGTGTCTACGCGATGGCGGGACTGGGCCCGGACGATATCGACGCCGCGTGTCTGTACGATGCCTTCACATCGGAAGTTATCATGCAGCTGGAGAGCTTTGGTTTCTGTGGTCGCGGGGAGGGTAAGCACCTGGTCCGCGCGGGCGTTCTGGATATCGACGGGCGCCTACCTAACAACACGCACGGCGGTCTGATCTCAGAAGGTTATATTCACGGCATGAACAATATCGCGGAGGGTGTACGCCTGATTCGAGGCGCGTCCACCAGTCAGCCGCGCAAGGCCGTAGAGCATGTGTTGGTGAGTAGCGGAGTGGGTGTGCCCACCGGGGCGATGATCCTTGGCCGGGCCTGACGTGGACAGACACCGTGACTGAGCAGACCTTGCTGGCGCGCATTGATCGACTGGAATCGCTGGATGACATTCGCCAGCTGGCCGCGAAGTATTCTCTGTCTCTGGACATGCGTGATATGGACGCGCATGTGAACCTGTTTGTGCCTGATATCCGAGTCAGCCGGGATAAGGTCGGGCGCGCGCACCTGAAGCGGTGGCTGGACGATACCTTGCGCCTGCAATTCACCGGCACTTCGCACCATATTGGCAACCATATCATCGAGTTTGACGATGTAGACCACGCCCACGGCGTGGTCTACTCCAAGAATGAGCACGAGACGCCGCGCGCCGAAGGCGCAAGCGAGTGGGTCATCATGCAAATGCTGTACTGGGATAATTACGAACGTCGCGATGGCCGCTGGTATTTTCGCCGCCGCTTGCCGTGCTACTGGTATGCCACAGACATCAACCGGCCGCCGGTGGGCGAGAACAAAATGCGCTGGCCGGACCGGCAATCCTACGAAGGTGCGTACCATGACCTGTGGCCCAGCTGGAAGGAATTCTGGATCAATCCCCCGGACAGCAATGAGCCACAGGTGGCACCACCGGCACCGCTGGAGGAGTTTCTCACCCGCATGCGGCGTGGCGTGGCTGACCCTAAAATACGCGTGCGTTAGGAAGCGACTATGGATTTATTCACACCGGTGAAACTCGGCGCATTGGCGTTGCGCAACCGTGTTGTTATGGCGCCCATGACGCGCAGTCGCGCAGGTCTCGATGGGATGCCCACCGCCATTATGGTGGACTACTACCGCCAACGCGCCAGCGCTGGACTGATTGTCTCTGAAGGTATTGCGCCCAGTGCCGACGGTCTTGGCTACTGTCGTACACCGGGCATTTACAATCAGGCGCAGATCGACGCGTGGCGTGAGATTACGAATACAGTACATGGCGCGGGCGGCTGTATGGTGGCCCAGATCATGCACGTGGGACGGGTGGCCAATGCCCTGAATAAGCCGGCGGGCAGCAGTACCGTTGCGCCCTCTGCAATCCGTGCGCGCGGCGAGATGTACACGGATCAGCAGGGTATGCAGCCATTTGATGCGCCCCGCGCCCTGGCGCTGGAAGACATCGCTGCGGTCATTGCAGATTACCGACAGGCCACAGTAAATGCGTTGGCCGCAGGCTTCGACGGCGTTGAATTGCACTGTACCAGCGGCTATCTCCCAGCCCAGTTTCTGTGCAGCGGAACCAATCAGCGCACCGACGGCTACGGCGGCAGTCCCGCCAACAGGACGCGCTTCGTACTCGAAGTGCTGGCAGCGATGGCCAGTGCCGGTGGCGCCGCACGTGTTGGCATGCGCATCTGTCCGGACAATCCCTTCAACGATGTGCAGGACGATAATCCGCAGCAGACTTTCGAGGTCCTGTTGCGCGAAGCCGGTGCATTGGACTTGGCCTACCTGCACGTCATGCGCTATCCGCAGGGCCGTATGGATAACATGGCGCTGGGGCGGCGTTTTTTTGGCGATCGGCTGATTGGCAATGAGAGCTACCGTTTTGAGGAAGCGCAGAGCGCAGTCGCCGCCGCAACACTGACGGCAGTCTCTTTTGGACGCAATTTTATTGCCAATCCGGATCTGGTTGAGCGCTGGCAGGACGGCTTGGAGCTGGCTGCGTTCGATCTGGCAACCCTGTATTCCCCGGGCGCAGAGGGGTATAGCAACTACCCGCGTGCGCACAACTGACACCGCAACGTTAAGGAGAAGCTTATGCCTGTAACCCCCGTCGATCTTGTCGGCAAAAAAATCCTGATCACCGGCCCCACCGGGCAGGTGGCGCTACCCGTGGTGGAGCACTTCGCGAAAATCGCGGATGTCTATGCCCTGGCGCGCTTTCGCAAGCCCGACGAGAGGGCGCGAATCGAAAGCCTGGGAGCGACGGTGCTGCAGGCGGACTTGGCTGATCCAGCAAGTTTGGCTGTCGTACCCGAAGACTTCGACTATGTATTGAACTTCGCCGTGGTGAAAAGCGGCGACTTTGATTACGACCTGGCCGCCAATGCCGAGGGACTGGGGCACCTGATGACCCGTTGCCGCAACGTAAAAGCCTTCCTCCATTTTTCATCCACCGCCGTCTATGAATACGGCGGCCAGGAACCACGCGCAGAAAATGCACCGCTGGGCGATAACCACCGCGTGATGTTTCCCACCTACAGCATTTCCAAGATAGCCGCAGAGACTGTGTGCCGCTTTGTTGCGCACCAGCAGCAGATTCCCACTACTATCGCCCGACTGAGCGTACCCTATGGGGACAACGGTGGCTGGATGTACTTCCATCTGCTGATGATGCAACAGGGCATTCCGATTGACCTGCATCCGGACAAGCCCAATTACTACAATCCATTACACGTTGATGATTACCTCGAAAAAATTCCCTACCTGCTCGGTGCCGCCAGCGCCGAGTGCACGACGCTCAATTTTGGCGGTTCGCAAAAAGTGAGTATTGAAGAGTGGTGCGCCTATATTACTGAGCTGACCGGGTTCGAAGCGACGTTCAAGGACAACGCCAAGACCTTTGGCAGTCTGTGTATTGATACGCAGAAAATGCATGGGCTGATTGGTGAGACTCGCATGGATTGGCGCGAGGGGATACGGCGGCAGATCGAGAGCCTGGCCCCGCAACTGCTGCGCTAGCCGTCAAAATGCGCGCGACATAAGAGCCATTGAATGTAGGTGTTCCATGCAGGGGAGCTAACTGCGACCAGCGTGTATATACTGTCAGCTAACCCTACCTGGTGTGACTAACCATGCAATCCGATCTGACACGGGAGCCTTCTATACCCAAGGCGCTGTTGTGGCCCATTCTGGCCTGGTTGGTGTTCGGTATACATCACACGTTGCACGCCACTTGGGATATGCCCCTTGCGGTGGTGGCGCTGATCGTGATGGTGCTTGGGGCCGTGCATCATGCGGAGGTCCTTGCCGCGCGCGTCGGTGAGCCCTTCGGGGCACTGTTGCTGGCGCTTTCAGTTACGGTGATCGAGGTTTCCATCATCGTCTCCCTGATGCTTACCAGTGACGGCGATGCTTCCGTTCTGGCGCGTGACACAGTGTTCGCAGCCATTATGATCATCCTCACCGGCATGACCGGTATCACCTTGTTTATCGGCGGATTAAGATATCGGGAGCAGGAGTTCAGTTCGCAGGGCGTGATCGAGCAACTCACCGTACTGGTGGCGATCTCGGTACTCGCGCTCGTACTACCCAATTACACCAGCGCTGTGCCCGGCCCCTACTACTCGAATAGTCAGTTGGTATTCATCGCTGTGATTACACTGGCATTGTACGCCAGCCTGCTTTTCGTCCAGAATTTCCGGCACAAGGATCATTTTGTGGTGGACCAGATCGGTGAGCCAGGGATGAAGCCCTCGGGCCGATCGACCGCCTTGAGCGGGGTGTTGCTGCCGGTACACCTGGGCGCCGTGGTGATGCTGGCGGAAAGTATGGCTCCGGAGCTTAACGCGTTCATCGCCGGGATCGGGGCGCCCGTCGCCTTGTCGGGAATCATTATCGCCTGCGTCGTGCTGCTCCCCGAAGGTATCAGTGCGGTACGCGCGGCCGGAGCTAACCAGTTGCAACGCAGTCTGAATCTGTCCCTTGGTTCAGCCCTGGCCAGTGTTAGCCTCACCATTCCTACCGTGGCAGTTGTTGCTCTTCTCACAGGTATGCCTCTGGCTATGGGCATCAATGCGCCGTCTACCGTGCTCTTTCTATTGTCACTCATCATTTTGATCCTTGCACTCAGCAAGGGTCGAACCAACATCCTGCAGGGCCTGGTGCTCATGCTGCTGTTTACGGTGTACTTGTTCGTTACCCTGTTCCCCTGATCGTCTGGTCCTGATCTACGCTCACCATTTACCCGGACGTTTTTGCAATTTGCGTTGTAAGGTTCTCCGGTGCATTCCCAGGGCTCGTGCCGTTGCCGCGACATTATTACTGTTTGCAACGAGTTGTCGTTGAATATATTCCCACTCCACACGCTGTACACTCAATGGATTGTCTTCGATGCTGCCAGTAGTGCGACTCTCATGTTCATCATCGCGTCCAAACGCCGCAAAAATTTCATCCACTGTAGCCGGCTTGGACAAATAATTCATCGCACCCTGCTTTATCGCTTCAACCGTAGTCGCCACACTGGCATAACCTGTTAGTACCACCACCTGCAAATTCGGCTGTAGCGACAATAATTGAGGTAGTAACTGCAAGCCAGTGGTTTCAGTCAATTTCAAATCCAGAACGACATGAGTAATCAGGCTGTCAGGTGATTGATCGCGCAACAGCGCTAATGCTGTTTCGCCCGCGTTGGCGATGTATGCTTGATAACCATTCCTGCCTATGGAGCGCGCCAGCACTTTCGCGAACGTTTCGTCGTCATCAATAATCAGGAATTGTTTGATCATGCAAGAGGCAGCGTAACGGTGGTAAGGGTTCCGCCATCGGCATGCGATTGCAATAGCACCTTGCCACCGAGTCGCTCGATCGTTGCATTGGACAAAAATAGACCGAGGCCTCGACCTGGGCCGCGTGTCGATACAAAAGGCTTGCCAATTGCTTTGGCATCAAGACTAACACCGGCACCATAGTCGCGAATACAGATGGTGAGTGTGTCCCGTATTCCATTCTCCTGGGCTGAAATCTCAATACCTTCAGGACTGGCTTCTGCCGCATTGTTCAGTAAATTGAGTGTTGCCTGTTCACAGGTGCTATCGACATGAATAAAACCATGAACAGACCCAAAATCGTTCTTTAGTGGAATGCCGGGCTTCAGTAGATGCCAGCTCGCCAGAACTCGGTTGAGAAACTCATTCACTGAGAGCCGTTGTAACTGATCTGAAGGCTGTTCAGCTGCAAGGGCCAGATTTTGTAAAATCGTTTTGCATCGCGCTAACTGCTCTGCCAGTAGTTGTGCGTCGTCAGCAACCTCCGGATTGCCCTTGGTTGAATTTTTCAGATCCTCGGTGAGCAGTGTCATTGTCGCCAGTGGGGTGCCCAATTCATGTAGGGTGCCTGCTGCCAGCGTTGCAATACCCAATAACTGTTCGTCGCGTAGCTGCTTTTCTCGTATCGCGGCCAACTCTGAATCCTGAGAGCGCAACGCTTTGGCCATGCGTAAACAAAAGTAGCTTATCAATAGCGTACTCAAAACGAAATTCAACCACATGCCCGCCACATGCCAGTTGATAGAACGACTACTTGTCATGTGCATGCTGTGTTGATCGTTGCTCAGAACCATCTCGTGGTTTGGCGATAGAAATTGTAGTGGCTGGTAATAGAACATCAACAGTGAATATGCCAATAGACAAAAAGCGGCCAGTGCGGCGGTGACACGAGCAGAAAGGGTCGCCGCACAAATGGCGATCGGTACAAGGTAAAGTGACACAAAAGGGCTGGTGGCCCCGCCATTCAGATACAAAAGAATTGTTAAAGCAAATGCAACACCAAAAAGAAGCAGATGTAACTGAGCGGCAGACAGTGCAGTGGTGTTTTTTCTGAAGATACGGTTCATGCACACATTCTAACTGCCATCCAGGCCAACCGTAAGTGCTGCTTTGCTATTTGATCCAGCGCCCGGCAGTGAGCGCACTATCCACGGTGAGTTTCTGTACTCGGGTGGTTAGCAGGAGGGCCAATAGAATTCCCCATTCGAGATGATCTTGCATTGCAGCCGGAGAGTCCTTGAGAGAGTCATAATAGGCGACAACAGCCACAACATTCAGCACAAACAATCCACAAGCCGAAAAACGTGTAAACAGGCCTACCGCCAGTAGTGCGGCTAAACCCAACTCACCTGCGGTACCCAACACCGCAGCAATTTCCGGCGATAGGAGCGGAACCTGATATTCCTCACGAAAGAGATACAGCGTGCTTTCCCAATCCTGGAATTTGTTCAAGCCGGAATAGAAAAATATCTTGGCGATATACAGACGCGCCACAAGATTGGCTATCGCGGAGAGGCTGTCCAGTTTGCTTTGGACAAAGCCCCAGGCAGAAATAATCACGGACTGCATAGTATTGGAAACGCCAGTTGGCATAGTCTTCTCCTGTTATTGTGTTCGCTGCGGCAGTGAAACCAGGCCCTGTTCAACCCATGTTCTCAGGAAGGTCGCCGCAGTCAATGGGATCGCATCACTATCGTCAAGTAGCAAGCTAAGCTCTTCACACAGATCGGCAAAGCTCGCGCCACGTTGGATGCTATTGAGGGCAGCGATTTCCAGCGCCATAGCACTGCGCCAGTTGCTCACCAGGCTGGGTTGCCGATATACCAACCAGTGCAACGCCTGTGGCACAGGTTCCGGTGGTTGTTCATCACGGGTTAGCGCGTGCCAGATTTGCGGTGTGTTCCACTGGAAGCGCAGTATGGACAGTGAGGGATGTAACGAAAAGGTCAGTGTAGCCCATGACTGCGGGTCAATGGCCTGCAAAGCCTCCAAGGTCAGGATGTCAGCGTCGGCGGCATCAATCGTATGCCGCAAAGCCCATTCAAAATCTGCCAGCTCGGCTATGGACGGAATGTTGGCGTAAGGTGTCGCTGCCCGCAGAAACCCCGACAAGTATTTGCCAAACCAACGAATCGACGTGTTTGTTGATGGGTGTTTGGCCAGGTAACGGCAGGCCATACGATCAAATTCGTCGTCACCCAGTAACTGATGCAATGCAGGATAATTGGTACGCAGCGCCTCGGTCAGCCGTAACACATAGGCATCAACATAGACACCGACTCGCTGCTCCCGGCTGGCCCCTTGTGTTCTTAGCCAGTGCGTTAGTTGGTCATGCAGAGTGCTATTGGGCGATAGAATGGCGTTCTGGACCGCATTTTGCCAGCGCAACAAATCCGGTTCAGGCTGCAGCATCAGAGTTACTTTGTACAAGGTTGCTAGCAATATGCCTGGCTTGCGCCAGTTCCTGGATTAGGTCTGGCAGGGGCGGAATATTGTCATCTCGTTCTATCATTACGGGAACGGAACCGAATAACTCCAACGCATGTTGATAGAGCTGCCACACAGCATCACAAACAGGATGATCGTGCGTATCAATACACAGGGCGCCGTTCTGGCTGTGGCCGGCTAAATGGAACTGGCGCACCCGTGCCTTAGGCAGCGCCCGTAAGTAGTGTCGGGGATTGAAACCGTGGTTATGGCTGGAGACATAAATATTGTTGATATCGACTAATAGCTCACAATCGGCGTCTTCTGCAATGGCGCTAACAAACTCCCATTCAAACATCGATGTATTGGCCTCCATATAGGAGGAGACATTTTCGATTACCAAACGACGACCCAGTATGTCCTGAGCTTGCCGAATGCGCGCGCTGACGTGTTTGATTGCTTCCTCGGTATAGGGTAGGGGTAATAGATCGTGTAATCGTCTACCGTCAAATCCGTTCCAGCAAATGTGATCGGAGATAATCGCAGGCTCTACGCGCTGCGCCAGTATTTTGATCGATTGGATGTAATCGATATCAAGAGGATCGAGCGATCCCAGGTTCATGGCTACGCCGTGCATGGCAATGGGATAATCACAGCGTATCTTGTCGAGATAGAATAGCGGCTTTCCTCCAGGGACGAGATAGTTATCTGAGAGGATTTCGAGCCAATCAACGTGCTGCAAAGCTGAGCAAAACTCCACATAGTGCTCAGGTCGCAAACCCAAGCCAAACCCTTCGAGCAAAGCAGGATTTTTTACAACTGACATGTGTTGTACTCGCTATAAACAATCAGGGGGGAAGAGCCCCCTGATTGACTGCATAACTCAAATCACTATTTGACGACGGAACCACCCTTTGAGGTGCATTCTTCAGCACTGGCAGACAGCACCCAGCCCTTTCCTTTGCAGGAGTTTTGGCCGGAACAGGCGCTCTCA
>JANNXP010000058.1:0-2113 GCA_031409615.1 Haliea sp. | reverse complement strand
CGGGGTATCAGTGGTCCGGTGATCCTGCAGATATCCAATTACTGGTATCCGGGCGATATCATCTCGGTCGATGTGTTACCCACCCTCGATACGGGTCAGTGGCTGCTAGACAGTAAGCGGTCGCAGGGCAGTATTTTGCTGCGTACGCTGTTGCAGCAAAAACTGCCGAAAGCACTGGTGGCTGAGCTGCAAACGCTCTGGTGGCCGGAAGACTCGAGCCGTAAGCTTGCGGACTATAGTGATGTGCGCCTGTTGGAGCTGGCCGGTTTGCTCAGTCACTGGACGTTGAAGCCCTCTGCTACTGAGGGCTACCGAACGGCAGAAGTCACACTGGGCGGCGTGGATACCGCTGCACTCAGCTCCAGAACGATGGAAGCTATCGCGCAAAAGGGCTTGTACTTTATCGGCGAGGTGGTGGATGTGAGCGGCCATTTGGGCGGCTACAACTTTCAATGGGCCTGGTCTTCAGGCTTTTGCGCAGCACAGTTTGTCTAGTGTGCCGCCCGTAATGCACTTGTTTTGCCTCGGCAATGTGCGGGAGAATCACGTCACTGTGGCGGGCGCTCACCCACGGCCCTTCACCACGCAGTTTTTTTGCCATGCTTAGACTCAATGACATCAAACTACCGCTCGACCATGACGCTGCAGCGCTGCCTGCGGCTATTGTCGAGCGGTTGGGTATCGATGCCGCAGACATGCTGGGTTTTACAGTGTTCAAACGCAGTCATGATGCGCGTAAAAAAGCCAATATTCTGTTGATCTATCAGTTGGATGTGGAGCTGCCATCAGCACTGGAACAACAGCTGCTGGAAAGTGTGCACACGAATTCGCGAGTGGCACCCAGTCCGGATACGAGCTACCACTTTGTGGCGCAGGCAGCGGCGGACTTTCCAACGGCCGGGCAGCATCGGCCGATTGTTGTTGGCTTTGGGCCCTGTGGCATTCTGGCCGCGCTGGTGCTGGCGCAAATGGGCTTTAAGCCTATTGTGCTGGAGCGGGGCCGTGAGGTGCGCCAGCGTACTCAGGATACCTGGGGCCTGTGGCGCAAGCGCCAGCTGAATACCGAGTCAAATGTACAGTTTGGTGAGGGCGGTGCCGGTACGTTCTCCGATGGCAAGCTGTACAGCCAGGTCAAGGATCGCCGCCACTTGGGACGCAAGGTGCTGACGGAGTTCGTTAAGGCCGGTGCCCCCGAGGAAATCTTGTTCGAGAGCAAGCCGCACATCGGCACGTTCAAATTGGTGACCATGGTAGAGAAGCTGCGCGCAGAGATTGTGCGATTGGGCGGGGAGATACGCTTCGAGCAAAAGGTCGAGTCCCTTTTGCGCGAAGTTGATAGCGACGGTACTGCCCACGTTATCGGGTTGACCACCAACGGCGGTGAGACACTGCTGAGCAAGCACATTGTTCTGGCCATCGGTCACAGCGCGCGCGATACGTTCCAGATGTTGTTGGATGGGGGTGTATACATCGAAGCCAAACCGTTCTCCATTGGTTTTCGTATTGAGCATCCGCAATCGGTGATTGACCATGCACGTTTTGGTGGCCACGCCGGTAACCCGCTATTGGGCGCGGCTGAGTACAAGCTGGTACACCACTGTGATGATGGGCGCAGTGTGTACAGTTTTTGTATGTGCCCCGGCGGCACAGTGGTGGCGGCGGCCTCAGAGGAAGGGCGCGTGGTGACCAATGGTATGTCGCAGTACTCACGTAACGAGCGCAATGCCAACTCTGCCATTGTGGTGGGCATCAACCCCGAGGAAGACTATCCCGGGCATGTACTGGCCGGTATCGACTTACAGCGTGAGCTGGAAACTCTGGCCTATAAGATGGGCGGTGAGAATTACAACGCACCGGCGCAATTGGTCGGTGACTTTCTCGCAGGCAAGGCCTCCACCGCGTTAGGTACTTTGGTGCCGTCCTATCAACCGGGAGTGACACTAACCGATTTATCCAGCGCGCTGCCGGATTTTGCGATTGCGGCTATTCGCGAGGCGATTCCGGTATTCGACAAGCAGATCCACGGTTTTGCGATGGCGGATGCCGTGCTGACTGGCATCGAAACGCGCAGCTCGTCCCCGATCTGTATCAAGCGAGGTGAGGATTACCAGAG
>JANNXP010000057.1:0-9585 GCA_031409615.1 Haliea sp. | reverse complement strand
TCCAAGAGGCAGTTACTCATGAAAACTTTTAGTGCCAAGGCGGAAGATGTTGCTCGCGACTGGTTCGTGGTGGATGCCTCCGACAAGACTCTTGGGCGTCTGGCTAGCCAGATCGCGCACCGTTTGCGCGGTAAACACAAGGCCGAATTCACTCCCCATGTGGATACCGGCGATTACATCGTTGTAGTGAATGCCGAAAAAATACGCGTCACAGGTGCCAAGTCAAAGGACAAGATGTATTATCGTCACACGGGGTATCCCGGCGGTCTAAAGTCTATTTCCTTTGACAAATTAATTGATAAAGCTCCAGAGCGGGCAATCCAGACTGCGGTGAAGGGTATGTTGCCGAAGAACACGCTGGGTCGAGCCATGTTCAGGAAATTGAAAGTGTATGCCGGAACCGAGCATCCACATGCGGCGCAACAGCCCCAAGTACTGAACATCTAACGGATAATCTTTTATGGCAGCTACTCAATATTATGGAACTGGCCGTCGCAAGACGTCTACCGCCCGCGTATTTTTGAAGAGCGGCGCTGGCAGTATTACCGTCAACAAACGGCCTCTGGATCAGTATTTTGGTCGTGAAGTTGCTCGCATGATCGTGCGTCAACCGCTGGAACTTGTTGAATTAACAGGAAAATTTGATGTAAACGTGACGGTGGCTGGCGGTGGAAGCTTCGGTCAGGCCGGGGCAATTCGCCACGGCATTACGCGCGCCTTGATGGAATATGATGAATCCCTGCGGGGAGCTTTGCGCAGCGCCGGGTATGTTACTCGTGACGCGCGTGAAGTGGAGCGCAAAAAAGTCGGTCTACGCAAGGCGCGTAAGCGTCCCCAGTTTTCCAAGCGTTAAGTGGTGGTATGTATCCCCAATATCGGCGGGGATACGGACACAATCAAAAACGCCCGGTGTTGTGCATACCGGGCTTTTTTTTGAGCCTGATATAGGCTGGTGGTTGCTGTACTGGCTTAGCCCAGGATTTTGCCGAAAACGCAGTAGAATCAAGGAGTCTTCCTTGTAACAACACGGCAAAATCATTACCATTTGCACCGTTTTTGAGATCTGCGGTTCGGTACTCTACGGACCGGTCGGAAACTGATCTGTAATCTGGGGAGAGAAGCATGACGAGCGATGTCGTTAACGCCGGAAGAAGGAAGTTCCTGACCGCTGCCACGAGCGCAGTAGGGGTTGTCGGCGTAGTGGGTGTGGCCGTGCCCTTCGTGGGTTCCTGGAATCCATCGGCCAAGGCCAAGGCCGCCGGCGCACCAGTAAAGTTTGATTTCAGCAAGGTAGAACCCGGTCAGATGACGATCGCCGAATGGCGTGGCCAACCGGTCTACATCGTCAATCGCACGGATGCACAGCTTGAGGCACTGCCGGGCCTGAACGCACAACTCAAAGACCCTGACTCCAAGAATCCTGATCAACAGCCTCCTTACATTACGGGTATAGAACGCTCCATCAAGTCGAATCTGCTGGTCATCGTAGGATTGTGTACGCATCTGGGTTGCGCGCCCAAGTTTGTGCCGGAAGTGGGTGTCAAGGATCTTGGTGGCGATAAGTGGGTGGGCGGCTTTTTCTGCCCCTGCCACGGCTCCAAATTTGATCTGGCCGGTCGGGTCTACGACGGAGTGCCTGCCTCTGCCAATCTGTTGGTTCCTCCGTATTCGTTTGAGGATGACAAGGTCATGGTTATCGGCGTGAACCCGGAGGGTGTCTGATGAGTAAAATGCTGATTGGATTACGCGACTGGGTTGATGCGCGCCTCCCCATCATGAAGGCGTGGAATACTCACATGGGCAAGTATTACGCGCCCAAAAACTTTAACTTTTTTTACATCTTCGGCGTACTGTCTCTGGTGGTGCTGGTCAACCAGCTACTGACGGGTATCTGGCTCACCATGAGCTACACGCCCAGTCAGGAGGGCGCCTTCGCATCGGTGGAATACATCATGCGGGATGTCGATTTTGGTTGGCTATTGCGCTACATGCACTCCACCGGCGCCTCGGCATTTTTTCTTGTCGTGTATCTGCACATGTTCCGTGCCCTATTGTACGGTTCATACAAAAAGCCTCGGGAACTGATCTGGATTTTCGGCATGCTGATCTTTGTGGCGCTGATGGCGGAAGCGTTCGTCGGTTACGTGCTGCCTTGGGGCCAAATGTCCTACTGGGGTGCCCAGGTTATTATCTCCCTGTTCGGTGCCATTCCTGTCGTAGGCGAGGACATCGTCACCTGGATTCGCGGTGACTACCTGTTATCCGGTATCACGCTGAACCGATTCTTTGCCCTTCACGTCGTGGCGTTACCCATTATTTTGCTGGCGCTCGTGGTGCTGCACTTGCTGGCACTGCATGAGGTCGGCTCCAACAATCCTGACGGCGTTGACATCAAGAAGCACAAGGACAAGGCGGGCGTGCCACTGGACGGCGTGGCTTTCCACCCGTACTACACAGTGCACGACCTGCAGGCAATTGGCGTGTTTCTGTTCATTTTCTGCGGTGTCATTTTCTTCCTGCCAGAAATGGGCGGTTACTTTCTGGAGCACGCCAACTTTGAGGAGGCCAATAACCTGAAGACACCGGCGCACATCGCACCTGTGTGGTATTTCACGCCGTTCTACTCGGTGCTGCGCGCTGTGCCTGATAAGTTTTGGGGATTTATAGCTTTTGCAGGCTCGGTCGCCATACCCTTTGTGTTGCCTTGGCTGGATCGCAGCCCCGTAAAATCCTGGCGCTATCGCGGTTCTCTCAACAAGGTGATGCTGGTGGTTTTTGTGGCATCGTTCCTGATTCTCGGTGTGTTGGGCGTATGGTCGCCCACTCCTGAACGGACCATGCTGGCGCGGATTTGTGCCGTAATCTACTTTGCGTTTTTCCTGTTGATGCCAATCTGGTCATCGCTAGACAAGACCAAACCGGTGCCTGAACGTGTCACCATGGACGGCGGTATCGGTTTGTGGGGCACTATCGGCGCCCTCTTGCTGATTCTTGCTCTGACTATTCTGCCACTAAAGGCTGTAGCATCGGCCTCCGAGTACGAGTGTGGAACCATACCGTGCGATAAATTTGTAGCCGATCCCCGGGACAAGGCCTCGCTGCAACGTGGTGCCCAGATCTATATGAACTATTGCATGGGGTGTCACTCCTTGCAGTACTCGCGCTATAACCGCGTTGCTGCGGATCTGGGAATCCCCGAAGACCTATTCCTAGCCAATTTGATGTTTGATCCGGACGTCAAAATCGGTGCCTTAATGCATAACGCCATGGATAAGCCCACTGCCAAAACGTGGTTTGGTGTGGCACCACCCGACCTGACACTGGTCTCGCGTGCGCGCCAGCCAGAGTGGCTGTATACCTATCTGCGCACTTTCTACCGCGACGACAGTCGGCCCTACGGAGTAAATAACAAGGTATTCAAGGACGTGGGTATGCCCCATGTGCTGTTGGAGTTACAGGGCCTGCAGGAATGCGCTCCCGGGCCTGTTACAGCCCACAACGGTGGCGTCAAGCGCGACCCTCTAACGGGTGAAGATATACTCGAGGCCCCCTGCGGTCTTTTTGCAATTCCCGTGGCTGGCGATATGACGTCACAGGAGTTCGATGGGGCAGTCTATGATCTGGTAAATTTTCTCGCTTATGTGGCGGAGCCGATGCTGGTAGACCGCCACCGAATAGGCATGTTTACCCTGCTCTTTATTGCTCTATTTACGATTTTCGCGTGGTTGCTCAATCGAGAGTACTGGAAAGACGTACACTGATTGCGCGCAATTGATGGTAGTGCTGGGACAGAGTCTCTGCGCTGCAAGTTTTCTGTAGGAAACAACTGAGGAATCCCTGATGGGTGTTGTGGCAAAGCGGTCTTCGATGACATTTTTTTCTGATAGTACCAGTCACTACAGTCACCGGGTACGAATTGTATTGGCTGAGAAGGGCGTTACGGTCGACCTGGTCGAATCCGATGCTGCGCACCCACCAGCGGAGTTGGCTGACCTGAATCCCTACAACAGTCTGCCAACCCTGGTGGACCGGGACCTCGTGCTGTATGAGTCCAAAGTTATGATGGAGTATCTGGACGAGCGATTTCCGCACCCTCCACTGTTGCCGGTGTATCCTGTGGCGCGTGCAGAAAGTCGGCTTTTTATACACCGAATAGAGAAAGACTGGAGCGTGTTGGTGGATGCTATCCAGCACACACGCAGTGACAACGTGGTCAAGAAATCGATCAAGGAACTGCGCGAGAGTATTGTGAGCATTGCGCCCATATTCGCCGAAAAGCCATTCTTTATGAGCGATGAATTTACTCTGGTGGACTGTTGTATTGCTCCGATTTTATGGCGGCTTCCCTATCTGGGCGTGGAAATTCGCGCTAGCAAGCAGACCAAGCCGCTGCAAACGTATATGGACACCTTGTTTAATCGGGAATCCTTTCAGGAGAGCCTGACGGAGCAGGAGCGGGAAATGCGCCTGTAAGGCAGCCTTTCCCGCTGTCGTAATGGCATCGTTAAGCATGAATTCCAGTCGTCCCTATATCATGCGCGCACTCTACGAATGGATTGTGGACAACGATTTTACGCCGTACGTGCTGGTTGATGCTTCGATGGCGGATGTGATGGTGCCCCAGCAATTTGTGAAGGACAGCCAGATTGTCCTGAATATTTCCCCTGATGCTGTGGTGGATTTGACCATCTCCAATCAGGCAGTCGCTTTTAACGGGCGATTCGGCGGTGTCGCGACGGATGTCTTTGTGCCGATCTCAGCGGTGGTGGGAATTTACGCCAGGGAAAATGGCCAAGGTATGGTATTTGATCCTGAAGAGGCCGGCAGCCCGCCGGACGATATCCCTCCAGAGCCTGGTACGCCAGAGAAAAGGCCTGCTCTTAAAATCGTCAAATAGAATCGCCATGACCGGGGCTGGAGTGCAACTGCACAGTCGCAGTCGTCGCATTAATCTACTGGCTCGAACAATCGCACCACCCGTCGCACTCCCGCTATATCGGCAGCCATAGTGGAAATGCGCTCGGCGTCTTCTTGCGTGACAAGACCCATGAGATAGACCACACCGTTCTCTGTGACAACCTTGATGCGTGTGCCCTGCTCATCGCTGCTGCCCAGCAGAGTCGACTTTATCTTGGTCGTTACCCAGGCATCGCTGGTGCGCGTCATAGCAGAACTGGGTGGGCCGATCTCCAGCTCATTGTAAATCCTGCGCACGCCCTGGACTTTGCGCACAATCCTGGTGGCCTCACTCTTTAGTACTTCGTCGTTGACTTGCCCTGCCAGCAGTACGTAACCGTTATAGCTGACAACGACAAGGTGAGTGGCGGAATAGGCTTCGTTCTGTGCATGAATGTTCACTATGACTTTGGTTTCGATGTTGTCGTCTTCAATGACCTGAGCCATGGTGCGCGCGTTCGCATGGTCGTCGATGGTGTCTATGTCCATGCTGGCGAGAAAACTTCCACAGCCGGACAGCGTGAGTATGCAAAAGGTGAGCAGGGGAGAAAAAATCGGCCGCATATTTTATTCCCGGTGATAGTTTCCAAATAGACTGTGATCGATCAGTTCACACATATTGTGAATCACCATGGCATGCATCTCCACGATACGTGCCTGGCGGGTGGCGGGGACTTGCAGTTGCACATCCTCGGGCCGGATCAGTGCACCAAGCTCGCCGTCCCGCGAGTTTGACAGCACGATGACGCGCATGTTCCGTTCCTGGGCTGTCTGTATGGCGCGTACCAGGTTGCTCGCTCCTTTTGAGCTATTTATACACAGTAAAATATCATCGGCTTGGCCCAGCGCGCGCAGTTGACGGGCGAAAATATCGTTGATGCTGCTGGAAAGGGCTATCGCGGTGATGGTGGCGCTGTCCGCGCCGAGGGTCAATGCGGGAAGAGCGGGTCGATCCTCGTCAAAACGGTTGATTAGGTTGCAGGCGAACAGTTGCGCCAGCGCCGCGTCCACGCCATTGCCGCAGGCAATGATTTTGCGGTCTGCCAATAGAGCAGTGACCATCAGCTGAGTGCTGCGCTCTATGGTCCCCGCCAGCGTGTCCACGGACATGGCGATGGTTTCGATAGTGCTTTGGAAATTATCAGCGATGATTTGATAGTAGTCCATGCAGCGTATTCCCGTTCTAGTAGTTCAGGCAGTGAAAGCGCCGCGGATCCAACGAATCCGGGGGCGGGTAGCGGATTGTGGGGGCTCGAAGGCAATGACGTCAAATCGACAGGGGGTATTCGCCCACTGGGGGCGGCGCTGCAGAAAAAGCTGTGCTGTGCGAATTATGCGTTGTTGCTTGCGCAGATTGACTGAGCCCGCGGCGCTTTCGAAATAGCGGTTGCTGCGCGCCCTAACCTCCACAAAGACCAGCTGGGCACCGTCCAGCGCAATGATGTCGATCTCGCCTGTCTTGCCTGCGAAGTTGCGCTCCACTACCTGCAGACCCCGGTCTTCAAGCAGAGTCACGGCCTTGTCTTCGCAATCCTCTCCGAGCGATTTCATGGTCGTAGCGTATTGATATACCTGGCGTTGGAGAGTTCAGTCTAGCTATTGGGCCTTCAGTACGCCGCCATCAAATGTGGCCGCAGACAGTTCCCGCTGGATACGCAGGTTGGGATCCATGCGCAGTAGTCCGGTATTGGCACGAAACAGTGCATCCGCTCCACTCTGCAGGCGAATGAAATTGGACTGCAGGAGAAAGGCGTCAGCCCCCAATGCATTGAGCTGCGTGTAGTCGCTATTGTCGGCACCACCGGCGGCGAGGGTTGCCCGCAGGTCTGTACTGGCATCCAACAACCATGGTGTCTCTACCAGGTGGATACCGTTCAGGTCCTGATTGCGCTCATCGGGTAAGCCACCGTAGATGCTGGGGAGTGCGTATACGGGCAGATTGCCTGCATAGTGAAAGCCCAGCAGCGGTTTGATCGAGCGCGCCTCTGCGCCACTGCGGCTCAACAGGAAGACAACATCGGGGTCCTGACGGCGGCGGGGAGTAAATTCGATATCTGTGTCCAGCAGAGTGCGAAGATCGCTTGCGCGTTGTTCGCTGGCGTTCAGCGCTAGAGCGGATTTTATGCTGCTGGAGTGATCTTCGTAGGTGCTGTAGCTCGCGCTGCTGGCGACCGTGCCACCCAGAGTGGTCCAGCGTTCCCGCAGGGCGGCTTCCATCTTGCTGCCCCAGTCCCCGGCTGGAGTTATGACCAAAGCCCGGCGCGCGCCTGCTCCAAAAGCAAGTTCGGCAAGACCCACCGCTTCGTCTTCCGGAGACAGCGACAGTTGCACCAGGGCGCTGCCGGAAGCTGGCAATACCTGATCAATGCGATTGAGGGCCAGTATGGGAACAGGACGCTCCAGGCGTGTTGCGAGATCGGCTAACGCTTCTTTGCTGAGGGGGCCCACCACGATTCTGACCTCCTGGCGCACCGCCTCCTCATAGGCGCTGCTGGCAGAGGCATATTGGTTCAGGTCGATCACCACCAGTTCAGTAGCAGCACCACCAGCGGCGCGGTCTTTATAGTATGCTGCAAGAAAACCATGCAGTACGGCTTTGCCGGCTGGCGCCAGCTCCCCGCTCATCGGTAACAGGATAGCCACTTTTCCGCCCTGCAGGCCGGATGTAATAAGGTAATCCAAACCGCCGGGTAGAGGGTTGGCCGCGGGATGATCGGGGTTGTCGCTGCGCCAGCGTGATAATTCGTTCGAGGGGTTGGCGTTGTCCTGGCGATTGATCAGGGCCAGCTCTACCCAGCCCCGCCACTGTTGATCCGTGGCGCCAGGCAGGGCTGCCGTTAACTCGTCCTGGTGTGTCCTTTCCAGATTGTGCCACACACTGCGCTTCCAGGCAGCGGCAGCGCTCTGCGGCGCCGTTCGCAAAATGTGATCTGCCAGTTGGGCGCCGGCCAACGAGTCGCCCTGCATTTCCAGTATATGGTGCTTGAAGCTGAGGATGCGGTAGCGCAGGGCAGGGTTGATGCCTGGCGTAGCTAACTGCTCGAGTTGCGCCATGGCACCAGTCTGATCGCCGCGAATATAGCTGATGCGCGCCTGTAAATAACCCACGTAGCTGACATCGTTCGAGGTCAGTCCTGCGGTGGGAATTTCCTGCAGCGTGACAGTGGCTTGCATCCAGTCAAAATTGGCGAGGGCCTGCTCGGCGCTGTTGAATGCCGCGCTGTGAGGGCTCGGTGGCAGTGACTGCGAAGTGCCCGGCTCTGGCGCGGGCTGTTGCTTCTGTGGAGCGGTGGGCGCCGACTTCATGGTCTTTTTCTGTGGCTGCTCGGCACAGCCCCACAGGAGGAGTGTCAGCAGGATCAGTGCTATCAAGCTGACCTGACCGTGCTGTCCGGGATGTCTGTCTCTCATGCTATGCTGCACCGACGAGTTGGTAGGTCTCGCTTGTCCGGGATTTACGAAGTGCAGACAGTATAAGGGGAATTTGTGGATTGCGGGCTCTATGTGGTGGCAACGCCTATAGGTAACTTCGGTGATATGTCACAGCGCGCCGTGGAGGTGCTGCAGAATGTAGACCTCATCGCTGCAGAGGACACCCGGCACAGCCAGCGGCTGCTGCAACATTTCGCGATAAATACGCCCACTACGGCCTATCACGATCACAGCGATGAGCGCGCCTTGCAGCGCATCGGCAGCTGTCTGGCCGGTGGTGGCAGTGTCGCACTGGTGTCCGATGCGGGGACACCGCTGATTTCTGATCCGGGTTATCGCCTGGTGCGTTACGTGCAGGACCGGGGCTTCATGGTCCGTCCGGTACCCGGCGCCTGTGCCGCCGTCGCGGCCCTCAGTGTGTCGGGTCTGCCTACGGACCGGTTCATGTTTGAGGGTTTTCTGCCCGCACGGGACGGGGCCAGGGTCAATCGCCTGAGTGCGTTGGCTGCGGAGTCGGTGACGCTGATTTTCTATGAGGCACCGCATCGCGTCGAAGCGTCATTGCAGTCGATGATTGAAGTATTTGGTGGCGCACGCGAGGCGGTGCTGGCTCGGGAAATTACCAAGATCTTCGAGACGATCAAGCGCGGCTCATTGTCCGAGTTAGAGCAGTTTGTGCGCGGCGACAGCAACCAGCAAAAGGGTGAAATTGTATTGATCGTCGCGGGCCGGGTGAAAATCGAGCAGGAAGTGAGTGCCGATGTTGCGGCCCTACTGTTGCGCTTGTCACAGGATCTTCCTGCGAAACAGGCGGCCGCAGTGGTGGCGGATTGGACTGGCCTGCGCAAGAATCAGCTATACCAGCATCTGCTGGCACTGAAACAAGATCGAGATCGCGAGCGGGACGCATAGCGCGCGGGAGTATCGGCTAACTTGCTCTTCCCGGCGGCAGCGCGTAGTCTTGGCGCCGAGTCGGTCAGGCGATCGCTTCTCGGCTGCGTTTACGCAGTTGGGGGGAGGAAAGTCCGGGCTCCATAGGGCAGAGTGCCAGGTAACGCCTGGGAGGCGCGAGCCTACGGAAAGTGCAACAGAGAGTATACCGCCGGGCAGCTGAAAGGCCGCCAGGTAAGGGTGAAATGGTGCGGTAAGAGCGCACCGCGCGGCTGGTAACAGGCGCGGCGATGGTAAACCCCACTC
>JANNXP010000056.1:0-11659 GCA_031409615.1 Haliea sp. | reverse complement strand
AGGGGTGACTCTGGTGCGGTGGTCGACATCAAGCCGCTGGTGGATGCGTACTTCCCGCCCAGCAAAGAGATGTCAATGCCCTGGTCGAACGTACCTGTTCCCGAGTGGAACGGCATCACGGAAAACGACATGCTCATCGCCAAGATGTGCGCGAGCGTGGGGAGCGGTGTCTTCGGCGGCAAGGCTACCCCCAAGGATCTCTGGGAGAACAATGAGGCAGTGCTGGCGAGGTGTTACCCGGTGCAGAATGACCGCGACCCCTACGACCGCAGCAGTGCTGATGCCGCGCTACTGCAGCACCTTGCATTCTGGACCGGCAAGAATCACCAGCGCATGTTTGATTTGATGTGGCGCGATGACTGCAAGCTGCGACGTGAGAAGTGGTACAAGCACAGTAACTACCTCATGATGTCAGTCGGCAACGCGGTCGGGCGATGCAACAAGGTGTACGGTGAGGGTGCGGCGAAGGCTGGTGAGGGCAATGATGCGGGTGCCCCGGTTGACATGTCACGGTCGGTGGATGCCAGACAGCGGGGCACTGTCACAGTGTCGATGGATCAGCTGCTACCGGTGTTCGAGCCATTTGTGTACATCACCAGTCGCCATGTGATTTTCGATAAGCGATGCGGCGCTACCTACACCCCCGCACAGTTCAGGGCGCTGATGGGGGGGCTTGAATTCAGGATCAGCGTGGAGTCGAAGTACGAGAAGAACGCCTTCACTGCCTATACTGAAAATGGTCTATATGAATTTCCAAAACACTGGGACTTAGAATTTATGCCGAATAAACCAGCAGGTACTGTAATCCAACGCAATGGTCGACAATACATTAACAGCTGCGTGCTGTTCCCACCGGTCACTAAAAAGGGTGATGTGAGCATCGCGCTGGACCACATCAAGCGCATGTTCCCAAACGGTGACGACGCTATCATCCTGTTGACATGGATCGCGGTGGTCGTTCGCAACCTGGGTTCTAAGGTGAACTGGGCGCCGATACTTGTGGGATGCGAGGGCAATGGGAAGAGCTGGATCGGCATGCTGATAGAGTACATTATTGGGGAGATATACACTGCCAGACCCAACGCCAGGGACATCAGCAATAAGTTCAACGCCTGGATGGAGTCCGCGCTATTAGTCATTGTGGATGAGGTGAATGCGAATGGCGACGGTTCAATGATGGACGCGTTCAAGATACTGATCACCAGTCCACGCATGGAGATACAGGCGAAGGGGGTGGACGCCAAAACCGGCCCCAACTGGGCCAACTTCCTGCTCATGAGTAACTGCTTGGATGGTCTGCCCATTACGGGTGACACCAGGCGAGTATGTGTCTTTGTATCTAACCAAATGAAACGAGCAGAACTTGACAGAGATTTCCCGGCCCCGTTGTATTTCAAGAAACTGTTCGATTGGACGAACAACGGTGGTTTCGAGATGTTTGCACACTACATGCTGTTCGAGTTTGAGATTGACCCCCGGTATGACCCTCTGGGTGCTGCAGTGACCGCGCCCCGGACTTCGACCACGGAGCAGGCGGTCAAAGCCTCATTGTGCCCGATAGCGCAGCGAGTTCAGGATGCCATCGACGACAGTCGTCCAGGATTCAAGGGAGGGTGGGCGTATAGCGAGGCTATAAAGCGGCTGCTAAGGGAGACAGGGGAGCAGAAGGTCTTTAAAGGGACGAGCCTTGCAGGCGTTATGGCGAGTCTTGGCTACATCACACATCCCGGACTAGGCGGGGGCAGTGGTCGGGTCAACAATGCGATCCCCCAGGAAGGTACTTCCAAGGGAAAACTATTTATCAAGCAGGGGTCAGGAATCGAGATGATGGGGTATGCCGCTTCCGAGATTGAAAAAGCGTTTGTGGCTGCGCAGGGTTATCGGCAGGAAGGGGATAACATTTATGAGTAGCTTACTTTTGACTACCCGTGAATACCCCGACGCTCAGGGGTGCTCACGGGCCAAGCGTGGCGCGGGTTTGAGTGGTTTTACCCCTATACCCATATATATTCAGTTAGTAGAGATATAGATTGATGGCTGTAGTGAGTAGCCATACCTGTGGCTGGCGCGACGAGGAGAAGTACGGGGTTCGGGGTAAACAAGGGTAAATCGCATAAACCCTAGGCGTGGTGAGGGCTGCAGGCACCCCTGGCCAACGGGTAGGTTGCGGGGTTTACGACAACTCGGGGGTAAGCGAGTCAATTCTGTGGGATCAGTTGGTTTGAATGCTGAGTTGATGAGGAGATAGAGATGAGTGAGTTGAATAGAAACCAGGAACGTTTCGCCCAGGAGGTCGCGTTGAATCCCAACGCCAACGTCCTGGAGTGTTATGTGACCGCTGGCTACGCTGGGCACGAGCAGAATGCCTACCGGCTGTTCAACACCCCGGCCATCCAGGGCCGTGTCAGAGAACTGCAGGGTCAGCACATCGATCGACTGTCAGTGACCCGGGAGCAGGTGGTGGAGGGCTTGGCCAAGATCGCGTTTGCTGACATCAGCTCGATCCTGGATTGCTACGGCCGGATACTGCCCGTCATCGCCTGGCCGCAGTCGATGAGGGACGCCATCGTCTCGTTGGAGGTCGACCCGGGGACGGGTGTGGCAACGGGGGCCAAGCTGTCCGACCGGCTAGCGGCGCTGAAGGAACTCGCCAAAATACTCGGTATGTACAACGACAACTCATCGGTCAGTGGCAATATTATCAACGTGGTGATGTCCGAAATGGATATGCGGCTATGATTGACTCTATCATCGACAAGGCCATTCGCAATCTTGATCTGGATAGGCTTCGGATGCTGCGAGGGCAATACACCGACCTTGAGCGCATCGATCGCGCTATTGCGCATGTCTTGGTTATGCTCACTCTGGAAAGCTCTGATGTGGCTATGGCGACGTTGCGTTACGAATTTGAGTACGATCGATATGGATAAGTCTGCGATTCTAGACGGGCTTGCGGCTGGCGACATGAATGGCGGCCCGACAGCGATGGCCCGACTGCTAGCACAGAGCGATCCGTTCGATGTTGATGCTATCGGTCGACGCTATCTTGCGTGGTGGTGTGAGGACGGCTTTGATACCGGTCCGGTCTGTGCGGCCGTATTCGACCTAGTCCAATCAGGGCTATCATTCCCGGAGGCCAGCCTGAAAGTGCACAATGAATTGTCAGGGATGACCGCCGGTTGCAACCCCGCGCATCGTATCTCGCCCTTGGCGGAATCCAGACTGCCTGATAGCGAACTGGCACAGGCTGCCATGGATGAGGCAGCACTGACCCACCACCACCCATTGGCAGGTGATGTGAGCGCCGCTGTCGTATTGCTGTGTCGATATCTCATTAACGGCCTGGATTGGCAGGACGCACTCAGGCGGGTCGAAGTAGGGCGCATGGCTGAGACTGTGACAGCACTTCGAACGCGCAGGCGCTCAAGTATCAACAATGATGGTTACGCACCGGATGTTCTGGCCGCTGCAGTCTATTTCATCGGGTCATCTCGCGGACTGAAAGAGGCCCTCAGCCGGTCAATCGAATTCGCAGGCCCCGCTAATTACTGCCCCGTCCTAGTGGGCGCAATTGGTGGAGTAGTTCGGTCCTGGCCGATCAATAGTTATTGGATTAATTAAAGAGTTCCGTATCCTTGAGCGCCTGCTCAACTGCAAGCTCCTTCTTTTTATCCACGTACTCCTGATTTAACTCGTGTGCCCTGCGCGCAGTCTTGTCATCACTCCACCCCAAAATCACTTGTGGCTTATTTCCAACACGCGTGAAATAGCGGTCCTGTCCGGTTACCTTATCAAGCCACCCCATATCCACCTGCAAGCCATTTCCAACAAGCGTGAAATAACCTTCCTGCCTTCTAGGAATCGACTGCATATTCAATCCTAGCCATCGGCTATGAGGATTACGCGTTGGGACCCCGCCGCGCACTAGAGCTATACCCAACCAATGTCCACTTGGATAAGTCATGTAATCGCATTTACCGGTCCAGCTATCAACACTGTGTCCGCATTTTCCGCCCAACTTCAGACCATACTCATCGTAATAACGATATGTGTCCCCGTATACCGCTTGCAATTGTTTGTTGAAGCCTTTTGCAATGATTTCGCAGATTTCAATCAATTTTTCGTTGGCTTCTTTCGCCTCCTCGTTGTCTTTTTCTAGTTCAATTGGATTCTTCGCTTCACCACAGTCATCTACCACAACGGAGACACTATAGATCATCCACTGATCATCCGCGATTTGATTAAGCTCTACTAACGTGTATGGCCATGTGCTTTTTTCTGACTTAGTGGGAACCAAATACATAATTTCATAAATTTGAAACTCTGTCTTTTTTTTATGCTCCCCCACACGGAGTACCTCTTCATCCTCTTCCACCTTATCCTCGTGGAGTATGGCTGTTCTCCCCAGCGCGATGAACTCGTTCTCGTGGAGTATATCGCCTGGCGCATAACCGGTAATTTCCTTCGGGGTACTCTTGTTCATTTTTACGTTTGCGACGTTTAACGACTGAAACACATATCGAATGACAGGTTCAAACAGAACAGCTTCACTTTTTCGATAGGAAGTGGACAGCTTCACTGCCTTGTCACCGAAAGGACATAGCCATGTTTGTGATAGCGTGACGCCATCCGGCTTGGAATATTCAAGCTCAGTGAAAATGCAACTGACGAAACTGTTGCTTTCAACTCGTCCCCCCAACGACTTTACATTGGAGACAAATCCCTGAGTCTCAAGACTCTTGATGCTGGCTGTGAGTGCGGGGTCTAAAGTCTCATCCAGTACTTTTTTCGGTTCGTTAGCGAGCTGTCTAACGTCTTGCTGAGTTGAGCCTGGACCGTGACGGACACTTAGTCTTAAAGTGGCAGAGGATGTCTTGTATCCGGTATTCGCGTTCGCGGCGATAAGTAGGATATTCGTACCATCTGGTTCTGGCAAAGCTGCCAATTTCAATACGGCATCGACTGACGTCTGAATTAGCTGATGGTATTTTGGGTCCAGATATTGCCAGGTCTTTGGCACGTCCATGGAAATACCATCGCCAAAATCAATTTTGATAAGGGATTGGTTAGGTGGACTCGGATTTCGGCTTACAACAGGTTTACTAGTTGGCTGGTTAGCTGAAATTGGTTCTTTACTCTGAACAGGTGCGGTTGGAGTCCCATGAAAAGACACTCCGAATATCTCTGAAATCTTGTTTGCACAGTCGCCTGTAGTAATTTCCACCCGATCAGTAGTCTGTGATGCACACAGTATGCGGACGATTTCTTTGTCTTTGATTCCATGAATAAAAATGCTGTTTGATTTTCCCTCTTCAAAAACTCGAACAAGCGCAAGTTTGGTGCCGTCCAATTCTATATAGTTAGATTCTGATATCATGTCTGTGACAGGCGCTTTCTGGCCGCTTGACTCATAATGTGATTTGACAATGGCCTTGATACGATCTTCGGCGTACTTCTCTAATCTGGACAAAAATATCTGAGTCATCTGATCTTGGGTAATTCCCTCCGAGTCTTGTTTGGATACAATTATAGTCAGCTGTGGTGAGGTGACTTTGGGTGGGCTATTTTCAGTGATGGGCGTTACGTCAAGTGCCTCGTCTATACCAAAAATAACTTGTAGCATCTGCGAATAAATAGGTAGCGAGTTCTTTAAGTTAATGATAGTTGAGAACGCAAGCATCAGGAGAAGAAAGAGAACTGTTCCTCCTACAATCCATCGTTTGGTATCATCAATTTTTCGAGTTGTCGATCGCGCAGTGCCAACAATTTGCCAGATAGAGATAGTGATCTCGAAAAATCCGTAAAGCAAAACCGTCATTGCAGTGGTTTTAAAAATTGTAGTTTGAGAGGACGGGGTTAGCCAAAGACGGAGGAATCCTAATGCTACGTTGATGAGAACCAAATTTACCCAGAATGACACCCACAATGGCAGCTCACCCCGCCAGTGTTTGATTAGATAATTCATAAAGCTATTCCCCTTGTGATTGCTGGCCAATAACTGCTTTTTCTATTGGAGCAACACGAATCCCAATTATTTTTGGCGGTTGTCAGTATTATATGTAGACTATAGTCCGTCGACCCTGAGTCCATCAAGAGTCAGTCTCCTATGGAATGGATCCGACCAAAACGAAACTCAGCAAGGCCTTTGGTGCTGTTCTCAGAGAGAGGCGGCTGGCGGCTGACCTATCACAGGAAAAGTTGGCACTCGATTGTGGATTGGACAGGACCTACATCAGTCTTCTAGAGCGAGGACTCAGGCAGCCCACGCTATCCACCCTTTTTCAATTGGCGACCATTCTAGGAGTACAGCCATCTGAGATGGTGGTGGCTGTTGAAAAGAGTAGCACTAGGGCGTCCCGTAACCGGTAATACCGAGAGAGCCACGTTGATCGCTAGTTTGATTGAATGTTGATCCCCCCCCGCTAGAGTTACCCAATATTTGATAGTACCCTGATGCAGGGTTCATCAGCTTATCGATGCTCTTCAGTTTCGGCCCCATCAGCCTTAACACTGACCCGAGCCACCATGGATCGATCATAAAGTACCCGTGGCAGGTTACTCATCAGCGAGACACCCGCCGGAGCGTAGATGCCTGTAAATCGCAACGATCCTCAGAATCGCCTTAAGCCCATTACAGTGGCAAAATGTTTGCAGGCTACAGAAATGCTCGTACCCAAATTTGCTTGTGAAGCCGAAGGTGACTGGCATATTCACTGGCCAAAAGATCAACCCACAGTGGTACATGCCCAAACTGAAAAGCAACTTGTCATAAAACGCGCAACCTGGTTACTACAAATTGGCCGTGTGGGTAATCAAACAACGCATGTAGGACCAGTATTCACTTGTCCAAGATGCAACGAGAGCGTTCTCTATCCAAAGGTCCAAGCCGTCTACGAAGAGTTCGCCAAAAAATACGGGTGGGGAGAAGTCACCTCCATCAAATTCCAAACGGAAAAAAAGTAGCGATCCCACTCAGTAGTCAGCCATCAGGGCCTGATATCCCATCCCACCCGCGTGCCGGATGGTGGTGCGGCTAGTGGAGGTGACATTCCCGTGGTCGTCTCGGTTGCTCGGTAGCGAACAATCTCTCGGGTACACCAGCTCCACACAGGGGCCATCGTCCGCGTACAGCAACGCACCCATACCCCGCTCAAAAAGTGAGCAGGATAGTCAATTCAGTGGGTCAGTTTTGGACGGAATTTATCCCCCTAGGTGGGTCAATTTTGGGCGGCATTCAACACCCTGATCACTAATACGACCTGCTGACCAGTAATGTCCAAGATGAACTCGGTATTGAAGTAAGCCAATACCAATTGTTGTGTGAGCTCCCGCATCTTCCAGACTAACTCATTCTGGTCGCGGCCCATGGATTGAGCTGGCATTCCCATCTGCATTTCTATATTTAGATAGGCGAAAGGGTCGTCTGTCATGCATTTTGTCCTATTCGATTGATCGAGAGATGGTATCGGCACCAATGCGTTCTGTGAGATCTGCTACGATCAGTAGAATTCGAATAAAGCACATACCCTTTGCAGTCGACTAGGATCTTCGGGTAGTGAAAAACTCCACCCCTCCGGAGAACATCGGATCATCCAGCGGCACTAATCCTTCGCTGGCAACCCGCTTCCCGATAACGAGCTCCATCTGCCCATACGCTTCGCAAAATAGGACGATAAGCAATTCTAGCGAAACCACTTCATCGTATGTCAGCCCCAGAACGACGTGGTAGCCGTCTGGGGCGGGCAGAGTGGCATGATCCTGTGGTGACAACCCCTGTGGCAGGATCGCCCAGGATTGCTTCAGTGAGGCCAGAGGGCCGGGCACGTCACCCGTTACATCTATACCGATGCGACGCAGGTAGGCAGCCAGCGCCCCTTTGGGTAGGGCTTCTAGGTTGTCGAGAAAGGCAATAAGGTTGCGACCCATCGTTTGGGCACGCATGCCCATGATGAATTCTGGTCCGAGATCAATCATGGTGAGTTCTCCTATGTGTTCCATGAAATGGCGTATCGATTGGCCACCGTTCCCGGAGCGGGCGGTTGGCGGAACCCTAAGGTCCACTCTTGATACTTGCGGGCAGGATACCACATGGTGTTGGCTTGTGGACAGTTAGAATGGCGCAGCCAGTGATAGATCCCCTTGATGCGAGGTGCGTTCTTGGCGGGGGTAGGGGACTCGCGGGTCTGTGGGTAATCATTTCTGATCGCTTTAGGGAATCTTTTGGTGTGATATTGTCTTGGGCCCATATTGGCAAATAGCGCACGGCCGTGAAAATCCGGATTCCGGTTTATCAGTGAAGCTGCTACCTTTTACTAAATTCTAGAGTAGTAACGCATGAAGAAATGGATTTTAGTAAATATACTACTTCTCCTCATTCCATTGAGTGTGAATGCTTTGGTTTTTGGTGGGAGCAACCTTGGGGTTATGGGATATCCTTCACACGATTGTTCAAAGCCAACCGAACCATTCAAGCCATACTCATCCAATAGTCAGTGGGAAATTGACTCCTACAATTCCGATGTTGAACTTTACAATTCACAACTTCAGCAATACACGGACTGTATTGATGAATTTGTTGAAAATGCTAAAAATGACATTAATCAGATCAAAGAAAAAGCACAAAAAGCAATTGATGAATCTAATTATTAGTTCTAGTAAGGCAACTGTCCTCGAGCTGGATTGTGGCGCTTTGCCTCGTCTATGCCGCATGCGATTTTAGACGATTATATGTCCGTCGCAACCGCGTCATCCATGACTCCCATTCCGAATTTTTCATTATAAGCGAGTCACAACCTTCTATCATTTGATCCACAGACTTGTTGTCATCGCCTTCCCCGAAAACCTGTTTTTCGATATCGACGAGTAAGTTGCTAATGTGCCTTGTTGTTATCTTTCTTGGATCAGGTGCAGCTTCACCACAGTCAATTCTGAATTGTTGAAGGAGGAGTATGAAGTCGCTGGCGTAATCGGTATCTTCATCTGAGTATTTTGAAGTTTTCCCCCTCTTTGGTTGAGCCATTCGCTCTCCCTTTTTCATGTATTTTGTGATCCGCCCGCCAGCGATAATGAAGGAAAGTGCAAGTCGCGTTTCAATATAGGTAAAATCAGATCGGATACTAAGCGCGTTGTGATTAGTATCTAGTTCGTTGGCCTTGTCGCCGTCTTGCCCGCCAGAAAGTATCCATTTGCACGCCTTGACCTCGTTGATTTTTCTCAATCTCATTATCAGCCTGACATGCCTACGAACCGGGATCGGCAATGCTCTGAAATTTTTCTTAATTGACTTTTCCGACTTTAGTCCAGCAATGTGTTTGAGAAGTGCATTTCGGGCCTTCCGGGACAGTGGGGCATTGGTCACCAGTGCCTGAAAGGCCCGGATACAATCTTTGTATTCAGAACGGAACCTTTGGGGCTTCTCTAGTCCATCAACAATGGTCCGAATGCGAATGTTAGACTCATCATATAACCACGCGGGATGCCGTGATTCGGATACCGGTTGCGATTTTTTGGTGGGTGGCTGTTCACAGTAATTTCTAAACATGGTTTGCATTTCGTCACACTGCGAGGGCTCTCCACCCCACGACAGGAAATCTTTTCTAAGTTCATCTTCAAACTCTTCCGGGGATATGTCCCCAATTCGAATAAGGAGCGCCTTAACTTCGAATGCGTTTCTGAAGCAATCCTCATCCTCGAGTTTGAACCGAGATAGGTCCTTCAAGCACGCCGGATATTGCTCCTCGGGTGGTAGTTGCGATTTCTTGGCGGGGGGCTGATTGCAGTAATTTCTGAGCATGTTAAGCATGTCGTCCCACTGTGCCGGGTTACCACCTAACGACAGGAAATCATTTCTGAGTTCTTCTTCAAACATCTCTCGGGGCATGTCACCGATTCTGATTAGGTCTAAGGCGGCCTCACACGCTTCCCTGAAGTACTCCTCTTGCTCAAGGTTGAACCGGGATAGGTCCATCAGCCCACCGCCCTGAGCCGGACTACTTGTCCTCCCAACTCGATGTGATCGGACCACCACTGCATCATTACCGCGCGGCGCTCCAGGTACTGGGCACGGTTGTAAGCACCGCGCACCTGGTTGGCCTCCACATGTGCAAGGGCAACCTCGATCACATCTGGATCGAAGGCTGCCTCATTGAGAGTGGTACTGGCCAATGAGCGCAGGCCATGGGCGACTAACTGTCCGTGGTAGCCCATCCGCTTGATGGCCATGTTGGCGGTCTGGGAGTTGGCCTGCTGACTCAGCACTCGGTCTGATGGGAACACATAGCCACTTTGACCGCTGATGGGCTTCATACGCTCGAGCAGCGCCAGTGCTTGGTGTGTGAGTGGCACCGTGTGAGGGCGCTTCTTCTTCATCCTCTCAGCCGGAATTTGCCAGAGGCATGCCATTTCATCGATCTCTTCCCAGCGAGTTCCTGCGGCCTCTGAGGGCCGCACCATAGTGTGCAATTGCCACAGGATCAGGCACCGGGTGGTAGTACGCAGGTTTGCGTCCTGGATCGACTGTAGCAGACCGGGTAGTTGCTCCGGTTTGATGGTAGGTAGGTTGCGCTTCCCTGGTGCATGGAAGGCCTTGCTGATACCTGCTAGCGGGTTGTGTTGTACTACGCCGGTGTTGACGGCCCAAGTCATCATTTCATTGAGTCTCTGGCACACACGTCTCACCGTCTCGAGGGAACCCTTGGCGGCGACTGGTTTGAGTGCCTCTATGGCTAGGGGGGCGGTGATCTTGTGGATAGGGTGTTTGCCCAATGAAGGGAGGACATGCATCTCGAGACTGCGCCAGATGTCTTCGCCGTAGCTTGAAGTGACTTCTCGTCTCTTTATCTCGAACCAGTCTTCGGCCACATGCTGGAGTGTGTTCCCATGAGCGAACCTCTGTTTGCGATGTTCCTCATTCCGCTGCTCATTTGGGTCGATATTCTTGGCCAGCAACTTGCGGGCGGCATCGCGTTTTTCCCGCGCCTCTGCCAGGGTGACAGTTGGGTATCCCCCCAGGCCCATATTGGTGCGCTTGCCGGTGTAGGGGCGGGGGTAGTTGAGCAGCCACAGTTTGGTTCCGTTTGGTTTCACTCGCAGTGCCAATCCGCCGCCATCAGACAGGTTATATTCCTTCGCTCTGGGTTTGGCGTTCTTGATCTGCGTATCGGTAAGCGGGTTGGTTGTTCTGGCCATATGTAACACCCTTGAATGCACCCTAATGGTGCTTGTTACACTGGATGTTACAATAAAATTGGGAACAAGGGAAAACCCTTGGGAACCTATGGGAACCTAGTAAAAACTTGACGGCCCCGTCAATTCTGGGCTTCCGGGCATTATAGGTACAAAAAAGCCCCGTGGTTAGGGGCTTTTTGGTCACTCTAAAAGTGGGTGTTGGTGGAGGCGGCGGGAGTTGAACCCGCGTCCGCCAGTACTCTGCCTTCGGCTCTACATGCTTAGTTTCCGTTAATTGATTTAGCCGCATACAGCCCAACGGGCAGGACGTACTTGGCGATCCTGAAAAAGTTTTAGCAGATCCACCTCAGGCAGGCTTCACAGCGATCCAGTTCTATATGACAGTCAGTAGCGCGGGGCTGGCACCTTGCTAAAGACCGCTAGGGCCGAAGCCACTAGATGGTGTTAAACAGGCTGCTTACGCAGCGAGTTG
>JANNXP010000055.1:0-7075 GCA_031409615.1 Haliea sp. | reverse complement strand
CGCGACGCTTTATAGGCCAGGGCCTCAAAACCAGGTGCTACAGGCGTGTCGAGTTCTATGCTGAGGCTCTCAGCACGCGCCATTACCTCTTGTGGATCATGAATGTCACTGGGGTTAATCCTATTGACCACTTCCGCGGCCAGGTAACCCAACATGCGTTCCGCACCGACATTGAATAGTTGGATTATGCCCTTTTCATCCGTGGCAATAATTGAAAAATTGGCACTCGTGATAATTGCATTCTGCAATGCTCCTGTTTTTAGCAAAGCTAACTGGCGTTGTACCTCGCTTGCCCCGTCATTCATCTCCAAACCGCCAACATTAAGTGATTCATCCTCAATTTCTGACATACGCGACGCTTCCCTAACATTTGCAAAGACGGTACATCAGTCTAGCAAGCTGTCGCCCATTGCACCATTGCCACTGACAACCGGTCAGAATGGCTAGGGTAGAGCAACAGTGTGAAGCATCGCTGGCCCGTTTGAGGAAGGGTAGCGATTCCGTTTCGCTTTATCTGTGGGTTATCCAACATAGTGTGCAGGATCGACGTATAGCGCGGGGCGCTGGGCCACATGGATGTCTCTGGATATCAAGCAAACAGTCCACGGCAAGACTCTCCGTGGACGGTCAGCAGTTAGAAACCCTACTAACTCTCAGAAAAGGTCTTAACCCAATGACCTTCGCTCCAATCCCAGCCCGTACATTCACTTTGAGCGCTATCCATGGTGTATTGTGAGCACTGCCAATGCCCGGAAACCCACTCTTCACCTTTTATGGTGGTGGTTTCTGTATCGTATCGACAAACTTTGTACTCAGGGTGCCATGTTTTGTCCTGCCAGCCTGCAGGAATTGTCTCGCAACTGACATAACCTTCAGGTTCTACCAAAGTTTCCCGGGGCGCGGGTACCGCAGTGGTGATGACGGTAGTTGTTGTTGTCGTTGTCGACTTTCCGGTTACTTCGGCGTGGGCGCTGGCTAATCCCAGAGACAACGGCACTAAAAGAGCAACTTTTACTAAGCGGTGATCGATTTTCATATACGTAACCTCGAGAAAGCGTTTTTGGTAACCCTGGACGTTACACGCCGCGAGTACCCTATCCAGATTGAGTGCTATCCAGACAGGGCGTAGGGGGTGTATCAGATCTTTCGCTTTGTTTCCTTTACATCCTGTTTGACGTCGCCGTACTTCGCCTTTGCTTTGCCCAGGATTTTTTGCGCCTTACCTTTCGCCTCAAGCTTTTCGTTGCCTACAAAATCACCGGCAACTTCCTTTATCTTGCCCTTGACTTCGCTAACACGCCCTTTGATCTGATCTTTATTGATGCTCATGTCATTCTCCTAACAGTAGTGTATGCCGACAATCGGCGAATACTTCAAACCGATGTTAGTTTGGTCTGAGTCTAACAATAGTTCTGTACGCTGGCGCACGGATTTGGTCTTTTCGATCGCGAACGCTGCAGCTTCATTTTTCCGAACAGCGATAACCCCAAGCCTGCAGTTGCTTATAGCTACCATCCCTACCTGCACTGCGCATGCGCTTCAATCACCATTTATTTGACGGTGAAGCGCAGATAGCAAAAATCAACCTTGCGTTAGATAGCGAACAGACAGTCCACGCCAGGAAAGGTGAAATGAGACGGCGCAAGCTTGCCGTCACGTGGCTATTTCCGCTGGTTGCTCTAGAAACTCGGTAAGTAAGCATCGCCCATACGCTCCAATTGAAAAAGGACAATCGAATGATTGGTACAGCTAAAAAGGAAGTGTCGACATTGCATGTTCTACCGCGTCTTCCCTATCCGGAAAATGCCCTGCATCCCGTAATCACTGCCAATACCATCAGGTTTCACTATGGTAAGCACCACAAGGGTACGTCGACACGCTGAATACGTTGATAGCGGGTACAGAGCTGATAGGCCTTTCGCTGCCTCAAATCATAGCGCGAACCGCAGGAAAGGCAGACAAAGTCGCGATCTTCAACAATGCGGCGCAGGCGTGGAATCACAGCTTTTACTGGCGCAGCATGTGCCCGAACGGTGGTGGCGAGCCGCCCGCTGCATTGAAACAAAAAATGGAGGTTGCCTTTGGCAGTGTGGAGGCTTGCACAAAAGCGCTGGCGATGGCGGCAACGACCCAGTTCGGAAGTGGCTGGGCCTGGCTCGTGCTGGACGTCGATAGACTGAAGGTCGTCAAGACCGCCAATGCAGAGACACCGCTGACCGAAGGGTTGACGCCGCTATTGAATATTGACCTATGGGAACACGCTTATTACCTGGAGCACCAGAACCGTCGTGCGGACTATGTAAATGCCTTGCTCGAAAAACTCATCAACTGGGGATTTGCCGACCTCAATCTCGGCCTCTTCCTCACAGCGCAACAAAAGGCGGCATCCGCATGATCAAGAAGGCATGGGCAATGTGGAAGGGCGGGGTCAAGGACGGTGGCGGCACCATTTCCACGGAAACTGGAGCGCTTAAGGAAGCGCCCTATGGATTCAACGCACGCTTCGAAAGCGGCAAGGGCACCAATCCGGAGGAGCTCATCGGTGCGGCGCATGCCGGCTTGGTCGTGGAACGGATTGATACGCATGCTGCCATATCACTGGATAAAGTAGCGGCCGGTTATGAGATCACCGCGAGTCACCTTACGGTAGACGCAAAAGTTTCCAATGTGGATGACGCAAGGTTCCAGGAGATCGCAAACCGGGCCAAGGCCCAGTGTCCTGTATCGAAATTGCTAAATGCCCGAATCACGATGGATGCAAAGCTAGAGGCATAGAACACACGGCGAGGGAAGGCCAGGTCCAAAAAGCTCAGAAAGCCGATGAATTCTTACAAGTAAGTATGTTCGCCAGGGCACAGAAATGGTTCAAAAAGACAGGCAGTATTCTGATGGAAGGAGAGACCTCGGCCTGTCCTTATGAATCGTAGTTTTCACAAACATGAATTTGGAGGTAGCGTCGTGAACCAACGTCACACGGAATCAGGTATCAATGAAGTCAATCAAAGAATGGATGGACGAATTCTTCCACCTCTTATCCTGTGGATGCTCGGCGTTCCCGGTATCATCGTCATCGGATTGTGGGTGTTGTTTTTCCGCAACTAGCTAAAATCTGTTTACCAATGTAGTTCCCATTCGTTAACAAAAAGGAAGGTATGATGAAAAATGTGAACCCGGGTTACGTGATTGCACTGGCCATTATTCTGAATGTGGCAGCAATCAGCGCTGTTAACGCGACATCTTCTAAAGAAGCAGACGCACTGTCAGCAGCGAAAGTGTCACTGGTAGAGGCGGTGAACAAGCTCGAAAAAGACGGCAAGGGGAAAACCGTTGGGGCTGAATTCGACATTGAAAAGGATGTCCCCATTTGGGAAGTCAAAATGCTAGGAAATGATGGCGTACTGGAATATAAGGTCAATGCCAACACTGGTGCTATTGTGAAAATAGAAGACGAGCATATTCGAGGCAGTTTAATGGCCTTTGTTACCGGCATGAAGATGAAAGATCTGCAAAGTGAAAAAATGAGTCTTTCTGAAGCTGTTGGTATGGCTGAGAAAAAATTCAGCGGTAAATCCGTGAAAGTACAAATCGAGCATGAAAATGACAGCATTCAATATGACATTTTTGTATACACACCTGCTGGAATACACCGATACAAAATTGATGCTATGAGCGGTACGGTTCTAAATCAACGTTAAACTACAATGACGTTTTTAACCCTTGTGCTGATCTTATTGCTATTTCTGCTGATTGGCATCATCGTATCTTTGCCCCGTACCAGGAACCAGAGACGTGTGCACCGGTATCAAGTACGCAGTGGTCATGAGAAGAACGAAGGAATGAAACTAATAGAATACAGTGCAGAAGGTTGCACTATCGCGTTAGATCAACGCGAGCTATTGTTAGTCGTAGCCCTGATACAAGAGGGCCGAGACTCCTTCGGGTGCAACACGAGCTCCGGTAAGGCCCTGGATCAGCTTTTCAGTTCGGCTAGCAACTTGGTCGATCAGGCGCGTTGTGGGCATCATGAGAGAGATTTGGTGCAGCAGAAAATCTGTACGGTTGCAGAGCCGACACGATCACTACAGACAGCCGCATCCAATGGTAAGCTTGGATACTAAACTCTCGGTCTCAGCGATTAGATGCGCACATCGATCGCGAAGGGTTTTTTCCTGAGCGCATGTCCAGGATAATTTCCTTCATTCACTTTGTGTGCGCTGACGCACAGACGGTCCAGCAGTCGATCGAATACTCTACTCCTAGTTCCCATCAACGGAGAGTTTGCAATGAAACAGTTCAATGTTCTATTAGGTACCATCGCTGGCGCAGCATTAACTTTAGTCTGTGTTCAAGCTAACGCTAGCAATGGCTACAACGGGATGGAAGCGGGAAGTGCCGCCTCTATTGTGTTGGCAGACAATTCCTCAACTATGAGGGAGGAGGGTGCAGCGCCTGCTATGGGCGGGGAAGGAGATGGTGCCATGGGTGGCAATGCGCCAAACCCGGAACCGGATCGATCGGCGAGCACTGTTGCAGATGACGCCACCATCACAGCGAAAGTGAACAGCAAGCTGCTCGCTGATAGTATGGTTAGTGGCCTAAAAATCGACGTCGATACTCGCAGTGGCGTGGTCTATTTGACGGGCGACAACATGAATAGCCAGGCAGCAATCGACCAGGCCATGAAGCTCGCGAAAGACACTGACGGCGTCAAGAACGTGGTGTCCAAAATGGCTGTTGGCGACGTTAAACGATAGTCTATTGACTATGCCGGCTGGCTAGTCGGCATGGTTCGAAGGCTCCTCTCGCCGGTGCCTCCGGCGAAACCTTTCGGCGACCGTCTGGTCGCCGTTTTGCGTAACCGGGAGTATTCTCCTCGCCCAAAGTATACACAATGCGAATAGTTCGATGACAGCACGTGCTATGTGTGTGCCGGCGTACAGAAATGGCTTGGCAAAGGCGTGCAGAATGCAACCAGGCCGATCGCAATCTGCGCTCGATCCAGAAACGCGGAGTCCACACAATGCTACAAACCAAAGCGTTTATCCTGCTGATTATGTTGTTTCCTGGACTGGGCTATGGCGGCTTTAAGTACGTCACAGAATCCCATATGAGTGACCTTGGTTCGCTACACCTGTTTGTGGATGAGGAGCGGCGGATGAATGTCCCCGTATGGCTTGGGTTCGGTGCGCTGGTAATGAGTGGCGCGCTTCTCCTGACAGTTCGTAAAAATTGAAAAGACAGGGTTCAGCTGTTGCCAGTGGTTAGCCGCGCGTACTCAGTCTGTAGCAACCTTACCAGTTCACTGCGTTATTACTAAGGAAAGTATTATGAAAAAACATCTTCTATTCGCGTGTTGCATCATCAGCATGACTGCTTGCTCTACTGAATATATCATCGCCACTACGGATGGGCGGATGATCACCACCGACGAAAAACCGAAGCTGGACAGTGAAACTGACATGTTGCACTACGAGGACGATGAAGGCCGCGACCAGCAAATTAAGAAAGGTGAAGTGAAGCAGATGATCGAGCGCTAGCGGGTTCGCATCGGTACCATAATTAGTAGTGTACTTATAGACGATCTACTTCTGCGCAAAGCCTGGTGCTCTCATCCAAGAACAACGCGGACCTGATGCGTCCCTCCGTCATCGACGAGTAGCACTAATCCTGCAGATGCCTCAAGGTCAGCGCCATCGAGGGTTAGTGCTACAAGCCCCTTGCTAACACGGTCAGGATTTTCAAAAGCGATTTCATAGCGCGTGCTATGGTATCGAAGACTGACCTCAAATTCCGTCCAAGTTCGGGGCACGCAAGGATCGAGTCGCAGGGTCGCACCTTGAACACGGCAACCCAGGATCCACTCCAGGCCGGCGCGATAGACCCAGGCGGCTGAGCCGGTGTACCAGGTCCAACCCCCACGCCCGACATGAGGCGTCTCGGAATACACGTCTGCAGCCACCACGTAAGGTTCAACCTTGTAGCGCAATGCGTCGTTATAAGTACGGGCGTGATTGATGGGATTTAATAGAGAGTAGAGTTCTGCAGCCTTATCGCCATCGCCGAGCTGGGCGAAAGCGATTGCCGCCCAAGCGGAGGCGTGTGTGTACTGCCCACCGTTTTCGCGGATACCTGGCGGGTAGGCCTGGATATAGCCCGGATCTGGCATGGATGTGTTGAAGGGTGGAGTCAGTAGTGGCATCACTGCGTCTTTCCTTCGCACCAGATATCGATCCACGGCAGCCATCGCCTTTGCGGCCCGCACGGGGTCTGCCGCGCCTGATATCACGCTCCATGATTGGGCAATCGAATCAATGCGGCATTCACTGTTGGTGGCCGATCCAATGGGTGTGCCGTCGTCGAAATATGCTCGGCGATACCAATCCCCATCCCAGCCGTTTTGCTCAAGCGAAGTACGCAGGGCAGCGGCATGTTTTCGCCAACTCTCTGCGCGCAGATGCTCACCTTGTGCATCCGCGCTAGGGGCAAACTCCAAAAGCACAAGATGCAGGAACCAACCGAGCCAGATGCTCTCACCACGGCCTTGCGCACCGACCTCGTTCATGCCGTCGTTCCAGTCGCCGGACCCGATCAGAGGCAAGCCATGGACCCCAACCGCCAGAGCTCCGTCAAGCGCACGCGCACAGTGTTCGAACAGTGTTGCCGACTCGTCCGACCTGGTAGGCAGGAAAAAGCTGTCGGATTCGCCGACAAGCAAAGCTGGGCCGTCAAGGAACGGGAGGATCTCTTCCAGAACAGCCTCATCGGCGGTCACCTTGATGTAATGAGCAACGCAATAGCATAGCCATATACGGTCATCCGACACGCGAGTACGGACCCCACGCCCCGTCTGTGGTAGCCACCAATGCTGCACATCGCCCTCGATAAACTGCTGAGCAGCCGCTCGCAATAATTGTTCGCGGGCGAGTGTGGGCCTGGCTGTCAATAGCGCCATAGAGTCCTGCAGTTGATCACGGAAGCCGTAAGCGCCGCTCGCCTGGTAAAATGCACTGCGTGCCCACAGGCGACAAGCGAGAGTTTGATATAGAAGCCACCCGTTTTGCATGATGTCGAAGGC
>JANNXP010000054.1:0-4085 GCA_031409615.1 Haliea sp. | reverse complement strand
TCGTCCGTGCACGATGACGGAAACCTCCATGTTAAGGCTGAACGAACGGATGTCCATGTTGCTCGATCCAATCACCGCGACATCGTCGTCGATGGAGAAGTGTTTGGAGTGCAGCACGGTTGGCGCACGGTACAGGTAGATGGATACGCCGGCCCGCAAAAGTGCCTCGTAGTAGGAGCGCTGGGCGTGATAAACGAAGTACTGATCGCCGATTGCAGAGACGAACAACTCCACCGCCACACCTCTGGCCGCCGCAGAAACCAGCGCCAGCAATGTCGCCTCGTCGGGTACAAAATAGGGGCTGGCAATGCTGATACGCTGCCTGGCGCTGTGCAGCATATAGACAAACAGTTTCAGGTTATTGTCGTTCTCGAAACTGGGCCCGCTGGGCAGTACCTGGGCGTCGAGCATGGCCTCGGCGGTACTGACAATGATAGGCGTTGTATCCAGCTCCAGCAGTTCCGTCGTTTCGCTGTACCAATCGGTGACGAACACCGCGTCGAGTTCACGCACCACCGGCCCTTCGAGGCGCACCATGAGTTCGCGCCAGTGCAAGCCGCGCGCCACATTCTTCGGTTTGAGATAGCTGGACTCAATGAGGTTTTGTGAACCGGTGAACCCGACCCGCCCGTCGATCACGACCAGCTTGCGATGATTGCGCAGGTCGGGTCGCTGCCATTGGCCGCGCCAGGGTCGCAGCGGCAACATGGCATGCCATCTTGCCCCCATCGCCCGCAACAAGTCCTGGGTTTTAACGCGGTGCGGAAACATGAAACCCGATACATGGTCGGACAGCACGCGCACGGTCACGCCGCGCTGCACCGCCCGTTCGAGTGCGGCGAAAAACGGTTTGGTGGTGTCATCGCGCACCAGGATGTAGAACTCTACATGCACGTAGTCAATGGCGGTGTCGATGTCCTGCACCATGCGCTCGAAGGAGCCCTCATAGTCCTTAAGCAGCATGGCGCTGTTCCCGCCCACCATGGGCAGAGCCCCCAGCTCCACATTCATGTTCACGGCCGAACCCAGCCAGACTGGCCACTCCTCGCGGTGGCTGACAAGCCCGAGGCCCTGGGTGCGAGCGATGATCAGGTCGTTGACCTCGCGCTGCTTGTCGCGCCGCGCCTGCGGCAGCCGTCCTGCCCCCACCAGCAGAAACCAGAGCACGCCGAGGAAGGGGATGAAGATAATGGCCAGCACCCAGGCGACCGCCGCCGAGGGACGGCGATTGGCAGAGATGAGTACCGTAGCGACAAAACCGATTACCACATGGGCGATCAGCGCAGCCTGCGCGACCAATTCGGCCTGCATCATAGCGCGCTCACAGGGCTGGACAGCAGTGGCATCCTGGCGGGGTCTATCAACGGAAATTACTCTGGGCAAAGTCCCAGTTAACCAGTGCATTCAGGAAGGTGTCAACGTACTGCGCACGCCGGTTGCGGTAGTCAATGTAATAGGCATGTTCCCATACATCTATCGTCAGCAACGCTGTATCGGCAGTGGTCAGCGGCGTGCCCGCAGCGCCCATGTTCACAATGTCGATACTGCCGTCGACCTTCTGCACCAGCCAGGTCCAGGCCGCACCGAAATTACCCACTGCTGACTTGGCAAAGACGTCTCTAAAGGCCGCATACGAACCCCACTTTGCGTCGATCGCCTTGGCCAAGTTACCCGTAGGTTCGCCACCGCCGCCAGCTTTCAGGCAATTCCAGAAAAAGGTATGGTTCCAGACCTGTGCCGCGTTGTCGTAGATGTCGCCGCTGGACTTGCGCACGATGTCTTCGAGTGACATCGACTCAAACTCGGTGCCTTTTTTCAAGTTATTCAGATTGACCACATAGGCGTTGTGGTGCTTGCCATGGTGGAACTCAAGCGTCTCACGACTCATGTGCGGCTTTAGTGATTCCAGTGTGAAGGGCAATGCGGGCAAGACGTGTTCCATGCGGGATCCTTTTGTCTCATTAAAAAATTACAGGGGCTGCATCAGAAGGTGATGTTGCCGGTCGCCAGACCGTATACGCCGTAGCTACCGGTGGCAACGATAGCGCCGAAGGTAACCCAGTCCGAGGACTTTTCAAATACCGGCTTGCCCTGCTCGCGCCGCGCAATGAAGTACAGCACCGTGCCCGGCGCAAACAGCACTGCCGATAGCAGGATAAACTTCAGACCACCGGCGTAAATCATAAATACGGTGTAGGCCACGGCGCACGCGGCAAGGATCACATCGCGCCGCCGCTCTTCGGGCCGCACTTCATAGGTTTCACCGCGTTTGGCGAGCATCAAGCCATAGGCGGCCACGAACAGGTACGGGATCAGTGTGGTGGCACTGGTCAGGTTCAGCATCAGCGAAAACGCCTCACGCGACCAGTAGGTCGAGATGACCAGCAACTGAATGATGATGCTGGTGCACCACATCGCCACCACCGGCACATTATTCTTGTTCACTGTGGCGAAAGCCCTGGGCATATCTTTCGATTTGCCGGCAGCGAACATCACTTCGGCACAGATCAGCGCCCAGGACAGATAGGCTCCCAGCACCGTCATCAATAGCCCCACGCTGACAAAAACCGCGCCCCACGGCCCAACGACAGATTCGAGTACCGCAGCCATCGACGGCTGGCGCATCCCGGCAATGTCGGCGCGCGCCAGCACGGCGTAAGGCAGCAGAGTCACCAGCACCATAAGGGCGGTGACGGTGATGAAGCCAACTACCGTGGCCTTGCCGACATCGGCGCGTTCCTTGGCGAAACGTGAAAATACACTGGCACCTTCGATACCGATAAACACAAACACTGTTACCAGCATCGTCGCCTTGACCTGCTCAAACAGGCTGCTGGTCAGGTCGCTGCCGTAGACGTTAAAGCGGAACAGGTCCATCTCAAAGGCAAACATCAGGATCACGATAAACACGATGATGGGGATAATCTTGACCACTGTGAACACGCTGTTGATTGTCACCGCCTGCTGCACACCACGCAAAATCAGGAAGTGGAATAGCCAGATACCGATCGAGGCGACACCAATGGCGATCACCGTGTTGCCATCGCCGAAGATCGGGAAGAAGGAACCCAGCGTGGACTTGACAAGCACCCAGTACGACACGTTACCGATACAGCTGCCTATCCAGTAGCCGAAGGCCGACAGGAAGCCCGGGTAGTCGCCAAAGCCTTCCCGGGCATAGGTATAAATGCCTGCATCGAGATCGGGGCGGCGCGCGGCCAGCGCCTGGAACACCCGCGCCAGCATGTACATACCAGTGCCCGCAATCATCCAGGCGATGATGGCTCCCAGTGGACCGGTGACAGTCGCGAAGGAGCGCGGCAGTGAGAACATACCCGCAGCCACCATGCTGCCGACCACTATTGCGGTCAGCCCTGCAGAAGAAATTGGTGGTTCCGTAGTGGCCATCTCTGCCTCTCAGCGTTGGGGCACAGCGCCAAGCATTCCGCTGCGAATGCACATTTGATTGAAATATAACTAGGGGACAATATAGAATCCCCAGAGACTACACAACCACGCTCACCCTCCACCGACGTGGTTTCAACATTTGCGCATGACAGTATCTAACACCGCATCCAACGCAGTATCCAGGCGCTTGCGCCGTCGCAACGACTAGAGGAAAGAAAGCCATGCATCAATCCTGTGTCAAGCCCGCTCCCAAGCTGCAAGACCTGCGGCAGCGCTCACGTCGAGGCCTGCCCGCGCTCGCATTTGCCATCAGTCTGGCATGTGCCAGCTCAGCGTGGGCAGCAGGTGCCGATCTGGCCAGCGCCAGGCAACTCGTGGATGGCGGCAAGTATCAAGAAGCCTATGACCTGCTGGCACCCTTCGAAGCTCAGCACATCGACGACGGCGCGTTCAACGCATTGCTCGGTGAAGCGGCGCTGCGCTCCAACCGGGCTGACACGGCGGTCATCGCCTTCACGCGCAACCTCGCCGCATCTCCGGACTCCATCGACGCCCATCTGGGCCTGGCCCGCGCCTACCTTGCAACGGGCAACTACGCGAGCGCCAAATACCAGTTCGAGACCGTGCTGCGCATCGATGACCTGCCGGCTGACCTGCACCAGCAGGTGGAAATTTAC
>JANNXP010000053.1:0-35134 GCA_031409615.1 Haliea sp. | reverse complement strand
GATAACGCGGGAAATCGCACGAGCCAAACCGATGCGCGGGGCGTGGTCACTCACTTTACGTCTGATGCATTGAACCGGCTAAAGAC
Organism: Haliea sp.; assembly: GCA_031409615.1. Classification (GTDB taxonomy): domain Bacteria; phylum Pseudomonadota; class Gammaproteobacteria; order Pseudomonadales; family Halieaceae; genus Marimicrobium. Next base: position 35,048 of record JANNXP010000053.1, on the reverse strand, counting down.
TGTTACCTATCCCGCCGAGCCCATCAAGAACATCACTTATGTCTATGACAACTGGGCCTATTGCACACAGTGTAAGGGTCTCCTCAGCATAGTTAACGATGCCAGTGGCCAGACGGTATATTTCTATGATGCGCTAGGCCGCGTTATTTATCGGCAAAATGCGGTGGCAGTCGCAGGGGGAAGTCCTGTGGTGCTGGTCACCACCTTCACCTACAACGCTGCCGGTCGTCTGACGGCAGTTCAGACTCCCAATGGGCAAATAGTGAAATACGCTCTGGATGCAGCCGGCCAGGTGGCGGCGGTTGATCGGCAGGACAGTGCAGCGGCAACACGTGTGTCTGTGGCCGGCGCAATCAAGTACCAGCCCTTTGGCCCACTCACAGAAATGAAATTCGGCAACAACCTGCAGATGAACCGAAGCTATGACCTCGATGGTCGCCTGGCAACCCAGACGATTGCGGGCAAGCAGAACCTGCTCTATGACTATGATGTAGTCAACAACATCAAGGCGATAGACAACACGATTGATCCGACGCGTAGCGAGGTGTACAGCTATGATCAGCTGAACCGACTGGAAATGGCGACCGGGAGATACGGCGCGATCAGCTATCGATACGATGCGGTTGGCAATCGTACCTGGCAGGCAATCAATCGAGACGGGCAGGCCACTACGCAAGCCTATGACTATTCTTCGACGAGTAATCGGCTGCAAAAAATCGACATCCAGAACGGCAATGGACCATTAAAGCAGCGCATTTTTGGCTACGACAATACCGGTAATCTTGTGGACGAAATCAGGGCTGATGGTACGCACCTGCGGCCCCACTACGACAATACCAATCGCATGGATAGCATTACCCCCTAACTCCAAGGATCAGGAGTCTACAACATGAATAGAATCGTTGTGTTAACGCTGCTCGCGCTGCTACTCACCGGCTGCCGTATTACTACCGCTGTTGTCGGACAGGGCACCATCACCAGTCAAAGCGGAAACTTCAGTTGCACGACAGGCAACGCGGGAGCCTGCGCCTTCGATTATGCGACGGCAGGATCCGAGGTCTTTGTGGCGTCACCGGCGCCAGGATGGACGTTTTCCCAATGGACCAACTGCAATTACGTCAGCATTCTCAGTTGTGAGACGTCGTTCAATCAGGGTTTGGCTAGCGGCAGTGGTACATGGGCTGTCACGGCCACATTCAAACCGATTTCGTCGCCCGTGCAGGCTGCAACCTATACTTATAATGCGCTGGGACAGCGAGTGACCAAAAAGATCGGCAGTATGACCACGCTCTTTCAGTATGACCTGGAGGGTAATCTCATCGCGGAATTGAATGGTAGCGGCCAGCTCCTGCGGCAACACATTTATATCAATCAGGAACCCATTGCCCAGTTGACCCGAAAATCAGATGGCACCCTCGACGTGCAGTACGTGCATGCTGACCATCTGGGCACCCCAACCCTGCTAACCAATCAAAGCGGCAAGGTGGTTGCTGACATCGAAGCCATGCCGTTTGGAGAGACCTTCGTGGAGTATGCCGAGGTAGAGTACAACAAACGCTTTCCCGGACAGTACAAAGATACGGAGACGGGGCTACACTACAACTACTTCAGGGATTATGATCCGAGTACGGGGCGGTATGTGCAGAGTGATCCGATTGGGTTGGGTGATGGATTGAATACTTATGTGTATGTTGGTGGAAACCCCGTTATCTTCATTGACTCTGATGGACTGTTTGGACAAAGCGTGCAAGGTCCATCGAGTGGTGGACATGGTTCCCCGGGTGGAATGCCATCACAGGGTGATGCCATGAGCGGGCCGAATGGAAATATGTCGGGTGGCCCAAATCCTAGCGGCCAAGACTGGAAATGCTCGGGCGCCGCATGTATTTTTACTCCATTTCCGCCTATTGTGAAGCGTTGTATAGCTCATGATCAGTGTTACCAAAACAATGGATGCAATCAGTCATCATGGGGTTCTAACGCATTGGGTGGAACAAAGTCTTGCAATCAGTGCAATAGCGATTTTTTTGATTAGAGGATTTGTTTGTGTTACGTCGCTCTGGTGCAATATCATTTCTTCTAATTTTTTCGATGCTCCTAGCAGGATGTCTGGAGGCTAGCTTTATTTTGGCACCAGAGTCTCGATTGCCGAAAGTTTTTGAAGTTTCTGAAGGAACATCTAGGAGTGATTTCAAAGTCACAATAGACTCTTACTCTGATAATGACGATGGATACAACGTTTTTAATTTACGCAAAAAAAGTAGTTTTTTCAATTTAGAAAAAATCAAAATAACTAATATAAAAGGCCCATTTAGACTAAAAGAGCAATCAGCTGATTATCCTGAAGGATATCCATTTTACGTAGTTATTTCTATTAATGGCGTATTCGACATTATAGAGCACCGCCAAAAGGATGATATCGTTTATATGGTTGATGACCCCGCAGTTTGGAAAGAACTGGGAGTTAAGTACAACAATTAGTTCAGCAAGATGAGCAAGATGAGGGTCAGCAAGATGAGGGTCAGAGCCCATTTTCGAAACAGCCAAGTGGAGCAAGCTGAGGGTCAGAGCCCATTTCCGAAACAGCCAAGTGGTAACCCTGTTCGTCACGAATATGTGAGTGTTAAAGGAAAAAGTTTCAGTTTTCAGGGTGCAGACAACATGGCTTGGACTCAGGGACGGATAGACAATAACGAATACTCGGACAACTGTAAGTGCAATATGTTCAGCGAGGATGAAAAATTTGAGTGAACGGCTATGTTTAGCTTGAGTGATATGAATTTATCTAAGCGTATTGGACTAGGATGTCTTTTTATTCATTCAGTATTCTTCATAGTATTTTCATCGTATTTGAATTTTTTTGCCGGAGACGGCCAATGGCAATTATTCTGGATAGTATTTCTATTGATTGATTTCCCGGTGTCTCTATTGCTTTTAGGTGCTCTTGGACTGATAAGTGTGGATTCGCAATATGGAGAAGCAATTCTGTCGATTCTTCCCTATGTGATCCATGGAATTCTAGGTGGTCTGTGGTGGTACATGTTGCCTCAAATGCTGGGGAGGTTGTTTTCAAAAATCTCTGATAGCTAGGGCGGGAATTCTCTTCAGTTGTCGAGAGTTCAACATCAAGGCGCCTGAAACGAATACCCCACCGGCAACGACTTCAGCCCCCCAACAAAAATTGCCTGCACCCAATCGGGATCTGCAGCAAGTTCAATATGCTTTAGGCGCGGCAGCAATTCCTGAAAAAACAGTTCGACCTCCAGTATCGCCAGGTGCTGGCCAAGACACATATGTCCGCCAAAGCCGAACGCGAGTTGATTGCGGTTGTCGCGTTCAATATCGAAGGTGTCGGGATTGGCGATGGCATCACTGTCGCGATTGGCGGACGGGTACCACAGGCACAGACTTTCACCGGCTTTGATGGTTTTGCCGCGCAACACGATGTCTTCCGTAGTAGTGCGCATCATGTGTCTTACCGGTGAAACCCAGCGAATCATTTCGCGGGCTGCCTGTTTGGCAAGCGCCGGATTCTTGCGCAGTTTTGCCAATTGATCCGGGTGCTCCAGCAGCGCCTTCATGCCGCCGCTGATGGTGGCGGATGTGGTGTCGTGTCCGGCCGTGGCAGTGATGATGAAGTAACTGATTTGATCCAGTTGCTCCATGGGTTCGCCGTCAACGTGGGCATTGGCCAGCAAAGATGCCAGGTCTCCGGTAGGATTTTTCTTGCGCTCCTCGACGACGGCAGTGAAGTATGCAAAAAAGTCCATCAATACGCTAAGTCCGTCGTCTATGTTGACACCCCTGGACTGCGTGGGATCCTGACCGCCAAATAATTCCTGGGTCAGCTTGAGCATCATGCCCTCCTCTTCGGGCGCGACGCCAATAATCGACATGATCACCCGCAGCGGGTAGAGCAGGGCGATATCCTTCACAAAATCGCACTTCCCGTCCATGGCCTCCATTTTATCGACATACTGTTTGGCAATGGCCTGGATATCGGCGCTCAGTTTGTCGATGGGCGCTGGCTTGAACCAGTCCCGTGTCACATTACGCAATTTTCGATGCTTGGGGTTGTCCATATGAATAAGCGTTTCCAAGCCATTGCGTGTGCCGAATTTCTGTAGCAGGGCCTGCTCAAATTCTCGCTGGATCAGGACTGTTCTTGGGTTGTTCAAAAATGCCGCATTGTTCTGGCTGATGGCCTTGATGTCCTCGTACTTGGTAACTGCCCAGAACGGCTCAAAGTCGGGATGCTCCACTAGGCTAACGGGATCATGTTCACGCAGCTGCCGGAATAGCTCGTGCATGGTGGTTTCGTCGCCCATAATGGCGGGGTTGAGCAAATTCCAGGAAAGGTTCATTGGGCGACTCGTGCATGGATAAGCAAGTAGTGTATCTAGCGGCTCATAATTTATCCACCTACTTCCCTGGACTGCAGGCCGCTGTGTGCGCGGCGACAACGCCATCCTTACCACTATCAATCGCGACAAGGCTTGCCGGGAGAATTCATGAAACATGCAGTATTGAAGGAGCGCCAGCGCCAAGAGCGGGACGGTTACCCCACCAATATGGCGCTGCGTGTCCATCGGGCGCTCAGCTGGCTGGAACGCGCAGAGCACTGTGAAGACGTCGATGCGCGTTTCATCTTCCTGTGGATTGCCTTCAATGCCGCCTACGCCAATGAGATTGGCAATCAGGAGCGGGCCACGGAGCAGAAAGTGTTCGGACTTTTTCTCCAGAAGTTGCTGGATATGGATAAGGACGACGTTCTCTACAAGCTGATCTGGAACGAATTCCCGCACTCGATTCGGGTGCTGCTCAACAACCAGTTTGTGTACCAACCCTTTTGGGATTACCACAATGGGCAGCTGGAGGAAGATCAGTGGAAATCCAAATTTGAGCGGGCCAAGGTGTCCGCCCACCAGGCGCTGGGCAGCCACGATACAGCCGCTGTACTGGCCATCGTGCTATCGCGTATGTACACGTTGCGCAACCAGCTGATCCATGGCGGGGCGACCTGGAATAGTCGCGTCAATCGCGATCAGTTGCGGGATTGCTCGGCATTTCTGGGTAAATTGGTGCCCTTCATTATCACGCTGATGATGGACAATCCAGGTACTCTATGGGGCGAACCGTGTTATCCCGTAGTAGATATCTAAGTGAGTAAAGCTGCGGCCCTGGCGGCCTGCATTGCCGCATCATGCCTGCTGCTCGTGGCATGCGCAGTCTCTGGACATCCCGGCGGCCTCGATGCATCAGGCTGCCATACCAGTAGCCGCACCGGAGAGTATCACTGCCATAGTCAGCCGAGTGCGTCCGGCCACAACCGGTCGCCCAGCGAGAGTCAACTGCAGGGGCGCGTTGTCGCCGTTACGGATGGGGATACGATAAAGGTGCTTGATGCGAGCAATGTGGTGCATCGTGTGCGCCTCAATGGCATCGATGCGCCTGAAAAATCTCAACCCTTCGGAAACGCTTCCCGTAAACACCTGGAATCGATAGTGGCGGGGCGGCAGGTGCTGGTGAAATCGGTGAAATACGACCGGTATGGGCGCATTCTCGGCAGTGTGTGGGTGCAGCCGCGCGATTGCCCTTCGTGTGGCAAGACCCTCTACATCAATCACGCACAGATTCTGGCGGGTATGGCCTGGTGGTATCGATACTACGCGGACGATCAGAGTGCGCAGGACCGGGGTCGATTTGAATCGGCCGAACGCGAGGCCATAGCCAGAAAGTGGGGGCTGTGGGCAGACCAGCATCCGGTGCCGCCCTGGGTGTGGCGCCGGCAATAAGTAGCGCGCCACCGAAAATTCAGGGAGTGCGTTATGAACAGATTCACGATAGTGGCAGCGCTCACCGCGCTGGTCTCTGTCTCGCCCATGGCTGATGAATATCTGGGCAATTACGGGGGCAACCCCAACAACCCGAACTCGACATCAAATTCCTACGGTGCGGATTCTGTCTCCAATCCCCACGCCAACAGGGATTCGTTTTCCATCTGATCTGCACGCTCCTTTTGCCTGGTTCACATGATCCGGAACGATCGGTCGCACGTAATATCAGTAGTAGTAATATGGAAATAGGGTGTGTTTTCGCATTTTCCCTGTGCATTTTCCTCATCTAGTGGCGCGCTGGGTTGTGTTTGTCCCCAACACTGCTTTATCGTGCGCCTTGAAAATCCTCGCTAACCTGCTGAATTATAGCCTTATGAAAATTTTAGCCGCACTTTTGGCCCTTTCGCTGTCCCCCGTTGTCCTGGCCGTGACCTACGACCTGCAATCGGAGTATTTTGACGTCATTGGCGCCCCCAAAACGATCGTGGCCGTCCATGAGGACACCCTGATAGAAATCGCCCGCCGCTCGGGGGTCGGTCTGGAACAGATCGAACGCATCAACCCGGATGTCGATAGTTGGTTGCCTGGTGAAGGAACCCATGTCGTGATTCCGTCCCAGTACATATTGCCGCGTGCGCCGCGCCAGGGGATCGTATTGAACCTGCCCGAAATGCGCCTCTATTATTACCCCCCCCGACAACCCGGTCGACCGGCGCAGGTGCAAACCTTTCCCATCGGCATCGGGCGGATGAACTGGGCAACGCCTCTGGGCCAAACCAAGATCGTGTCCAAAATCAAAGACCCGTCCTGGCGGCCACCGGAGTCCATTCGCCGTGAGCACGCTGAAAAGGGTGATCCGCTGCCATTGTTAGTGCCTGCCGGACCTGATAACCCCTTGGGTGCCTACGCCATGCGGCTCGGCATTCCGGGCTACCTGATACACGGCACCAACAAGCCGATCGGCGTTGGCATGAGGGTATCTCACGGGTGCATACGCATGTTGCCTGAGGATATTGCGAAACTGTTTCCGCAACTGCCGGTGGGCACCCCGGTCAATATTGTCAATCAGCCGGTCAAGGCTGGCTGGTATGGCGGCAAGTTGTTTATCGAAGTCCATCCACCACTGGAGGAGTACCCGAATACCAGGGGCGCAATGGTGCAAGAGGCAATGACAGCGGTTAACGAAGCGACAGGCAAACGATCAGCCAGGCTGGATAGTGGTGCAATTGAAGCGGAGATTGATCGGAAGACTGGTCTTCCTTTGGTGATTTCTACGGGGAGTTGAAGCCTGAAATAACCGGGGCAACCCCACCCTGCTATTGCTAGAGGGTGATGCGGCCCCGGGTAAAGAGGTGCCCGATGAACTATTTGTTCATGGACTGCTTGAACATACGGTCCATTTTCTCGGTGTTGGCATTGCAACATGCCTGTGCAGCATCAGCTTTAGCTTTTGCAGATGCAGCATCAGCAGCGGCCTGAGTGGCTGATGCTTGAGCTTTTTCTACTTCCAGCTTCAGTGCATCCAGATCTCTGGTGGTGGCACAGCCGGTCAGTCCTGTTACAGCTACCAACATGAATGCTGCTGCCGTGGTCTTGAGCGAATTACGCATAATCTCGTCCTCTAAGTGTAGTCAGCCGTTACCCGGCCTATATGGTCTTTCCATTGTGAACCGCGCGTCCCCTTTTTAACAACGGGCTGTGCGATTCGTTTCAGGGCAATGTCGCCAAAGCGGGTCGGCGAGCACCTCCGGCCGCTATTTTCAGAGATACTGCGCCTAATCGCAAGAGATTGTTTACCTGACTTTTTGCCAGTTAGCGGACCACCACCCGAGTGCCGACCACTACCCATGGTGCCAGCTCCAGCAACTGTTCGTTGGTCAGGGCTATGCAGCCATCGGTCCAATTGACAGATTCATGGACCTTCATATCGCCCCTGCCTACGCCGTGAATGCCTAGCTGGCCACCGAGACTGGTATTCTGTGACGGTGGTCGTCCCTGTTCCAGGTCGTACCTCAAGGTCTTGTACTCCTTGGCGTCGATGCGCTGATCCTGAAAAGCCCGTTCCGTGTGGTCGCGATTCGGGTAACTGAGGGCCATAAACAGTTTGAAACGATCGCTGCGCCTGACCTGGGTGATGGTAAATTCACCCAGGGGCGTTGTCGCATCGCCACGGTGTTTGGTCAGCGTGGGGCCATTGCTGCCGATGGCGATGTTCTCGAACACCTTGAGCTGAGTGTCGCCCTGCATAATCGCGAGGTTTAACTTGTCGGTGTCAACGGCTAGCCAGACATCGGCAGTGGGTGTTGCCATGACCCTGTTCAGGGGAAAGGCGGCCGACAGTGCCAGGCAGGCGGTCAGTAGGAGGGTCAGAGAAAGACGAATGCGGTGGTTGGAATCGGTTTGTGAGGGAGTGTGAAAGAATGCCACGTTTAAGATCCAGCCTATAGAGAATGGTATTGATCATAGCGGGCGCCAACGCGCCATTCAAAGGCTTAACTCTGGTAATCTGCCACCCATTCGTCGGCTGGGAAATGCGCGATCGGGGCGACGAAAAGGGCCGTAATGCGTGTGGCGGTGCTCCGTGGGTGTCCCCCGTATAAACGCGGCGAAGCGCCTGGGCCCGCTGTTACGGGGCTTGTGGCTACAGACTAATAGGGTGTAGCCTAGGGCCCTGTCAACGGCATTCACTCAGGTGACTATTATGACCGGCTGTCCCCATTTTGATCTCACTGCCCCAGAGACGTATCGCGGCGGCGTGCCGCGGGACGTGTTCACGTACCTGCGCAATGAACAACCCGTTTACTGGCACGAGGATCCGGAACAGGGTGTCGGCTTCTGGGCGATCACCCGGCACAAGGATCTGGATTTCATTTCCAAAAACCCCCTGATTTTTTCATCCGCCGTGAAGTCTTGCCTGCTGCACGAATCTGAGCCGGACCGGATAGCCCTTATGGGCAATCAGTTAATCAACATGGATCCGCCGCGACACCTGAAGTACCGGCGTCTGGTGCGCAATGCCTTCACCCCTAAAAAGGTTGACAGCTATGAGCCGCGCTTTCGCCAGATCGCACAGGATATCGTGGCCCGGGCCGTGGTGGGAGGTGAGTGCGAATTTGTGGAAGACATCGCGGCCGAGTTGCCGCTGATCGCCATTTGCGAACTGATGGGTGTCCCGCTGGATAAGCGTCAGCGCCTGTTTGAGCTGACCAACATCATGCTGGGTATGTCTGACCCGGAGCTCTCCACCTCCCAGGCCGATGGCGAGACGGCCATGGCAGAGATGTTTTTTCTCGCCCATGACCTGGCGGCAAAACATCGGGTTAATCCGCAGGACGATATCGTCCATGTACTGCTCAATGGCACCGTGGAAGACGAGCCCCTCACCGATGAGGAATTTTGTCATTTCTTCCTGCTGCTGATGGTGGCGGGTAATGAAACGACCCGCACGGTCACGTCGCAGGGCATGCGACTGCTGATGGAGCATCCCGAGCAATATCAACAACTGGTGGATAATCCACAGTTACTGGAGGGTGCCATCGAGGAGGTGCTGCGCTTCGATCCCGCTGTTATTGCCTTTCGTCGCACCGCCATGCAGGACGTGGAAGTCGGCGGCCAACTGATCAGGAAGGGCGATAAAATTGAAATGTTCTATGCAGCGGCCAACGCCGATGAGACCGTTTTTAGCGACGGTGATACTTTCGATATCACCCGGGCGCAGCGCGAAGACGTGAAAAATAACCACCGCGCCTTCGGGGTGGGAGAGCATTTTTGCATGGGCTCTCACCTGGCGCGCCTGGAGTTAAAGGTGATCTTTGAGGAAATCCTCAAACATATCCGCAATCCGCGCCTGCAGGGCGACATCAACTGGCTGCGCTCCAACTTCATTCACGGTATTAAAAAGATGCCGATTGCGTTTGACGTGGTGTGAGCGACGCTACTGGATAGGATGGTCGCGCGCAACGCAGCCTACTGTGGCTCCCTGAGTATTTTATGCTTGAGGGTTGGCGACGGATTCAGGTGCGGGTAAGCAGGAAGGTGATTGCTTCGCTCAGCGCGTCACACTCCACTTGAATCGTTTTCTTCGTTTTCACATTGCGCGGATTGATTTCATCCACCATACCGCGCAGCGTGGCAAAAAGCAGGTGGCGGGCGATGTCGCTCTGCAGCGGTTCCTGAATGTTGTCCTCAAATAACGCATCCCACAGTTGTGACGTTTTTTTCGCCCATCGCGACAGCTGTTTCTGCCCGTTAATGCTCGAGGAGTTGTCCTTGCCGGCGTTGCGCAATATCGCAATGCTCACCCGATACTCCTTCTTGCTCACCAGGGCCCAGACCACATCAATCAGCTGGCGTACCCGTTGTTGCAGCTCTTCACCCTGCAGTGATGTTGCCTCCAGCGTCGCGGCGAAGTCGTCAAAAATGTGATCGATGACGGCCTGCAGCAGCCCGTCCTTGTCACCAAAATGGTACTGCAATACGCCCCAACTGACACCCGCTTCCTCAGCGATGCGATTGGTATGCGCCGCGTGGAAGCCATCCCGGTAGATACAGTCAATCGCAGCCTGTATCACCTTTTCCCGTGTCGCTTCGCGCTTGGTCGGTTTCTCGATCTTTATCATTGCGAATTCCAGAGGATGGAAGAGAGCAGCATAGCCGACTTTAAAATAGTGGTAACTATAAAAAAATGCTTATATATTGAGCAGCGCAAAAATCGACATTGGGCGCGTCAGAGCAGGTGCGAGCATTGAGCAATAGTAAACTGTTGAAGTTCACCCGGCTACAGTTGGCGCAACTGGGTCGCGAATACATGCTCTGCGCGCAGTTCAACAGTCGCACCGGCTACGCTGCCCTGCGTATCAACCACGGCGATGAAGCCTATAAGGATGTCGCTATCGCCAACTGGATGGGGGCGAGTCCGGTCTATACGCGGCGTATGCAAGCAGCAATGGGCTTTGCCGGCGGCACCGACGTGGCCACCATCTTCAAAGGGCTGCAACTGGAATGCGGTTTTACCCATCAATATTTTGATGTGCACTTTGAAGTGTCGGCGCCTGACCGCGGCCGCTTCTGGCTCAATAGCTGTGGCGCTCTGCTGGAGACCGAGCCGCGCGGCGCGGACGCCGTGAAGGTGATGTGCCACGATATCGAGGACCCCACCTTCAATGCCACCGCCATCGCGACCAATGCCCGCGCCCGCATGGTGCCGGTACATCGTCCGCCGCGAGTCCCGACCGACCGCGTCCCGCATTGTGAATGGACGGTGTTTATCGATCCGCAGGCGGATGCAGTGACTGAACCTGACATCACTCGGACCATGCGAACGATGCAGCTCGCACGTCTTGTCATCGAGCGACCGGCAGGGACTGAGCCCGGAGGTATGGAGTACTACGCAGGTCCGGTATTTGAGCAGCTGCAACTGGAGCAGTTATCCCATGCCGCGCTCGTGGTGGTCTGCAGTGAGCTGGCCGTTCAGGTACATCTGCTGATTGCCGGCCTTATGCTGTCAGTTGCCCAGCACTATGGAGAGGCAGCGGCCCAGGCGGTCGGCGAGTTCCAGATGACAGGCAGTTGTTGGGTGGTCAGCCATCGCTTGAGTGAATGGCTGGGCTGCAAGGGCTCCGGGATCGACGGTGTTATCTCAGTGCTGCGTATTCATCCGGCCTTTCAGCCGTGCGAGTACAGTGCCATACAACTCACCCGACTGGATGAGAACCGCGCGCTGTTTGAATTACTTGACTGCCCGGCGGGAGACGAGGAACTGCCCTGCGGCTGGCACTCGCTGCTGGCGCGGGGCCTGTGCGGTGGCTTGGATGGACTCGTCAGGGGGGTGGACCCGCGTGCGCGAATTGTGCGCAGCGATCACAGTCTGTTGGCTTGGGAAATCGTCATCGATGAGGTCAGTGATGTTCAGGAAGAGCCCTTGTCAGTGCAGATTGCCAAGGGTACGGTGCTGTATCAAACGCATTTGCAGGACCACATTCAATTGCTGCAGGTGAGTTAACGTCCCACGCCAAACTGCTGTGCAAACGCTTCGATGCGCCTTTTCTTATCGTCAATACTGGACAGTGCCGTGCGGCCATCATCGTTCAGGAAGTTACAGCCGTTGACCATGGTCACGCCCGCTGCAGCGAGCCGTTCATGGGTGCCGTCGCCGGGATTTTTAACCCCGATCCAGATGTCGAAGGGCTTGTCCGCACGGCCCTGCTCTTCGCGGATACCGTTGAGCGTGTTCAGCAGCGGGTAGACCTCCTCCTCCGTATGCGAGGTGGCCATCCAGCCATCGAAGCGGCTGGCCCGGCGCATGGCCGCCGGCGCGTAGCCGCCAATCATGATGGGCAGTGGCTTGCGGGTACCTGGCGACATCTTGACCGGGGGGATATCGTAGTAAGTGCCGTGAAATTCCATCATCTCACCCGACAGCAATTGCGGAATGATCTGGAGCATTTCATCCGCACGTTTGCCGCGCGTGTGGAAGTCCTGTCCTGCCATATCAAATTCTGCCTTCTGCCAGCCCACGCCGGCCCCTAGCGTGACCCTGTCGTGCGACATGAATGCGGCGGTCGACAGGGCTTTGGCCACGCTCAGGGGGTCGCGCAGCGGCAGTATGTAAATGGTGGACAGAAAATGTAAGCGCGTCGTTACCTGCGCCAGCGCTGCGGTGACCACCCAGGGGTCCGGCCAGTGGGTCTGCGGGTTCCAGAAAATAGTGCCGCTGTCGCGGTACAGGTATTCGTCCACCTGGTCTTTAGTGGTTACCAGGTGGTCACCGTAGGACACGCCGTGAAAACCATGCTCTTCGCAACATATCGCGAGTTCGACCATCTGGTCCATTTCTACGAAGGCGAGTGACTGCCAGAACTTCATGTGTCGCTCCATTTATAGTTGCAACTATATAATAACTTGGCTATGGTAGCTTTCATAGTCGCTTTTGCAAAATGTCCGATGTGAATTTTTCGAGGGAGTCTAGATGTCTGCGTATAGCCGCGATGAAATGGAAGAGATGATGCGCCGCTGGCTGGCGGTGAATGACAAGGCAGAGAAGGAGGGCAACTGGCGCCACCTGGCGGATTGCTACTCTGAGGATTGCCTCTACGGCTGGGATACGCCCAATGGTAAGTATGAATTCCGGGGCCGTGAAACCATTCGCGAGACCTGTGTCGGCGCCGCCATGGATCCCTACAAGGGCTGGACCTATCCGTATGACAAGATCGTGATTGACGAGACCCGCGGCGCCGTGATGGCGACCTGGTGGCAGACACCTCCCGGCGCACCACTGCGCGAAGATGGCAGCCCCATGAAAGTCATCGGCGCTTCCTATTTTCAGTACGGTGGTCATTACCAGTGGTGTGAGCAGTTGGATCTTTACGATTACACCAACATCACCAATCTGATTAAAGAGTGTGTAGAGAAGGGTATTTTGAAACAAATGCCGGTGATGTCGAGCCAACAGCTAGTCGGCGGGGAGCCAAAATGAGCGAGCGTGCTGCAGTGGCGTTGGCAGTTCCGCCGAAGGTCAGCGGTGAGAAGCCAGACACAGGGCATATGGAGGAGTTCGGCGCCAATTTCGCACGCTTCCTGATGCGCTGCAACGCCGAGTGCGGTGAGCTGGCAGAGTTCAACATGGGTGGTCAGCAAACCGTGCTGATGAGTGGCCCCCAGGCGCAGGAAGCCTTCCTCAAGACACTGGACCTGAAACTGAGCCGCGCTGCTGCCTATCAGGCCACCGTGCCGGTCTTTGGCAAGGGCGTTATCTTCGATGCGCCCCCCGACAAGATGAAAGCCCAGTTGAAAATCCAGGTAGAGGCACTGCGCTATCAGAACATGAAGAACTATTCGACAGTCATTTCCCAGGAAGTCGAGGATTGGGTAGCCGGTTGGGGCGACGCGGGCGAGCTGGACTTTCTCGATGAATTCTTGCGCCTGACCCTGCATACCGCGACCCACTGCCTGCTGGGTAAAGATTTTCGCGACAGAATGACCGACGAGTTCAGGCAGCTGTATCACGCGCTGGAAAAAGGTCTGCAGGCGATAGCGTTTGTCGACCCGTACATGCAGCAACCGGTGTTTGCGGCGCGCGACAAGGCCCTGCTGCGACTGCAGGAACTGATCGGCGGCATTATCGCCGAGCGCCGTACCAACCGGGGGATTGAGTACGGTGATGCGTTGGAAACCTTTATGGCCGGCACGTATAGCGACGGCAGCAACCTGACCGACAACGAGATCACCGGTCTGGTGATCGCAACCATGTTTGCCGGGCACCACACCAGCTCTGGTACTGCAACCTGGACGCTGACGGAGCTGGCCCGCCAGAAACCCTATAGCGCCGAGGTATTGCAGGAGCTGCAGGAATTGTTCAAGGATGGCGCACCGATCACGTTTGAGTCGCTGCGGGAAATACCCAAACTGGAGCGTTTTATCGAAGAGGTGTTGCGCATCCATCCGCCGTTGATCCTGCTGATGCGTCGCGTGATGGAGGACATTGATTACAATGGCACCCTGATCGCCGCTGGTAAAACAGTGGCGATCTCCACCTATGGCTCGCACCGCAATACCGATTATTTCCCGGACCCGGAGCGCTTCGACCCGCACCGCCCGAAACCCGACACGCTGTTTGCCTACATCCCGTTCGGCGGTGGCCCACACAAGTGCGCCGGCAATGCGTTCGCTATGATGCAGCTGAAGGCGATCTTCGCCGCGCTGCTGCCGCGCTACGACTTTGAGCTGGTGGATGCGGATGACACCTACCAGGATGATTTCTCTGCGATGGTACTGAAGCCTAGCGGCCCCTGTCGTTTGCGCTACAAAAAGCGTCGCTGAGGCCAGGAGTGCATGGCGATGAAAATAAAAATCGATTTAGCCCTGTGCCAGGGGCATAGCGTTTGCCTGGGCGAGGCGCCCGAGGTGTTTGATGTGATTGAGCAGGCGGATGGTTACCCGCACGTCAAAGTGCTGCTGGAAAATCCGCCGGAGGCGCTGCGCGAGAAGGTGATGAAAGCCGCTCGCTTCTGCCCCAACAATGTCATCACGGTGCTGGAAGAGTAGTCGGTATTGCTATGAAAATCCTTATCACCGGGGGCACCGGCTTCGTAGGTTCGCATGTCTGCAGGCAGCTCATGGCTGCAGGTCATAGGGTGCGACTACTGGTGCGTGATCAGGGCAAAGCGCAGACGTATTACCAGCAGCTGGGTGAGGGCGAGCCGGAATGGGTGGTCGGCGATGTGACTGATAGTGCAGTGATCAAAGCGGCCCTGAGCGGGTGCGATGGGGTAGTGCATGCGGCGGCCAGTACGCCGATGCAGGCGGTTACAGTGCAGCAGATGATTGCAGTCAACGTCGGCGGGGTGAAAAATGTTGTGGATAGCGCGCTAGCGCAGGGTATCGATCGCATCGTGTGTATTTCAAGCATCACCGCGATTTTCAATACCGATGCGACGAAGGTCACTGCTGATGCGCCACCGGCAAAATCTAACATGCCCTATGGCCAGAGTAAGGTTGAGGCAGAGATCTACCTGCGCGAACTGCAGGCGCAAGGTGCGCCTGTGGCGATCGTCTACCCGGGCGGAGTTATCGGTCCTGATGATCCTGGATTTTCTGATTCATTCAAAGCATTAAAGCACCGGATAGAGAATGGCTTTCGGATTTTTGGTGATGGCGGTATGCAATTTGTTGATGTGCGTGATCTTGCCGCCCTGATCTGTTCCCTCGTTATCGACGGTGGATCCGGACGATTTCTGCTGCCCGGGGTTTATAGCAAGTGGACGGAGCAGGCCGATATCATCGAAGCCGTCTCTGGTTGCCAGTTGCTGCGCATTCCCGCTCAGGGTTGGAAGCTGCGCCTGATTGGTCGAATCACGGATGTGATAAGACACTTCAAGGTCGTTGCTACGCCCATCTCGGGCGAAACCATGCGTTACGCCACGCTGTGGCCCAATATCAAGAATACGGATGAACTGGCGCGGCGCGGACTGCGCTTGCGCGGCGCACGCGACACGTTTGCCGATTCCATTGCCTGGATGGTGCAAGCCGGTCACCTGGACGCGGGGCGCTGCCCGAGGATTGTGGCGAGTGATTAACGTAGTGCCTTCAGTGTGTCGTCTGCCCGTGACCTGTGCGAGGACATAAATGAGCCCAGACCTTAAGGGTAAACCCTTCTATTTTGATGACTGTGTAGTCGGCGCAGAGCATGCCGGCGCATCCCATTTTCTCTCTGCCCGGGAGCTTATCGAATTCGCAACACTGTGGGACCCGCAGCCCTGGCACATTGACGAGCAGATCGCCCGTGCATCCCACTTTGGTGGACTCACCGCCTGCTCAGCGCACATTTTTTCCATTTTCAGCATTACCAGCCAGCACTGGCTCAGTGGTGTGGTGCAGCAGGCAATTGCCGGCTTGGGTTTCGATGAAATGCGCATGCACAAGCCCGTTTATGCAGGCGATACCCTGCGCTGTGTATCGCTTGTCAAGACAGCAAGGGTATCGGTGAGTAAGCCTGATCGCGGCATCGTGATTTACCACACACAGCTGATAAATCAGAATAACGAGGTGGTGTTCAGTATCAATGCATCCACCCTGATGGCCAGGGATCCCGCGCGGCTATGACAGCGTTCCCTTTGCTAAGCTCGCCCTTTAGTATCGGTACGATGCAATTGAAAAATCGCATGGTCATGTCCCCCATGACCACGGCCTATTGCAATGAGGATCAGACACCCAGTGAGCGGCTGATTCGTTACTTTGAAGAGCGCGCCAAGGGCGGCGTAGGGCTCATTACCATGGAGCTGATTACGGTGGATGAAGTGCACCGCTATCTGCATCGCTCCATGACACTGGCGCACGACAGATACATCGATGCCCACCGCAGAATTACCGATCGCATTCACCAGCACGGTGCCAAGGTCCAGCCCCAGCTCAGTCACACCGGGCCGGAGAGTGTGGCGCCCCTGTTTGGCGGGCCGCAACCGGTTGGCCCCTCGGTCAGTGTCGCCCCGGTATGGGGTTGGGCCAGCAGGCCGCTGGAACTTAGTGAGCTGCCGGAAATCGCACGGCAGTATGGCGAGGGCGCAAGGCGGGCACGGGAGGCCGGTTATGACGGTATCGAGTTGCACGCCGCGCATTGCTACAACTTGCTCGGCTCCTTTCTCTCGCCCCTGCGCAACAAGCGCACCGACGAATACTCGGCCTTCAAGACGGAAACGCGGACCCGGCTGATCAACGACGTGTTGGGGGAGATCAAGTCGCGCGCCGGTGCAGACTTTCCGGTAACCCTGAGCATTTCCGGCTATGAGCGCACCCCCGGCGGCCGCGCCATTGACGATACCCAGCGCCTGGCGCCGGAACTGGTCGCCGCTGGAGTCGATTGCTTCAGGGTGAGCGGTGGCATATCCGATGCCCTGGTAACCATGATGGTGGGTCGCTCCGAGTACGGCTATGCCCACAACATTGCGCAGGCGGCGGCGCTGAAACATGTGGTCGATGTACCGGTCATGTTGGTGGGGCGCATCCACGATCCGGAACTGGCTGAGCAGATTCTCATCGATGGCCAGGCCGACCTGATCGCCATGGGCAGGCCATTATTGGCCGACCCCTATCTGCCGCAGAAAGTGCTAGCGGGCAGACCTGAACGCATTCGCCGTTGTATCTCCTGTGAGAACTGTATCGATTCCATGCAGACCAGCGACAACCTGGGCTGCGCGATCAACCCCTTTTGCGGGCGTGAAGCCGAGCTGGTGATTCAACCGGGTAACAAAAAGGTCGTCATAGTCGGGGGCGGCACGGCAGGTCTTGAAGCTGCGCGGATTGCTGCTGAGGCAGGACATAAGGTGGTGCTGTTTGAACGCCAGCGTCGCCTCGGTGGTTCGCTGGTGCTGGCCTCTACGGTGCATGCTGACAATGAACGGTTCCTGAACTGGTTGCTGGCGGAAGTAAAGCGGTTACCGGTGGAGGTTCGCACGGGCAGTCCCGCCACGGTTGCCTGCGTGAAGGCCGAGCAGCCGGATGCCGTTTTGGTTGCAACGGGAGCGGTGGTCGTCGCCTCGGACATTCCCGGTATAGAGCGTGCCCGCGTCATTACCGGCGCGTTGCTGCGCCAAATCATGGCCGGCGAATTGCAGTCCGATGAATCCTGGCGTCTGCCACGGTGGCAGCAGGTCCTGGTGCAGCGGCTGATGCCGTTGGTGCAGCAGGTGATGACGCCAGGACTGTTGCGTCGCGCCAGCCGCTGGTGGATGCCCATCGGTAAGACGGTGGTGATCATTGGGTCAGATCTGGTAGCGATCGAGTTGGCGGAATTTTTGGCGGAGCGGGGCCGCAACGTGCACGTGGTAGACACGGCAAAGAAAATAATTCCGGAGGTGGGGAAAAAACGTCGCCACGAGCATATGGACGCTCTGGATCACTGGCGTATAACCGTGAATACGGCGGTCAGTATCCGGCGCATTGAAGCCGCCGCCGTAATCATCGCAGTGCAGGATCGCGAACACGCCATCCCCTGTGACAGCATTATTGTGACCGGCGAGCCACATGCGGAAACTGCTTTTTCTGCAGCCCTGCAGGCGGCAGGTTTACCTGTGCAGTCCATTGGCGATTGCACCGGTCTCGGACTGATCGTAAAGGCAACCACGACCGCAGCCGAGGCGGTTGCCAGGATTTAGCCCGCGAAACTGTTTCGCGAGCATTAGCAATAGGTGCCCGATACCGGGGCACGGATGATGCAGAGGTCTTACACCGTGAAAACATTACACAATAAAAGTACCAAAAGGACCGTGGTCTTCGCTGCCCTGTGCTCCACGGCGCTGATCGAGACCAGCTTTCCTGTCGCCGTATTGGCCGCAGAAGGCTTGGAAGAGGTTATCGTCACCGCACGCAAACGCGAAGAGAGTTTGCAGGAGTCGCCGGTGGCCGTATCCGTGCTCAGTGGCGCCGACCTGGACGAGTCGGGCATGCGCGATATCATCAAACTGGCGGAGGTAGTGCCCAACCTCGCCTTTAACACCGGCGGGGCCGGGGGTGCGGCGGCGCCTACCATCCGCGGCGTTGGAGCGCGCAATAACGGGGCCAATTTTGACAGTGGCGTCGCTATCTATCTGGACGGTGTGTATGTCTCGCGGGCGGATGGCGCGATTCTCGACAGTGTCGATATCCAGAGCGTACAGGTAGTGCGAGGGCCCCAGGGTACTCTGTTCGGAAAAAATGCGACCGGGGGTGCGATCATTTACGCCACCAATAAACCCAACGAGGTATTCGAGGGGCATGCCGAGATCGATGTCGGCAATTACGGCCGCCAGGATGGCCAGCTTACGGTAAACGTGCCGCTGGTTGATGAAACCCTGTACTCCCGCGCTTCTGTGTACAGCACACAACGCGACGGCTACGTAGAGGATGTCGTTTCTGGCGATGATTTTGGCAATGTGGACCGCTGGGGTGGGCAGGGGCAACTGCGCTGGCTCGGTGGCGAGCGTCTGTTGGTGGATATCAACGGCATTTACGGCAAGGTGGATCAAACGACCCAGGGCTGGCAGTGTCAGCCAGCGTTGGGTGTGCCGGGGTCGGGTTGGCTGAGCGGTCTGCAAGACAACCCCATTATCATTCCCTCCACCGGAAAATCCTTCCTGGAGCATTGCCAGGACTCCAATGTATTGGATAAGGATGAGATTTACACGCCGTTCTCCGATGAGCTGCCGCCCAAATATGAAGCGCAGACCACGTCGCTGGCCGCCACGGCAGACTGGGAAATTAACGACGTACTGAGCCTGAAGAGCATCACTGCCTGGCGCAATATCGAAGCCGGCGAGGCGAATGACATCTTCGGTATAGGGATTCCGTTCCAGACGCGCACCAACTTCGGGCGTTCTATTACCGAAAACAGGAACACCGACTGGTATAGCGAGGAACTGCAACTGAACGGTTCCGCGTTCGATGAAAAAATCGACTATGTCGTGGGTCTCTTTGCGTCTCAGGAAAAAACCGATGGTGGTGTCAACGCGGGCGTCGGCGGGCCATTCTTTAACGCGCTCGCGGTTCCCAACTATGGCTCCTACCTCGGCCAGGCGACCGCACTGCTGACGGACAACATATCCTATGCGGCATTCAGCCAGGCAGACTGGAGCATCACCGAGGTGTGGCGATTGAGTCTGGGTCTTCGCTATACCTGGGAGGAGCGTGAATTGCACAGAACCACCTATGATCCTGATGTGTCTGATCTGTCTACAGGCGCCACCGCGACGAACATTACAGGCCCCATCTATAATTTTCCCGACGGGCCGAGCAGTTTCAATCCCGCTCATGGTTATGTACTGGGGGATGACCAGACACAGAAAATTGATAACGATGACTGGAACCCGATGGGCAGCATCCAGTACCTGTTCGACGGTGGTGACATTCTCGACAACGGCAATGCTTACTTCACCGTCGCCACGGGTTTTCTGTCAGGAGGGTTGTCTGAAAGCCTGGATTTTGTGACCGGTCAGATTCCGGTGTATGACCCGGAGCAGGCGACCAACTACGAAATCGGCGTCAAGGTTGATGCATTGGACAGTACACTGCGCCTGAATACTGCCGTGTTTTACACCCAATATGATGATCGCCAGTTGACCGGCATCGGGGTAAATCCAACGAACGGGACCATTTCGTCGGTCACCAACAATGCGGAGAAATCCAGTATTGCCGGGCTGGAAGTGGAGGCCCTGTGGCTCCCGGTGACGAATCTCGATATCACTTTTAATCTGACGCTCAATCACGGCAATATCGAAAAATTTGACGATATTACAGTGGCAGTGCCCGGCGAGCTCCCGGCAGCCGACTGTGTGCTGGCGACGGTCGGCCCCGGCACGTTCGTCGATGGCTGTTACGTAGACCGCAGCGATGAAGATTTGCCGGGCTTGCCGACCCAGACTTACTACGTCGCGGCGCAGTACCTCTGGGAGACACACTATGGCTCGTTCACGCCCAGAGTTGATGCAACCTACAAAAAGGACATCAACGGTTGCTTCGACTGGGCCAGCTGTCAGTGGCAGGACGGCAAGGGCATGGAGTTTGATGTGTACGCGCTCAATGCCCGCCTTACCTGGCTTTCCCAGGATGAAAAATTCCGGGTTACGGCCTACGGCAACAACCTGACCAACAACCAATCCGCCTCCGCTACTCTCCCGCTTATTGGTTCTACCCAATCGCGTGCAGTGAACTGGGGGGAGCCACGGGTTTACGGCATGGAATTGGCCTATACATGGTAGCGCTCGACGGGCATGGCCGTCTGCAGCGCTGCGTAGGCAGTAGACGAGGTTTATTGCTATCGACAATCGCAGAGATCAGAGAAAATGCCAGAGATCGAAGAAAACACCAGAGATCGAAGAACACCCGTGCGCTATAAACGCGTCCTGCTCACCGGCTTCGGCGGCCCAGAAAAACTGCGGGTAGAAACAGTCGACGGATTGCCCGAACCCGCTGCGGGCGAAATCCGCGTCAGGGTGCTGACGGCGGGCACCGGGTTTACCGACACCATCATCAGGCAGGGCCAGTACGTTGGTGTGAAGGACAAGCCGCCCTTCATTCCCGGCTACGACTGGTTTGGTGTCGTCGACAAGCTCGGCAGCGGGGTGACGCAATTGGCGGTCGGCCAGCACGTGGCCGATATGCCCGTGATCGGCGGCTATACCCAGTATCTGTGCGTGAAGGCCAGCGCGGTGGTCCCCGCGCCGGAAGGCTTGAACCCTGCCGAGGCGGTGGCGATGATCCTGTCCTACACCACGGCGTACCAGATGTTGACGCGCATCCGGGAACTCAAGCCCGGAGCAACGTGTCTGGTGCACGCCGCCGGTGGTGCGGTGGGCACGGCACTGCTGGAGCTTGGCCGCATGATGGGCCTGACGATGTACGGCACCGCGTCACCGGGCAAACACGATCTGGTGCGACAGTTCGGCGGTATTCCCATTGACTATCGCAGTGAAGATTTTGTGGCGCGGGTGCTGGCGGCTACCAACGGGGAGGGTGTCGATAGGGTGTTCGATACCCTCGGCGGAAAAAGCTGGTCGCGTTCTTACCAGTGCGTGAAGAAGGGCGGGGTGCTGGTCGCCTTCGGCGCATTGCAACTGACCACCGGGCAGGAAAGGGTTCCCTCGCTGTTGTTGGGTTTCTTCAAGTTACTGCTGGGATGGCGCCTGCTACCCGATGGCCGCTCGTCGCAGTTCTACAATATCCAATCCCGCCGAAAAAAATTGCCGGACGAATTCAAGGCGGACGTTATGGCGCTGTTCGACCTCTTGAAAGCGGGCAAACTTAAACCGGCTATCGCGGATGTGGTGCCACTGGATGACGTGGTGGCGGTGCACCGCAGGATTGATGATGCCGACATTGCGGGGAAGGTCGTGCTGGACTGCACATGATGAACTGTGTCTTACGCTAAACGCTCAACGCGGCGGAGCCTTCATGACATAGGTCGGCGTCATTTTCCAGGGACAAATCTCCTTTGAATCACACGCCGGTAACGGTTTGGCTGAGTTGCGAAGTCGATACACCACCCATTACTGCATCGTTGACAATCCTGAACGTCCGCACGACTTCCACACGAGAGAAATCAAGCAACGAGGCGTCGGCATGGGCGGGCGACATAATCGTCAAACTCGAGGTAAGGGCAAATGCCATGAACGCAGTAGGATACGCGACTTCAATACGGGTGACCCCTGCTGATCTGTCGATACCTTCAATGCTCAGACTATTCGCTTTGTATCGCTTTTGAAACGCTGTTAGTGATACAGAATGCCACTTTGTTACGTATATCCAGCACCTGTGTTGAAAGCCCTGGGCAGACACGGTTGTTTCGCACTTACCCTGGCCGATAACGGTGTGATCCATGTTATTGACACCGTAATCATCCCCGAGTGAGGGTAGAAAGAGCAGTCGGGCTGGGTTACAAGCACGATGCCGCGGCGGTCGACACGACGAAGTATGCGCAGTATGTGAACGGCAGCATCTGCGCTAATGGCATCTGTGCGCAGGCAGTCCCCCTGACCCTTGGGGCGCCTGCGGTGGCCGAGGAGGCGACCCATGTGTGGTCAAGAAAATCGCGCAAGCCAGAGATTCGCTGTGGCGAAGTGGGGATAGAACAGCATGGCTGAGATCTTCGCGCCCACGCTCTCGGCGGCACAAGAGCGCATCGCCGCCGTGCGACCGGCGGCGTACGCACGCACGCGCAACGCGCTAGACGGGGCCGTCAGCAACCTGTCGCCCTACATCACGCACGGTTTCGTCACACTGCCTGATGTTCTCGCCGGCGTAGCCGCGCGCCATGCGCTGGACGTGCGGCACAAGTTTGTCTACGAGCTCGGCTGGCGCGCCTACTTCCGCCATGTCTGGCAGCATCGCGGCGAGGGCATCCTCCACTCGCTGCACGAGGGTCCGCTGCCCGACGCGGCCTATGCCCGCGAACTACCTGCCGACATCCGCCAGGGCTGTACCGGGGTGCCTGTCGTGGACCAAGCCGTGCGCGCACTGTATGCCACTGGCACACTGCACAATCATGCACGCATGTGGCTGGCCAGCTACGTGGTGCACGTGCGCAAGGTATATTGGCGCGTCGCTGCCGATTGGCTGTACGGCCACCTGCTCGATGGCGACCTGGCCAGCAACCATCTCAGCTGGCAATGGGTGGCCGGCACCGGCAGCAGCAAGCCGTACTTGTTCAATGCCGAGAATGTGGCCCGCTATGCACCCGCGTCGTGGCACAGCCCAGGCAGTGTGATCGACACGTCCTATGAGGCGCTGGACCGCATGGCGCGCCAGGCAGCGCTGCAGGGTCGAGGCGAACCCCGCGCACTGTTCGACAGCCCGTCTGTGAACGAACCACGCTTAACCGGCGAACCGCCCGACGAACTTGGCTTGACGGTCCCCGATGTCGCTGCCGCAAAGGGCCGCGACGTCTGGCTGGTGCACCCCTGGAGCCTGGGTGAACTGCCGAGCGCACTGTCGGACGATACGTTGGTGATCGGAGTCTTCATAGCCGACTTTCATCGCACCTGGCCGTGGAGCGAAAAGCGCTGGCATTTCGTCGGTAGCCGGATGACCGAACTCGCGGCTGAGCGCTGGTATGGTGGAGCCGCCGCCATCGGCGCCGCCTTGAAAGACGCCCGCAGTGTGCGCAGCATCGACGAGCCCCACCTCGCGCCATGGCTGGCGCGCTGGGCAACGTGCGTGGTCGCGCCCGCGCTGTTCCCGCCCGTCGATCGAAGCTGCGACTCCTTCTCGCAATGGTGGACCCGCGCCTCACGCGACCGCTGACCTGCTGGCCGTCAACGAGGTGACTGCATGGCGACCGAGCCTGTAACGGGCCCCCCAGAGAACGACCGCAGTTGACCGTGCTGTACGACGGTTCTTGCCCCTTGTGCCGCCGCGAGATTGGCATCTACCGTGGCTTGCAGCCCCTGCGCTCGGATTTGTCGATGTGTTTTGCGGATACTAGGTGGCCGACGTGATGGCTTGGCTGCTTGGCGAGGTAGCGGCCCGTCCGACGGGACAGTTTGCGGTGGGCGGTGGGTGCACGACCGTATGCCCCATGGTGAAAAGAAATGTGAGTTAAAGGCCACTGCCGCCAACGTGGCCCTGTTACCTCGTGACGTGAAGCGGTTGTGGTTAGGACATGCTCAGCGAACTTTAGACAGTAGAAGCCTCTCGCTGGATGGCGACCCAAGCGATAATCTTCTTTCCAGCCTTTATAGGAAGCACGCGCCAGTGCATGATGAAAGGTGTCCTGTCTTTCTTGTAATTGATGGCCTTGCCCTCAAATACCTGGCCAGACTTAAGTGCTCCGGTAAGCCGTGCAATTACTTTTGCGTCCGTGCCAGGTCCCTGGAGAATGCGGGGGGACTTGCCTATCACAGAAGCGGGGGCATGCCCGGTTAGCTTCTTGAACGCCTTGTTGGCATAAATGATTTTGCTGGCGGGCGATGCGTCCGTCACCAGCACTGAATCGAACCCGTTGTCTGCAAGAACCTGTAGAAGAAGTAGACCTTCTTCAGCGCCCTGCATTACTTTTTTCAAAGAACCGGCCATTGTAAACTCCTATTTCCATTTTAACGAAGGGTGATGATCTGTGGCAACGAAGCCCACTGTGTGTGCAGTGGTTAACGTGTGTCCTACTGGGCTAGCGGTGTCGGCGCTGCATCGGCGACATCGATGCCAGGACATGCCATGAGCGACGCGGCTTGCAACCGGCGGTGGCAGTTTAACTGCTCGCCAGATTGGGTGCACCAGCGCGTCTTTCTGTTAGAGCTGACGATATGGGACGTTGATTCATCGTCGCAGGCGACAGCATAGACGGTATAGAATCCCCCTGATGGCAGTATTCCTGTCTTCAATTTTTCGAGTTGCGGGGGCTCTACTGCTTGGGTAGCGAAGGAAGCAAATAATAGTGAGACCACCAATATTCCTGTATTAAGGCGCATAAATTTTTCTCCGAGTTAGACAGTGTGTTCTGTATACGGAGGCTGGCAAAATTCAGATCAGCTAATCGAAGAGCTCACATTACGACATACTGCCTCTTTTCACATCGCCGCAAAAATGCCCGGAATATTCGGCTGGTTGTTGCTGCTGCCCAAGCCGCCATCGATCACGATCTCGGTGCCGGTGATGTAGCTGGCTGCCGGCGACAATAAAAAGACTACCAACTGCGCAACCTCTTCAGCGGTCCCGGCACGCTGCAGGGGAATGCGCTGTAACCAGTCTTCGTGGATCGCATCGATAGATCCCGCAGCGGCGGTCAGCGGTGTCGCGATATAGCCCGGGCAAACCGCAGTGGCGCGAATATGTTCGTGGGCGTGGTCCAGGCCGAGGGTACGGGTGAGGTTGATGACGGCGGCCTTGGCAGCGTTATAGGCGGCAAAGCCGTAGTCCGCGCGTAGGCCGCTTAACGAGGCGATGTTCACAATGCTGCCGCCGCCGCGTTGGCGCAGCAGCGGTATGGCGGCGCGGCAGGCGTGGAAGACGCCGTGCAGGTCAATGTTGATGACCTTATGCCATTCTTCCACTGGCATGTCAGCTACCGTTCCCAGGCTGCCGATGCCGGCGCTGTTGACTGCGCCGTCCAGTCCGCCAAATGTGTTCGCGGCCAGCTCACAGGCTGCTTCCAGCTGCGCCAATTGTGTCACGTCAGTGTGGAGGTAGCGCAGCTGCTGCGGGTACTGTGCCACCAGTGCCGCGCCGGCGTCGTCATTGATGTCGGCAATGACGGCCATGCCACGGTGTTGTGCCAGGTAGTGCACGACCGCCGCGCCGATCCCGGACGCGCCCCCGGTAACGAGATACACCTTGTCGTTAAAATCGATGTTCACACCTGTCTCCCCTTAGTGACCCTGGATTGCGCTGACGTCGACGATGATGCCGTTGAGCTGCGCCATACCGGACAGCGGCTCCAGACTGCCCAGGCCGTCTCGGGCCAGAATATTGACGTTGGTACCCTCGGTGCGGCTGGCGATGCTTAAGCTCGATACCTGTTGATGACCCCAGCCATGGCACAGTGCTACGGCGCCGGGCATCATATCATCCGTTACCGCCAACTGGACGCGGATCTCACCCTGCTGGTTTGAAAGCATGACCCACTGCCCGCTCTGTAAATCCCTGGCCAGTGCGTCATGGGTATTGATGTTGAGATAGTTCCGATCATTCTTGCCCTGCACAAAACTGGCGTGATTATGCGTCCACGTGTTGTGGCTGAAGCGCTCCCGCTTGCTGATCAGTTTCAGTTTGCCTGCTCCTTCGAGTTCGCGGGTAAAGTCCTCTTCCAGTGTGGGGATCTGCGCACAGAATTCCTGCGGTGCCAGGTTGATCTTGCCGTCCGGGGTCATGACACGCTGGCCGATAAAGCTGCCGGGCATGATGGCGGGTCGCGCCACACCGTTGATGGCGTGGCGCATGCGCCGCAGGCTGCCATGCCCGGATACCCGGTTAATCACTCCCAATATACATTGCGTGTGTTCGGGCAGAGCCCGGCCCAAAAGCGGAATTTTTTTAAGTAGTCGCCCCAGTGCGAACAGCCCCTGCAATACTTTTGAGCCTGCCATGGCGACACCCGCGTGGCGACAGAGTTCCAGGAGGATCCAGGTTTCCTGTTGGGCATTGCCCTTCAGTGGCAGCACCGGGTCCGTGTACTGGTGATACGGGATGGGCGTGGTGCCCATCAGGGTGTTGAACGTGAACGGAAAGTCCGCGCGCTCCAGCCAGTGACTGCCGGGCAGAAGATAATCGGCGTAGCGCGCGGTCTCGCTTTCCTGAATGTCGATGGCGACCAATAGTTCCAGCTGGCTGAAGGCCGCGGAGAGCCTGCGACTGTTCGGGCAGGTCAGCAGCGGATTGCCAGCGGTCACCACCAGGGCCTTCAATTGTCCGGCCCCTGGCGTCAGGATGTCGTCGGCCAATACGCCTGCCGGCACGGCACCCATGACCAGCGGGATGTTCCCAAGCCTGAAGGTCTCCAGCGGCTTGTGGGGATCGAAACGGTTGTACTTGCTGACATCCACTATTCCTGTGCCGACCAGCGTGCCACCGCGCCGGTCGAGGTTGCCGCTGACCGCATTGATCACTTCCTGTAACCAGAACGCCAGACTGCCGTGACTGCCCTGGTTTACACCGGTGGAACTGTAGAGTGCCGCCCCTTTGGCTGCGACGTAGTGGCCGACCCACTCACGCAAGGTTGTCGCGGGGACACCGGTGACGGGCGCGAGCCGCTCTGGACTCCAGGGTGTGACCAAGTTCTTGAGGGTGTCCCAGCCGGTCATCGTCCTGTTCACACGCTTCTCGTTGACGCGGCCTGTCTCGATCAGCGCGTGCAAAAACGCGAGCATAAAGAATACGTCAGTATCGGGGCGGATAAAGTGGTGTTCACCCACCTGTTTGGCGGTCTCCGTGCGCCTGGGGTTCAGCCAAATCACCCTGCCGCCGCGCGCGATCAGGGCTTTGAAGCGCCTGCCCGAATGCGGCATGCTGATGAAGGACATCTTGGAAATGACCGGGTTGGAGCCTATCGCAATCATAAAACCGGTATGGTCGATATCCGGGAAGGGCTGAATTTGGGCGCAGCCATACATGCGTTCGGCCACGACAAATTTGTTGTTACAGTCCTGCGATCCCGTGTGATACAGCTTGCTGGAACCGAATGCTGTTACGAACCCGGCAGCCATTATCGGAGGAATGAAACTCATACTGATGGGGTTTCCCAGGTACAGGCCAATGGAGTCGCCGCCGTAGTCCGCTTGCAGTCGCTTGAGCGTACCGCCGATCTCCGCCAGGGCTTGTTCCCAACTAATCGCTTGCAGCTGCCCATTGACGCGTTTCATGGGCTGCGTAATACGGTCGGGTGAATCCCTGAACTCGTGTGCCTTCAAACCCTTGATGCAGGCATAGCCCGTGCTGGCAATGTGCTGCTCATTGGGCGCTATCTCGACCACTGCGCCCTGTGCATCGAGATCGACGGTCAGCCCGCATGCGGCTTCACAGATGCGGCAGAAGGTGTGCTTTGTGGTGTGGGCTTGGTCGTGCGTCACGATTTGCGCTCAGTTCTCGTGCTTATGTTGCTAGTAGCTATGGTGCTAGTAGTTATAGATATGTTCAGACAGATCCACTTCCAGCAAACCAAACGCACCCACGATTTCACTCATCGATGAAACCGGGACGGGCGCTCTCAGCGGATCGATGCGTATATCGTATACGAATCGCTGCTTGCCTTGTGGGTCGCAGGTGGTCACCACCGCCCGGGGATTGATATCCTGTACGATCTGCTCAAGTCCGGTGACCTTGCCCCGCCATAATCCGGTCAGAATGCCGCTGGTGCTGCCATCATCGATCGCATCACACGCTTCAATCCAGAAGCGCCCGTGTCGTTCGTCGATCAACGCCACACCGGTCTTTACGTACTCGGGTACGAAGTGATGATCCAGCTGCAGCAACTTCAGTATCGCGCTCATATCATCGCCTTCAATACCAAACAGGCGGCGGATGCGCGCGTGGTAGATGGGCGCCATGCCGCTGCAGTGTTCTGCTATCAGCTCCATAACGGCATCGTCACCGAAGTTGCGCTCAACGCTCAGGTAGGAGGAGCGTTGCAGCAGGTGCACATCCAGCGCGAACTCCTTGAGTTGGACGAGTAGCATGGAGGTGGCGAGATCCTCCAGGCGGAAGTCGCACTTGAAGGGGCCGGAATAATCCGTCAGCCCGTCATGGGTCGGGGTGGGCACGGTGAAGCTAAACCGCCCTGCACGGGTACTCTCGATCATCGCGGTCTGGGGGTTTTCTTCCACCAGACCGATGTGGTCGCAGATGGAGACCTCCCAGCGGCAGGGACCGGCGGCAGGAATATCCCCGCCGTGTGGCGGCCGATAGATTGGCGTGCAACGTGCGCCGCGATTCACAGCCATAACGGTGGCGTCGAAGGTTGGATCCTCCATGTGCACACAGATCTGGGTTTCCGCTTCCTGGTTGCCGCCGGTCATGCCGCGCACGCCGTTGTAGGCGCCGCACGAGGTCAGCCAGAAGAAGCCCTGGTCGTGTGACTTCACGTCGTAGTGAAACTTGAGCCACATATGCGGCGCGCCGATATCCAGCTGGAAACCCTTCATGATCACGTCCACACCGTCGCCTTCAATGCGATGCAGCGCGCGAATGCGGGAATTGTAGACCGGGCTGGAACCCATCCACTCATTGATGGCCTGTGTGGTCATGGCCGGCGCTCCCCAGCGGCCCGCTACCAGCGGTAATAGGGCCCGGTCGTGAATCTGGTTGCACAGCATCACCTCACGCGCAAACCGCGCCATGGTTTTTTTCTCCAGGTCCTGCCACTGGAAATCGTCGCGCAGTGGACCGCTGTAATCTTGCATCGTCATGAATGAGTTCCTGGAAACGGCTGCTGTTGATATTGATATTGATTGATGTGGGTTGATGCCTGTTTGTGTTGGCCGCGCAGATAGCGGCTGATAGTGCCTGCCCGGATTGACTCGGCATCAAAAAAAACATTTAATCACAAATGTTTTTCAATTGGAATAAAGGCCGAGGAATGAATACGGTAGTCCCTTTTGTGAGCGGCGCGGCGCCGACGACAGGCCATTTGCAGGAATTCAACACGATGCCACTGGAGTTCCTGCACAGGGCGTATGCTGAGTGCGGCGAGGTCAGTGAATTTGATCTCGGCGGGTTGCGCACAGTGCTGCTGGTCGGCCCGCAGGCGCATGAGGCCTTTTTCCGCGCGTCTGATGAACAGCTTTCTGCGGCACAGGCCTACCAGATGATGGTGCCGGTGTTCGGCGAGGGTATCCAGTACGGCGCCCCCCCGGCTATCGAGCGGCAGCAACTGAAGATGCAGGTACAGGGGCTAAAGCATGACCGTATGGTGAACTATGCGGCCGTGGTGGAGCAGGAGACCGAGGCGTTGCTGCAGGAGTGGGCAGAGGCGGGCGAACTGGATATCTACGACGCGTTTACCCGGCTGACGCTGAAGACGTCCACGCACTGTCTGTTGGGCGGCGAATTTCGCCGTCAGCTAACGGAGGAGTTCGCCGAACTCTATCACGCTTTAGAGGATGGACTCGCCCCGTCTTCCATCAGCAATCCCTTCCAGGATACCGAGAGATCTCGCGCCACGGACGCAGCGCGGGCGCGACTCGAGGAACTTATCGGCGAGCGCGTCGAGCAGCGTCGTCAGTCCGGCGGCTGGGAACACGATATGCTGCAGGTCTATATGGACTCGACCTACAGTGACGGGCGCAAACTGACCGATCACGAAATCACCGGCATGGTGATCTGGTTCATGTTCGCCGGGCACCACACCAGCTCCAACACCACCGCCTGGACCCTGCTGGAGATCGCCAGAAACCCGCAGTACAAGGCGCGGCTGTACGCCGAGGTGGACGGGTTGTTCGAGGATACCCAGGAGCTCACCCTCAAGGGTTTGCGCGAGATACCGCTGCTGGACGGTTTCATCCGCGAAGCGCTGCGCCTGCACCCGCCACTCAATGCCATTACCCGTCGGGTGATGTTTGACTGGCACTACAAGGATTACACGGTGGCGGCCGGTAGCAATATCATGGTGTGCCCGCACATCAGTCACAAGTTACCCGAGTACTTCCCAATGCCCGACGTGTTTGATCCCCAGCGGCCCGCGCCGCCCAACCCGTTTGTCGAAATACCTTTTGGCGGCGGGCGCCACAAGTGCATCGGTAATGGCTTCGCGATCCTGCAGGTAAAAGCCATTCTGTGCACACTGCTGCACCAGTACGACTTCGAGCTGACGGCGCCCCCTGATAGCTATGGTGAAATTATGCCGGCGCTGATTTTGCGGCCGTCTGACCCGTGTATCCTCAGCTATCGAAGACGGAAACCAACATCATCAGGGGTGGATTGTGGCAACACGAAGTGAGCCTTTAGCCGTTGAAGTATCCGGTCTGCAGGCGGCCAAGAGCAAGGCGACCAAGGACAAAATTGTCAGTGCCGTCATCGGTCTTATTCGGGAAAAGGGTTACGCGGCGGCAAGTTCCACCGAGATCGCGAAGCGCGCTGGCGTGACCTGGGGGGCGGTACAGCACCATTTCGGGGGCAAAGAGGAAATACTTGGGGAAGTACTGGAACGCTCTCATCGAACGTTTCAGCACAGTCTCGCAGATGCCCGATTCGTCAGCGGTACACCCAAGGCCCGGGTGGCAAAGTACGTCGATGTCGCCTGGGAGCACTACCGCGGCGCCGAGTACATGGCCACGATAGAGATTCTGCTGGCCGGTCGTGCGTACGGCAGTGCCACTGATGCGTTAGCGATCAGTCGCAGCAAGGCTGAGCACCTGGCCCTTGGACGTCGCATCTTTCACGACAGTGCAGCCAGTAACCAGCGCCTGCAACAGTGTATTTACATAGTGCACTGCATGCTAACCGGCATCCTGATAGAGACCGTGCTGGAGCCTGCCGGATTTGACACCGGGGTGTACACGGGGCATCTGAAAAAGACGGTATTGCAGTTGCTGTACTCGCCACACTAGCGGCTGTTTTGAACGCGCATCAGGGTTTGGCAGGGGTGAGGATCGCAAAAGCCCAACCGCTGCGCGCGTACCGGGCAAAAACTTCAGTCACCTTGCGCATAAATGGCGACAGCGCAGCTGCACTATGCTGGGGTGCTCCTGTGGCGATCACGATGGCGTATGAGTCTCGGCGTTTGCCGCCGAGGTAATAACTCACCGCGGGTTGTTGCAGCAGATTCTTAACCCAAAAAGAGCGGTCGCCGCGCGCGGTGCTGACGACTCTGTAGCGACCCAGACGGAAACTCCACAGGGGCGTGCGTCGCTGGGCGCCACTCTTGAACCCTACCGTTTCCAGCACGATCAGGCCCGCGGGCGCCAGTGTTGGCGATCCTAAGCCCCTGCGTACCGCAGGTTCCACCACCGCGTTGAGGCTGCGGAACATTTTTTGCTCAAGCTTGGGAAAGCTGGCAGACATGGGCGTTTTCCTCAATAGGGTGGGAGGCCCGGCCGCAGTGGTCAGGTTGCCAGTAATACGGGAGTCGGCAGGTTCCGGATCATTGGCATAAGGACAGCATAGCCGTTACTGACAGCGCCAAAGCGACTGATCCACTGTTGCGCCCACACCCTGATCAACGGGTGAGTCGACCACAGAACTCGCCCCTGCTCCTGCCATTAGACAAAGAAATCCGCGTTGTCAGCGCCCAGGGCAACGGCCCCGAGGTTGCGGGCGAACGCTGTAGGATTGTTGGCGACGTGCGCGCGCGCCGTGTGGATATCCAAAAAGCATTGCTGGATAGCACTGCCACGAAAGACAGAAGACCCTCCTGCCGACGAAAACAATGAATCAACCACTGCCATTGATTTTTCTATGACCAGCGACGCCTGGTAGCGGTAGAGGATGCGATCCTCCAGGGCGATTGTCTTCCCGGCGCGCAAGGTATCCATCATGGTATCGAAGTTGGCCAGCAACACAGTGGTCATTTCCGCAATGGTATTGCGCGCCTCGGCAATACGCATCTGGGTGCTGGTGTCCTGAGCCAGCTTGGTCACATCGCCGCTGGCTTTGCCTTTGACCATGTCGCTATACAGCGCAAGCGCGTGGCTGGCGGCGCCAATGGCGGGTGTGGATACTACGCGGATGAACAACTGTGCCCAGGGCAGGTGATAGAGGTGGGCGCTACCTTGATCCACGCCGGGATTGGTGCCCAGGAATCCATCGGACTGCTTGTGCGTGCGGTAGTCGGGCACGAACGCGCCTTCCACCACGATATCATTGGAGCCGGTACCCTGCAGTCCCATCGAGTGCCAGGTGTCTTCAATACGGTAGTCGCTGCGGGGAACCAGAAATGTGCGGTAGGTGCCGTCGGGCAGTAAACCGCCTAACAGTGCCCAGCTGCAGTGATCGCAGCCGCTGCTCCAGCCCCAGCGACCACTGAAATGGAAACCGCCTGCGACCGGTTCCACCTTGCCCATGGGCGCATAGGCAGACGATATGCGGGTATGGATACTGTCCCCCCACACGTCCTGCTGGGCACGTGGATCCATTAGCGCGATCTGAAAGGCATGCACCGCGATAATTCCGCTGGCCCAGGCGGTCGACATGCAGCTTTGCGCAATGGCCAGCTGCATGCGAAAAAAGTCCTGGGGATCAAGTTCGTAGCCTCCCCACTGGGCCGGTTGCAGCGCGAGGAAAAACCCGGCCTGCTGCAACGCCTGAATGTTTTCGGCGGGTACGCGCCGGTCACTGCGCGCCTGATCGGCGTTGGCCCGCAGCTTGGATTGCAGCGACTGCACCCGTCCCAGCATCGCGGCCCCTTCGTCTGCGACGCGCAGTGCGTCAGTATCGACAGTGACATTCATGGTGTCGCTCCGTGGATTTGCCCAGTTAGCACTACAGTTTTTCAATCAGTGCATACGAACAACAGAGCGGTTTGGATCAGCCAGGAGTCAGTCCGTCCTGGCATTCATAGGGCGCTAACGCGTGGCGCAGATCGGCCCCTGGTTTACCGCCTGCTGAATATCACTGATTTGCGGGCCTATCCGGTCGGCCGCTGCCTGCATCAAGGTGCGGTCGAAGCCAAATACATCGATCGCGGTTGCGCCAAGCATGTCACGAATTTCATGCTCGTCCACATCGTGAAAGGTCTCGCGCAGTTTCTGCATCGTGTTAGGCCAAGTGCCTTCCATGTGCGGGTAGTCTGATCCCCACATCAATTTGTCGACCCCGATTTTATGACGGCTGCCAATTTCGTGGGGCGCGAGGAAGGAGGCACCGATAAAACAGTTGCGCTGGAAGTACTCCTGGGGCGTGAGGGACAGGTCTTTGGTGAAGTGGGCGAAGATGGGGTTGTCGATTTTAAACTTGAGTACGCGCAGGGTTTCCAGTATCCAGCCGCAGCCGGTCTCGGTGAATACCAGTTTCAATTTCGGGTGCTTTTCAAACACACCGGACCACAGCAGTGCATAAAAAGGGCGATGCGCCCACATATCCACTTCGCTGATAAACATCATGGTAGCGCAGGGCACATCGCCGTAATCCGGCGACCAACCGGAATGCGTATGGAGCGGCATATTCAGCTCTTCACACACACGCCACAGCGGCGCGTAACGTTGGTAGTCGTGATAGAAGGGATTGTGACCGGTACTGGTCGGCAACAGTACGCCGCCAAACAGGCCCATACGGTGCGCCTCGCGGATCTCATTCACTGTCACCTGAATATCGTCCACGTTGATAATGGCGACGCCGGCATGGCGCCCCGGATTCTTGCTGCACAGGTTGGCCAGCCAGTGATTGTAGGCGCGATTGCCCGCCAGGCTTTGTGCCTGCGTGACATCGTGACGGTACTGCATCAGGCCCGCACCAAAAGGTGCCATTTGGGGAAAAATCACTTCCCCGGCCAGGCCATCTGCTTCCAGTTCGCCGAGTCGAATGTCGGGGTCGTACTCGCCACGACGCGGCGCAATCATGCTGTCGGGATCACACAGGTAATCCCACAGTTCGGTGTCGGTGGCACGTGCAGCCTTGGATGCGGCCGTTGGGTCCATGCGCCCCGCACCCTCGTCGCCCGAGCGGCTGTTGAATTCCTGCGCGGCTTCCTGGTCAAAAAATGTGCCCATGCGCTTCATCATTTCGCGCGCGTACTGCAACCACCAGGTATCGGCGGCGGCGTGAAATTCTTTCGGCATGTAGGGCTTGTAGCCTTCCGGCAGAGCGCCGGCATGACAATCCGAACTGATC
>JANNXP010000052.1:0-25348 GCA_031409615.1 Haliea sp. | reverse complement strand
CCTCGCAATGATAGGTAGCAAACCCCGCCAGGCCCGGAAGGGAGCAACGGTAGTTACCGACTCGTGTGCCGGGGTGTGGCTGTCTGGGTCGCCTCCAATTCCAACTTCTTCCAGCCCTGCTGTTTCTGTCACTCCAGCGCTGGTGTATCCTGTTTCCTCTTTTTAGGTAGTAAGGCACTCAGGGATGTCCTACCAGGTACTAGCACGCAAGTGGCGACCAAAGATCTTCCTGGAAATGGTGGGTCAGGAGCATGTGTTAAAAGCACTGGTCAACGCACTGGACCATGATCGGTTACATCACGCCTATTTGTTCACGGGCACCCGAGGCGTGGGCAAAACCACTATAGCCCGCATACTCGCCAAATGCCTCAACTGTGAGGCCGGCGTCAGCTCCCAGCCCTGTGGCACGTGCTCTTCCTGCCTGGAGATTGCCGAGGGGCGCAGCGTGGACCTGCTCGAAGTCGATGCGGCGTCGCGTACCAAGGTGGAAGATACGCGCGAGTTACTGGACAACGTGCAGTACGCGCCCACCCGTTCACGCTACAAGATTTACCTGATTGACGAAGTACACATGTTGTCCACCCACAGTTTTAATGCTCTGCTCAAAACACTGGAGGAGCCGCCACCACACGTGAAGTTTTTGCTAGCCACCACGGACCCGCAAAAGCTTCCAGCCACCGTGCTGTCCCGTTGTCTGCAGTTCAATCTCAAGCACATGCCACCGGAGCAGATTGTTGGGCATTTGGGCATGGTGCTGGAACAGGAAATGGTGAGTTACGAGGAGCCCGCGCTGTGGCTGTTAGGACGCGCTGCCACCGGCAGTATGCGCGACGCATTAAGCCTGACCGATCAAGCGATTGCTTTTGGCTCTGGTAAGGTCAGTGAAGCAGACGTGCGCAGCATGCTCGGCAGTGTCGATCTGGGTTATGTCTACGAGTTGCTGGAAGCCGTCAGCGCAGATGAGCCTGCCTTGGTGCTCAGTATTGTGCAACGCATGGCAGAATACGCACCGGATTTTGAGGGTAGCCTCGACGAGTTGCTTTCCTTGATTCATCGCGTGGCTACTGCCCAGATTGTCCCCGATGCCATAGACAATAGCTGGGGTGATGCTGAGCGGGTCGCGCAGATCGCTCGCTCCATCTGTGCCGAGGACGCGCAGCTCTTTTATCAGGTGGCACTCAATGGCAAGCGTGATATTGCACTGTCACCCGACGCGCGCCGGGGCTTTGAAATGGTACTCCTTCGTATGGTGTCGTTTCGACCCGTCGCGGTAATCGATGACAACCTGCGAGAAGAAGATCTGCACAGCGTAGTGTCGTCCCAGGTCGCTGCCGGGGAGGGCGGCGCTCCCGCAAAAAAGTCTCCTGAGGTACCTGGTACTGCCGCTGCCAAGTACCCAAGGGTAAGCGCCGAACCAACACCGGGAGAAATGCCGGACCCGGCTGGCTCGACAAAAATGACCGCAGGGCAGTTTGCCTTGGACGACCTTGGTTCGGACAGCTGGCATCAACTTCTGGAGTTGCTGGGTCTTAAGGGTATTGTCTATAACATTGCCGCGCACAGTGAATTGCGCGACCGCGCGGGTGATCAGCTGCGGTTTGTGCTGGATGAAGCGCATGCAGCACTGTTCAATACTAGTCATGGCGAAAAACTGCGCCTGGCACTGGGAAATTATTTCGGACATCCAGTGTCGGTGTCGATCGATCTGGGCAAGCTGAGTGGAGAAACCCCCGCGATGCGCTTGGTGCGACTGGCTGAAAAACGACAGGCAGAGGCGGTCATTGCCATAGAGGGGGATCCGCAGTTGCAGTCATTGATTGCGCGTTTCGATGGTGAACTGGATCGCTCGTCCATTCTTCCCACGGATGTTTGAGCGAATGGAGGTAACCCGATGAAAGGTAGTATGACCGACCTGATGCAGCAGGCACAAAAGATGCAGGCCGAGCTCCAGAAGGCGCAGGAAGAAATGGCCAAGGCTGAGGTGCGGGGCGAGGCCGGCGCTGGGCTGGTTTCGGTGGTTATGACCGGCCGACACGATGTCAAACGTGTGTCTATCGACGCTGCTGTGTTTTCTGAGGAGAAGGAAGTGTTAGAAGATTTATTGGCGGCCGCCGTTAACGATGCGGTGCGCAAGATTGAAGCCCGCAATCGAGACGCAATGTCCGGCCTAGCCTCGGGGTTCAACCTGCCCCCTGGTTTCACACTTCCATTGTGAGCAGATGTCGCCTACGCCATGAAGTTTAGTCCCTCACTCCAGAATTTGATCGATGCGCTGCGTTGCTTGCCAAGCGTTGGACCCAAATCTGCCCAGCGTATGACCCTGCACCTACTGGAACGAGATCGGCAGGGTGCCTTGGCACTGGCGTCTGCACTGCGCGAGGCAATGGAGAAAGTGGGTCATTGCAGTCTCTGTCGTAATTTTACTGAGCTTGCCGTGTGTGAAATCTGCTCGGATCCCAAGCGTGATACCACCGTGGTCTGTGTTGTAGAGACGCCCGCCGATGTGCTTGCCATAGAGCAGAGTGCGAGTTTTCGCGGCTTGTACTTTGTTCTGATGGGACACCTGTCGCCTATTGATGGGATCGGCCCTGCGGAGATCGGCCTGGAGAATTTTCAACAGCGGGTCATAGACGAAGGTATCGAGGAAGTTATCCTTGCCACCAACCCCACGGTAGAAGGGGAGGCCACGGCCTATTATCTTTCCGACATGCTGCAGCCGGTAGGCGTGAGGGTTTCACGCATCGCCCACGGGGTACCGCTGGGTGGTGAACTGGAGTTTGTGGATGGCTCCACCCTTGCGCATGCCCTGTCGGGTCGACGGCCGGTGGACTGACCTATGCAGTGGCAACTCATCGAGTCAGACGAGGACCTGCAGGCGTTAATGGCGGCGGCGGCGCACTGTGAAGTGGTGATCGTCGATACCGAGTTTATGCGACGCAACACCTTTTATCCGGAGGTCGCGCTGGTACAACTGTGTTTTGTGACGGAGCACGCAGTGGGCGAGAAAGCCTGGCTCATTGACCCCCTGCGCATTCATGACCCGGCACCCCTGGCGGCACTGCTGGAAAATCCTGTGGTGCTCAAGGTCCTGCACTCAGGCAGCGAAGATCTCGAAGTATTCCAGCGGTGGCTGGGCGTGCTGCCGCAACCCTTGTTCGACACGCAGCGGGCCGCGGCGTTACTCAATCTTGGATTTGGTCTGGGCTATAGGGCTCTGGTTCAGGAAATCTGTGCCATTGACCTGCCGAAAGGGGAGACTTGCTCCGATTGGTTACAGCGACCACTCACTGAGTCCCAGTGTGAGTACGCGGGGCTGGACGTGACCTGGTTGCTGGCTGTGTGGCGCGAACTCAACACGCAGTGTGTGCGCCAGGACAAGCTGCAGTGGGTGTTGGCAGATGGTCGGGACGCAACCAGTGCCCTGGGTACCACAGTTAATGACTTCCACAAACGTATTAAGATGGCCTGGAAGTTAGATCCCAGGCAGCTTGGCAACTTGGTGGCCGTATGCCGCTGGCGTGAAGACACCGCTAGAAGCAGGGACAAACCGCGCTCCTGGATTATCGATGACCAGGCCTGTTTGCAGTTGGCCCTGCACGCGCCACAAACTCTCACAGCTCTGCGCGATAATGTCGGTTTGCCAGTTCCCGTGGTGAGGCGTTATGGGGAGGAATTGCTGGGTCTGTTAGCAGCGCAGCGCGAGCTGCCCGACTCAGAAATGCCTCCCGCATTACCGGCTCCGCTCGGTGCTGCTCAGCGCGAGCAGGTAAAGAAGCTCAAGGAGCAAGTTCGTGATATAGCGGCCACGCTTGCAGTGGCACCAGAGGTATTGGTGCATAGCAAGGACTATGAGCTGTTGCTGCGCGAAGCATCCGGCGAGCACTTACAACTGCCGATCCACTGGCTGGGATGGCGCAAAGATGCAGTCCTTGCGCAACTGCGGCAGTCCCTCGGGCGACATAGCGGATGAGCGTGCTATGCCAGATATTCAGAAGTTCGTGCAAACAAGAAATGTACTTGTATGTCGATAAGGCCAAAGGCCTGAAGGATGTACCGGGAGCATTATTGGAACAGTTTGGTGAGCCAGCCCCCGTTATGATGTTGCAGCTCACCCCTCAGCACAAGTTGGCCAGAGCGGACGCCGTAACGGTACTGGCAAGCATTGAGACTCAGGGATTCTATCTGCAGATGCCACCTACTGCGACTGAACTGTTGGCGCGGGATGGTGCGAGTGGCTGACTGGTGGCACGAAAAATCGCTGGCAGAGCTCAGCAGTACGCAATGGGAAGCCTTGTGTGACGGTTGTGCGAAATGCTGTTTGCATAAATTGGAGGATGAAGTCAGCGGTGAGGTTTTTTACACCAAAGTCAGCTGTCGTCTGCTGCATAAGAAAAGCTGTCGCTGCACAGATTATGCCAACCGCTTGAAGTTGGTGGAAGATTGTATTGACTTGCGTGCGGCAGATTGGAAGCATCTCGATTGGCTACCCAGTACCTGCGCCTATCGCCTGCGCGCCCAAGACCAGCAACTGCCTCATTGGCACCCCCTGATGAGCGGCACCAGGGACTCCGTACACCGGGAGGGTGTGTCGATACGAGGCCGTACCATTTCCGACGAATATGTTCATCCCGACGGCTACGACGAGCATATTGTGCATTGGGTCGAATAGGAGCGAAATTGTGTTAAACAACAGTGCATACGTGCAGGCGATGTGTATATACATTGGTTCAGCGACGGTGTTTATTGCGTATCTCGGCTGGTGGCTGGGTCGCCACTGGCGCGCCGGCTGGGTGACTCTGGTGGTACTGCTGATGGCTGCGCTATTGTTAACGCCAGCCTATCCAAAGGCGGGTATACAAACTATGGCACCAGCCCTGATCGTGGCGGCCTTTCAGTTTATGACCACGGGTGTAGACAGTGCGCGCCACGCTTTGCGTCCCCTGATTTTCATGGCGGGAGGAGCGGTCATCATTGCACTGCTGCTGAGTATGACGATTTTTCGCCGCCGCAGGGTTCACAAGACCCGACCTGCCAGGCCGACACCAAGCGCAAAGCCCCTGGTAAAGCCGCGCGTCAGAGCCTGACCGGAGTTCCAGCAAAAAAGGTCATAGATACCCAGCCAAGCGGCGTAGCTTGCCCCACAGTATTGATATGCCCGCCGTCAATCTGTAACCTGATCGCCTTTCGAAACGAGACAGAGTGATACGCAATATGAAATTTGAAGGCACAGAGCGTTATGTCGCCACCGACGATTTGCGGATGGCAGTTAATGCTGCGGTTACGCTGGAGAGGCCCCTGCTGATCAAGGGGGAGCCGGGTACCGGTAAAACGATGTTGGCTGAGGAAGTGGCGTTGGGTCTGGGTAAGCGCCTGATCCAGTGGCATATCAAGTCGACCACCAAGGCCCAGCAGGGCCTCTATGAATATGATGCGGTCTCGCGCCTCAGGGATTCCCAGCTCGGGGACAAAAAAGTTACCGATATTGCCAACTACATCAAGCGCGGCAAACTGTGGGAGGCGTTTGACTCCGATGAGCAGGTCGTGCTGCTGATTGACGAGGTGGACAAAGCGGATATCGAGTTCCCCAACGATTTGTTGGTGGAGCTGGATCGCATGGAGTTCTTCGTCTACGAGACGGGTGAGACGATTAAAGCGAAGCGTCGACCTATTATTATTATCACCAGTAACAACGAAAAGGAACTGCCCGACGCCTTCCTGCGTCGTTGCTTCTTCCATTTTATCAACTTCCCCGACCGCACTACCATGCGTGAGATTATCAGCGTTCACTATCCCAACATCGCCAATGATCTGGTGCAGGAAGCGATGGAAGTTTTTTTCGATGTGCGCTCGATTCCAGGACTTAAGAAGAAGCCATCAACCTCCGAGCTCATTGATTGGCTCAAGTTATTAATGGCCGATGATATTCCGGACGAAATTCTCAAGAACAGGGATCACAGCAAAGCCATTCCGCCGCTGTATGGCGCGCTGCTGAAGAACGAACAGGACGTGCATCTGCTGGAGCGCCTGGCGTTCATGCATCGTCGCGAAACGCGCTAGCAGACAAGGGCGGCCCCACGGTGGAGCTCACATGCTGATAAACTTCTTTCAGGGACTCAGGGATGCGGGTGTGCCCGTGACCACGCGGGAGCTGCTTGACCTGATGGAAGGTCTCAAGCGGCATATCGCATTCGCCGACATGGATGACTTCTATTACTTCAGCCGTACCTGCATGGTCAAGGACGAGAAATACTTCGATCGTTTCGATCGCGCATTCGGACTGCATTTCAAGGAGCTGGAGGGCCTGGACGATATTATCGAGGCGCTGATTCCCGATGATTGGTTGCGCTTGGAATTTATGAAAAACCTCACGGATGAGGAAAAGGCCAAGATCGAATCTCTGGGTGGATTGGAAAAACTGATCGAGGAATTCAAGAAGCGCCTCGAGGAGCAGAAGGAGCGGCACGAGGGAGGCAACAAATGGGTTGGCACCGGTGGCACCTCGCCCTTTGGGCAAGAGGGCTATCACCCCGAAGGCATCCGGGTGGGGCCCAACGGCCGCAATAAGAAAGCCGTAAAAGTCTGGGATAAGCGCGATTTCAAAAATCTGGACGATAGCGTACAGCTGGGTACGCGCAACATCAAAGTGGCCATGCGGCGCCTGCGGAAGTTTGCTCGCACTGGCGCGGCCGATGAGCTGGATCTCGACGACACCATCAGCTCTACCGCACGCAATGCAGGTTGGCTGGACATCAAAATGGTACCCGAGCGTCACAATGCCGTGAAGGTATTGCTGTTCTTTGATGTAGGCGGCTCCATGGACCCGCACGTAAAAGTCTGTGAGGAGCTATTCTCGGCAGCCCGAACCGAGTTTAAACACATGCAGAATTTCTATTTTCATAACTTTCTATATGAAAGCGTGTGGAGCAACAACGTCCGGCGTCATAATGAACGCACCCAGGTGCTGGACATACTGCATAAGTACAGCCACGACTACAAAGTCGTGTTTGTCGGTGACGCGTCCATGTCACCCTACGAAATAGTCCAGCCGGGCGGCTCAGTGGAACACTGGAACGAGGAGCCAGGAGAAACGTGGCTACGGCGCCTGCGGGATGTCTACGACAAAGTGATCTGGCTCAATCCGGTGCCAGAAGACGACTGGCAGTACACTCAGTCTGTGGCCATCACGCACCAGCTCATGGAAGGACATATGTATCCGCTAACACTCAGGGGCCTGGAGGAGGGTATGGCCTATCTGTCCAAATAGGAGGCAAACGCAATCAGACTGGCGGTCACAGCGACATTGAGTGATTCCACGCCATTGCGCATGGGAATCGACAGGTGTGCATCCGCCAGCGCTTTGACCCCTGTACTGACGCCTTCTGTTTCATTCCCCAGTACGTACACACAAAAGCTCTGTTCCTCGTAATGAAATAGCGAAAGCGGCGCATCAGCCTCCAGGGTGCAAACCTGTGCACCCTGTTCCCGACATAGCTTGAGTGCCTCTGGCAGTCCCTGGCAGAGCAGCAGTGGCGCTCGGTACAGGGTTCCGGCGCTGGCTTTGATAACCAGGGGGCCGAGTGCTGCGGTTCCCTTACGGGGCAAAATAATGCCATCAATTTTTCCGGCAGCAGCCGAGCGAATAATCATGCCAAGATTTTGCGGATTGTTGATGCCGTCGAGAGCCAGCAAACGGCGCGGCCCGGCTGCAGTTTCTGCAAGATAGTCTTCCAGGCTTCGAAAGGACGGACACATTACGTCGACGGCTACCCCCTGATCCTGCTTGCCATTTTTGGAAATTCGCGCCAACTCTTCACGACTGTGAAGTTTGACGGGTACCCCAAGGGCTTGCGCGCGCTGTTTTATTTCCGCGACGATACCCCCGTCACGATTACTGTGTGCCAAGTGTACGGCGTGGCATACGAGCGTTGCGTCTTGCAGGGTTTCCAAAACAGGTTTTCGGCCATAGACCGTCAATACGTTATCAAAAAAAGATTTTTTCTCATGGTAGTCGGATTGTTTGGACATCGGTAACCTGAGGGGCAGCTGAATGAAGTGTCAGTCGCTTGTACCGGCTTAGCCGACAGCTTCGCGACCGCTGGCTACAGAGGTGACTCGATCAGCTGATTCCTTCATGCGCGCGGCAATTTCCTCGACCTGCGTTCCGGTAATAGGTTTTTCAATCGATCCTGCGACGAAGCACATGACTGGGACCTCCTTGTAGGCAAAAACGGGTACTGTAATAGTACTGATCTCATAGCGTGCCTTGGGGTCAACTCTGTCGAGATGGTAGTGCTCATCGCATAGATCATGCTGGTATGTGTTGGCGGCGTCTTCCAGTTCAGTCAGACTCCAGGAGTTGTGAATCCGCACCAGAGCTGCGCGTAGTTCCGCTTCGGCCTTGGTATTAAGGCTGACTTCATAGCCGCGGGCGCGGATGGCGATAAGGGATACCCGCAGTTTCTGGTCGAGCTTCTCGTTATAGCCCCCACGGGAGTCATGTGCTCTGGTCAGCCAGGCCTCAAGGTATTTCGCATCGGAAAAAGCTGTAAAACAGGCCGCCACGGGGGCTGTATTGGGCAGTCGCAAGCCAAGTTGGAACGAATCGATCAGTGGTGTAGCGCGACCGTAAAGTGCCAGTAAAACCTGATGTAACTTGGAACGCCCGGTGACCGCAAACCCGATCCCCAGATCATTCTGTAGCGCCTCCAGTTCCGGGCGTGCGTATTCCAGGACAGGAAACTGGGCAAATGCAGCGTTTCCCGCCGCGATAATTGAAGGTCCCAAACGATAGGCCTTAGTCTTGGGATGCTGCACGAGGAAGCCATAGTTGGCCATGGTGGTTAAAATGGCGTGGCAGGTCGCTTTGTTTAGATTCAGACGTCGGGTCATCTCCGTCAGCCCAAAAGCCTGGTGCGGGTTCGCCATCAGGAGATCAAGTATGGCCTATGCGCGCGCGTTAGGTTGGGAAAAAAGTGCCACTCTTTTGCTCCAGGGTTTTGCTCACGCTCGCTGTATCCCGAGTGTGTTGCTGCGGTATATAGTCCATCTTGTTGTACTTGGGCAGCAATCTTACAGCCTGCGACTGCAGTAGTTCAAGTCTTACTGCTGCGCCACCTGAGGGGCAGGTGCAG
The DNA here is from genome assembly GCA_031409615.1 of Haliea sp. Lineage (GTDB taxonomy): Bacteria > Pseudomonadota > Gammaproteobacteria > Pseudomonadales > Halieaceae > Marimicrobium. Next base: position 16,217 of record JANNXP010000052.1, on the reverse strand, counting down.
TTGGCATATGAAAAATGCCCGACGCGTAGGCAGTCGGCGGGGAGTGTATGAAAAAATTCAGGCTGTATGGAACAAGTGCGTGTCACCTGTGCGACTTGGCGCAGGACATGCTGGCGAGTCAACAGCTATCCCTGGGTGGCTTCGACGTGGAAGAGGTGGATATCAGCGAGTCGGAGGCTCTGTCTGAGCGCTACGGCGTAACGATACCGGTCTTACAACATCCCGATGACAGGGAATTGAACTGGCCATTCTCCAGGGCGCAACTTCGCGCCTTTTTAGTCTCCTGACCAGCGCATCGATTCGCTCTGCTACTTGCCGACTCGCACCGCCAGCACGTCGCACTGAGCTCCGTGCATGACACCGTTGGCTGTGGAACCCATTAACAGGGCCAAGCCGTGTCGCCCATGGCTGCCCACAACGATCAGGTCGGTCCCCAGGTCCCTCGCCGTGGCATGAATTTCTACCTCGGGCTTACCCAGCACGAGATGCTGGTGTGGCACATCGATCTTGTTACTTTCGGCGAAGCGGCGCATTTGCTGCGTGGCCTGCTGATGGATCTCTTCCTGGATGCCAGAGAAATCCATTGGAATGTCGCCCCCATAGGCAAAGCTGAGTGGTTCGATAACATGAACAAGATGCAGCTGTGCTCCATTATGGGCCGCGATAGCGCGCCCCCGCTGCACCACCGCAGTGGAATCATCACTCAAATCGATGGCGACCAGAATATTTTGATATTGGGACATCAGCGTTCTCCACCTTACAAACACTCAATTCCCATTTATAGCATAGAATATCGGTTGAGCAACCGGGGGTGGGCCAGGTTGTAGCAAAGAAGTCCCTGGAGTTGACCTGAATCAGGTAAATGCATGTTGACCTACCTGCTTATTATTTTTGTGATCGCTTTAGCGTTGGCACCCCTGGGACACTTCCTCCCGAGTAAGCGCCAACGCGAGATTGCCCGCATGCGCGAGTATGCTGCGGTGCACGGTTTGTTCGTCGAGTTTCGTGACATGCCAGTCCTGGGTGGTGCGCCCATGCCCATCCGGGACGTTATCTACTACGGCAAGCGGCTGCCCAACAAGCGCTCCAATCCGATAGATGCTGCTGCCTGGGTCCGCACGCAGGAGGGTTGGCGCAGTGCCGGTAGACGGCTCCCTGTGCCCAGCCCTGTGCAGGACTTGCCTCAGGATATCATCGCAGCCAGCGTTGACCCATCGAGCTGTGGCGTGTACTGGTCGGAGTCCACCGGCGAGGGCGGGGTTGAGCAGATACGGCAGATTCTGGAGCGCTGGTGTGCGGCCCTAATCCGATGACCGTTGGTATTTTCTCTTGACCCAAGCGGCCTAGCGACTTATATATGCCCCTTTTTTGCGCAGCCCGACGGGGCGCCAGCCGATCTTTTGTGTGTACGCAAGGAGTTTATGGGTAAATCACTGGTTATCGTGGAGTCACCGGCGAAGGCCAAGACTATCAACAAGTATCTCGGTCCCGACTTCATCGTAAAATCGAGCATTGGCCACATTCGGGATCTTCCCACGTCTGGCGATAGCACTAACAAAGCCGATCCCAAGGAGCGTGCGGCCCAAGCGGCTCGCACCCGCAAGTTGGCCCCCAAGCAGAAAGCCGCCTTTAAGAAAAAGAACGCACGGCAGCAACTGGTCCGGCGCATGGGAATCGACCCGGATCAGCGCTGGGCCGCAACGTACCATATCCTGCCAGGCAAGGAAAAAGTTGTTAATGAATTAACCAAGCTTGCCGCCACTTGTGATGCAATATACCTCGCCACCGACCTTGACCGCGAAGGAGAGGCCATTGCCTGGCACTTGAAAGAGGCGATTGGCGGCGACCCGTCACGGTATCAGCGGGTCGTATTCAATGAAATAACCAAAAAAGCCATCACTGCGGCTTTCGAGCATCCGGCGACACTGGATATGGACCGGGTGAACGCGCAGCAAGCGCGCCGCTTTCTGGATCGGGTTGTCGGTTTTATGGTGTCACCGCTGCTGTGGTCCAAGGTTGCGCGAGGTTTGTCCGCTGGGCGGGTGCAGTCGGTTGCGGTGCGTTTGATTGTCGAGCGCGAACGCGAGATACGCGCTTTCGTGCCAGAGGAGTACTGGGAAATTCATGCCGATCTGGCTGCGGCAAAGGGGGCGGAAATTCGCTTTCAGGTACGCAAGCACAATGGTCAGGAATTTCGCCCCTCAGAGGAGGGAATCGCCAGGACCGCTGCCGCTGAGCTGGAGAAACTGCCGTATGTAGTGAGCAAGCGGGAAGACAAACCCACGCGCTCCAAGGCACCGGCACCATTTATCACCTCTACCTTGCAGCAGGCAGCCAGCACCCGGCTCGGTTTCAGTGTTAAGAAGACCATGATGATGGCACAGCGGCTGTATGAGGCCGGCTACATCACCTACATGCGTACGGACTCAACCAACTTGAGTGTAGACGCGGTAGCCGCCTGTCGCCTGTACATTGGCGCAAACTATGCCCCGCGCTATCTACCTGCAGAGCCCAGGATTTTTTCGTCCAGGGACGGCGCTCAGGAAGCCCACGAGGCTATCCGTCCCTCGGACGTAAATGTATTGCAGACCGCCCTGAATGGCATGGAAAGAGACGCTGAGCGACTCTACGAATTGATCTGGCGGCAATTTGTGGCCGGACAGATGCCCGATGCGGAATATACCGCAACGGTGGTGACCGGTGCGGCGGGAGCGTACGAGCTCAATGCCAAAGGCCGCATCATTCGTTTTGACGGCTACACCAGCGTGTTGGTGCCTGCGGGTCGTAAGAATGAAGACGATGTTTTGCCGGATGTGCAGGAGGGCGAGACGCTCAATCTGCTCAAACTGCATCCAGCCCAGCACTTTACCAAGCCGTCTTCCCGGTACGGCGAAGCAAGTCTGGTGAGGGAGATGGAAAAGCGCGGTATCGGGCGCCCCTCTACCTACGCGTCCATCATTTCCACCATTCAGGAGCGGGGTTATGTGCGCCTCGAGAACAAGCGCTTCTACGCTGAGAAAATGGGGGATATTGTCACGCAGCGTTTGCAAACCAGTTTTAAGGAGTTACTTGACTACGGGTTTACGGCTTCCATGGAGAAGCATCTCGATGAGGTCGCCCAGGGCAAGCTGGAATGGCACCAGTTGCTCGACAATTTTTATGCTGAATTCAGTACCTTGCTGGAACAGGCACAGGAGAGTGAACCGGCCGGGATGCAACCCAACCAGCCGACCATGACGGATATCGCATGCAGTACCTGCGGCCGCCCGATGCAGGTGCGCACTGCCAGTACCGGCGTGTTTCTCGGTTGCTCCGGGTATGCCTTGCCACCCAAAGAGCGCTGTAAGAATACACTCAATCTGACGGCCGGCGATGAGGCCATCATGGAGGACGCCGATGATGAAGCGGAGTCCCGGTTGCTGCGCGCCAAACATCGCTGCGCACTATGCAACACCGCCATGGACAGCTATCTCATCGATGAACGGCGCAAGTTGCACGTATGTGGTAACAATCCTGACTGTGCCGGCTTTGAAGTAGAAGAGGGTAAGTTCAAGATCAAGGGTTACGATGGGCCCACGCTGGAGTGCGACAAATGTGGCGCTCAAATGCAACTTAAGAATGGCCGCTTTGGCAAATACTTTGGCTGTACAGCGCAGGAGTGCAAGAATACTCGAAAACTTCTGCGCAACGGCGAAGCGGCGCCGCCCAAGATGGCCCCAGTACCCATGCCGGAGCTGCAATGCCTGAAGGTGGAGGATCACTATATTTTGCGCGATGGCGCTGCTGGCCTGTTCCTCGCTGCCAGCCAATTTCCCCGTAACAGAGAAACGCGTGCGCCGCTGGTTACTGAGCTATTGGCGCATCAATCCGAGATTGATCCCAAATACAGCTTCCTGTTCAGCGCGCCGACCGCAGACAAAGACGGCAATCCAGTGCAAGTACGGTTCAGTCGCAAGACCAAGGAACAGTACGTCATGACCGAAACTGACGGCAAGGCCACGGGGTGGAAGGCTTTTTATCACCACGGCAAGTGGCTTGAGGAGTCAGGCGCTGGCGGCACAGGTCGCGCCACAAAAAGGGGAGGATGACACAGACCTGGGAACTGTTCCGTCAGCATCGACAATCCCACCATGCAACCCAGGGAAGGTTCTTGGCGTTGTTGCTAATGCTGCTGGTTACCGCCAGCTTCTTACTGCTAGAATGGTGGTGAATCGTTGAAAAAGAGAGGTCTATTACGTGTCGGCATCCCTGCTGGAGATCATTGATCGTGGAGATGGAGAAATTGTCGTACAGCGCGCGGATGACGACTCAGAGCCATTGGTAACTATCCTGTTTTCCCACGAGGCGCGCGCCTACATGATGGACAATGGACTTGAAGTCGCCAAAGCCATGATTCAGGCGGGTATTCAGGCCGCCGCTATGATCTCAGAGCGCAGCGACGTCGAAGTCGTGCCTGCACACGATAGTCTGCGTGTGTTGCACTAGCGATTAACTGCCCCGACGCAACACGCCCACGCTGAGACCTTCGACGGTGAAGGCCTGCTCCCGCAGGTCGACATTGATAGGTTTGTAGTCGCGATTTTCCGGTAGCAACTGCAATAGGTGTTTCTGGCCTGTCCGGTGCAGGCGTTTCACAGTGACCTCGTCGTCGATACGTGCAACCACAATGTCACCATTTTTCGCGATGGGCGTGCTGTGAACCGCTAACAGATCCCCGTCAAGAATCCCCACATCAATCATGCTATCGCCCTGTACCGTCAGGAAATAGTCGGCATGTGGCTTGAAGAAGGTGGCGGGCAGGTTGCAGTAGTCCTCAATGTGCGCCTCGGCCAGAATTGGGCTACCTGCGGCGACCCGCCCAATAATGGGAATCCCCGCACTCTCGGGCAGTCGGATCCCGCGCGATGCGCCAGCAATCATTTCGATGGCGCCCTTGCGTGCCAGGGCTTTGAGGTGCTCCTCCGCAGCATTGGCAGACTTGAAGCCGAGTTTTCGCGCTATGTCAGCGCGCGTCGGGGGATAGCCCGTGTCATCGATGTGCTCGCGCACAAAGTTAAGCACCTGCTGTTGTCGTTGGGTAAGCTTTTCCATCACGGCCACCGTCTGTGTATTTATACAGGTGCTGTGATTATATACAGTATTGTCGCTGAAATTCAAGCCACACTTGTCTGGCATGGCGCAGCGATGAAAACATCTACGCCTTTTAGCTGGGGGTTTTCCTCAGATATCCTCGACCCCGTACATGGTATCGGGTTCGATGTAGGTCACTGGACTGGACCAGTCCTGGGGGTGCATGGGCAGATCAGGGTCGAGTAAGTCATCGTCGTCCAGCTCAAAGGCAGCGCGCCAGTCCTCCGGAGCCTCAACCTCCTCCAGATGCATTTCTCGCCAGGCATCCAAATCGTACTCGGACACCTCGCCGCCGAGGTATTGGGTCTCAATACTGAAGGTGGTTGGATCCCAGTCAATGACCTCAAACACTTCCTGCGTTTGCATGTCCTTGTACCAAGCGCCTACCATCGGACTTAACATTTTCATTTGGCTTCCCATTATTGCCGCTACCACCGCCAACATATCACGCTGGCGAGGTGTGTCTACCACGCGCAGCAGCCAACAACAGCAGTCTGCAACATTGCTTTTTAGCCCAGGCCAAAAATCTTTCTACAATAGATCAACCGTTTGCGTATGTTTTCCAGAGTTGACTTAATTCATTGCTAGCTTTTATATACCCTTACCTGCTCGCGTGGTGGTATCGACATAAACAATCTGTCTAAAAAACATCACATCAAATCTGTCGGGCGCAGGAAAAAGTAATTTCCGTTGTTGCGTTAGGTAACATTGTTGTGGTCATCCCATGGCTTCAAAAGAGAGAGGATAGTTTCTTGAATAGAGTAAAGCCGCTTGCCATCATCGGGGGGACCGGTATCGATGAACTTGAAGGGTTCGAAGTCGTGCGGGGCCATCGGGTGAAAACACCCTTTGGTGAGCCCTCGCGGGCTATTCAGGAGGGACGCGTGGGAGACGACACCCTGTTTTTCCTGCAGCGCCATGGCAGTCCGGGAGCGATCCCACCACACCGGATAAACTATCGCGCCAACCTGTGGGCACTCCGATCACTAGGAGTAGGCGGCATTGTAGCCATCAATGCAGTCGGCGGTATCACCGCAGCCATGCGGCCGGGACGGTTGCTGATCCCCGATCAGGTGATCGATTACACCTGGGGACGTGAACACAGCTTTGACGACGGGCAGGATGGTCAGCTGCAGCATATAGATTTCACCGAACCCTATGACAGTGCGCTGCGCGTGCAGGTACTGGCGGCGGCCCAGCGGGCGGGAATACCCCATGAGACCGCCGGTGTGCACGGGGTCACACAGGGCCCACGCCTGGAGACGGCGGCCGAAATACAGCGCATGGCAAGGGATGGCTGCGATGTGGTTGGTATGACAGGCATGCCCGAGGCTGCTCTCGCCCGGGAGCTTGATCTGCCTTACGCCGCAATTTGCATGGTGGTCAATGCCGCCGCCGGTCTGGGTGATCTGCCGCTCACCATAGTGACGATGCGCGCAATATTGGAGCGGGAGTCGGCAGTGGTCAGGCAATTGTTGGGTGAGCTGGTGCGCAATCGCCACGGCGCCTAAGCCGGCGGTGTTGTCGCCGGTCCCGGTGTTGGCGGTGCGGTTGTCTCAGGGTTTGGTGCAGCCTCAGGCGTTGCTGAGGCCTCGGGTGCTACCTCACCGAGAGCAGTGATCTTCGCTACCACACCCAACATCGGGTGATCTATGTAGGCTACCTCGCCACTGCGCATACGGCGTACCTGCTGCAGCAGTACGGCGTGCCGGAAGGGATACGCCGAGCCCGACGACTCAGGGGTGGCGGCGGTGCCCCGCGATCCCGATATGGACGGCAGCGGCGCCCCACGTGCGCTGCTGGACACTGGCCCCAGTGGGGGTGGCGGCATGCGCCACGAACTGTTCAGGTACTCCCCCTGGGTATTCAGCCACAGGTTGGTTTCCAGGTTCACGTCGCCCGACAGATAGAGCGTGATCGTGCCCTGCAGAGCTGGCCATTGACCGCCATCGCCCGAATGATCCAGCACTATAGGCAACGTCCCTGACTGGCTCGTCATGGGCTGCAGCCACGCTTCGTGGAAGAGTATCCGGTAGCGACCGCTGCGTTGCATAGTGTCCGCCTTGCTTCCAAACTCGCGCTGGCTTGCCGGTAGGGTGACGAAAGGGGTGGGTTGAGCAGGGACTGGTGTGTGGGTAGGCGCCACCTGTCCAGCCTGTTCTCCCGGCATGGTCAGGAAACGCGTCGTAGCCGGGTAGGCAAGATCGGGGGTTGCCTCCCACTGTTCCTCAGTACCTCCTGCGGGGTAGCTGAATACCAGAAGTTCAACCTGATACAAACTCTCAGTCTGGGCCTGCGTGGCAAGCGGCAGCAGTAGTGCGACGCCCACAAGGATGCGCGCAAAGTGTGCAGGGCAGCGGTCAGCCATCGGCGATGCTCTTCTTGGAATCAATGGTAAAAGTATCCAGCAGCTGCTCCAGATAGCGGTGCCGCTCATGGATGTCGGATGAACTGTGCTCGAAGCGCAGGCGTGTCGCCCCTGCCAGTTTGTAAGTGCGGGGGTCTGACTGGACCAACTTGACCAGGCTCAGCGGATGCACTGGAGTCGTTTCCTTAAAATCGATACTACCACCCTCGGGTCCCGCCTCAATAGTGCGAATACCCAGATCCTGGGCCCGCAGGCGCAGTCGGGATACCTGAAATAGATTGTCGACCTGCAGGGGCAACAAACCGAAACGGTCGATCATCTCCACCTGTAAACCCCGCAGCTGCGCATTGCTGGTAGCCGCAGCAATGCGTTTATAGAGAATAAGGCGGCTGTTGACGTCTGGCAAATAGTCATCGGGAATGAGTGCCGGAACGTGCAGGTTTACCTCGGTGCCCTGGTCCAGCGGGGCGTCCACGTTGGGAATCTCTCCACGCCGCAACGCTGCCACGGCCCGCTGCAACATATCCATATACATTGAGAACCCGACACTGTGTATTTGTCCGCTCTGCTCGTCGCCGAGCAGCTCGCCGGCGCCCCGGATTTCCAGGTCGTGGGTGGCCAACAGGTAGCCTGCGCCCAGGTCGCCCGCAGCCTCGATGGCCTCCAGACGCTTTCCTGCATCCACGGTGATGGCCGAGCGGGGCGGGGTAAGCAAGTAGGCATAGGCCTGATGGTGAGAGCGTCCCACCCGGCCGCGCAACTGGTGCAGTTGGGCCAAGCCAAACTTGTCCGCGCGCTCGATAATGATGGTATTGGCATTGGGGATATCAATACCGGTTTCGATGATGGTGGTGCACAGCAGTACGTGGTGGTGGCGATGGTAAAAGCTGGACATTACCTGTTCCAGTTGCGTCTCGCGCATTTGGCCGTGGGCAACCGCGATACTGATGTCCGGTACCAACTCGCGCAGCTTGCGAGCGGTTTCTTCAATCGTCTTCACCTCGTTATGCAGGTAGTACACTTGCCCGCCGCGCAGAGTTTCGCGCAGTATCGCCTCTTTGATCAGGGCGATATTGTATTCGCGTACAAACGTCTTGATGGACAAGCGACGCGCCGGAGGAGTGGCAATAATCGACAGGTCCCGCATCCCGCCCAATGCCATGTTCAGAGTGCGTGGAATCGGTGTGGCGGTGAGGGTCAGGATGTCAACTTCCGAGCGCAAGGCCTTGATGACTTCTTTTTGCTTGACACCAAAACGGTGCTCCTCATCGATGATGAGCAGTCCCAGGTCCTTAAAGCGAAAGTCACTTTGTAGCAGTTTGTGGGTTCCGATCACGATATCCACCGTGCCCGAACTCGCCCGGCGCGTCACCTCATCCAGCTGTTTGCTGGATTTGAAGCGCGATACGACTTCCACCGTAACCGGCAAGTCGGCGAAGCGGTCGCTGAAGGAGTTGTAGTGCTGTTGTGCCAATAGCGTAGTGGGAACAAGCACCGCTACCTGCTTTTGATTGCTGGTGGCAACAAACGCTGCGCGCAGCGCGACCTCGGTTTTGCCAAAACCCACATCACCGCAGACCAGTCGGTCCATTACCCGAGGGCTGTGCATATCCTCCAGAACAGCGCGAATCGTGGCTTCCTGGTCGGGGGTTTCCTCGAACGGGAAGGCGGCGCAAAATTGCGCGTAGGCGTGATCCTGTGGCTCGAACCTGAAGCCCTCGCGCGCTTCCCGCCGGGCATAGACTTCCAATAGCTGGGCGGCAATATCATTGGCTTTTTCACTGGCCTTGCGGCGGGCCTTTTCCCATTGGTCTGAACCCAGTTTGTGCAGTGGCGCCATCTCCGGATCACTCCCGGAATAGCGGCTGATCAGGTGCAGGGACGTGACCGGAACATAAAGGCGCGCGCCCAGTGCGTACTCTAGTGCCAGGAACTCGAACTCCTGCTCATCCACCACCAGCTTCTGTAGGCCGATGTAACGGCCAACGCCATGTTCCAGATGCACCACCGGAACGCCCTCACGTAATTCATTGAGGGCTTTGAACGCATTTTCCTGAGCGTTGTTATCGCCACTTTTGCGGCGCCGGCGCTGGGCGACACGATTGCCAAACAGTTGCGCCTCGCACACGAGCGTCGGTTGCTTGGGACCAAAATACAGTCCACGGTCAAGGGGCGCAGTGGCGATAGCGAACTCTATGCCCGAAGCGACAAAGTCCTGCCAATTGGCCACTGTGGGTGGTGCCAAGTTAGACTCTCGCAACGACTCCAGCAGAATTTCCCTGCGACCGGCTGATTCAGCGCTAAGCAGCACCGGGCCTTCGTGTGCGTTGAGGAAGCGCACAAGATTGGCGGTGGCCGACTCATTGTGGCCAATACTGGCCAGGTTGGGCGGCGGTTGCACCGCGGTTTGCTGATGCATAACGGCATCCGGGTGATGACGCAACTCCAGAACCGGAAACCGTCTGAAGTGCTGATACAACTCCTCGATAGGCGTGAAGCAACGGCGCGGTGGCAGAAATGGACGGCGGGGGTCGACACCGTACTCCTCAAAGCGAATGTTGACCTCCGTCCAGAAATGCTGCGCAGCGCTGTGATGATCTCCGGTGGCAATAATCGCGCTGTCCTGGGGAAGGTAGTCGAACAGCGTCGCGCACTGTTCAAAGAACAGGGGCAGGTAATACTCGCAGCCACCTGGACTGCGCCCTGCGCTCACCTCAACATATGTGGGACACAGGTCGTGATCGACATCGAAACTGTCGTACCAGTTCATTTGGAAACGTCGCACTGCGGCCTGTTCCAGCGGGTATTCCCGGGCCGGCAAAAGATTTATCCCTTCTACCCTCGCCACAGTGCGCTGGCTTTCCGGCTCAAAAGTGCGCAGGGAATCGATTTGATCATCCAGCAGATCGATGCGAAAGGGTAGCTCGCTACCCATGGGGTAGACATCCACTAGCGAGCCGCGCAGAGCAAATTCGCCGTGTTCGTAGACGGTTTCAACGTTGTGGTATCCGTTGCGTTGCAAGTTAATCCTGAAGCGGTCTACGTCCAGTGTTTGGCCCTGCTGCAGCACCAGGCTGGAGCCGGCAATGTATGCCGTTGGCGCCAGTCGGTGCATCAGTGTCGGTATCGGCACGATGAGTATGCCTTGCGTCATCCCCGGCAATCGGTGGAGCGTGTTCAGGCGTTCTGAGATAATGTCCTGGTGGGGAGAAAAGTTGTCGTAGGGCAGCGTCTCCCAATCGGGAAAAACCAGAATCTCGCAGTCTTGATGGACAAAAAACGGCAGTTCACGTTCCAAGGCGAGGGACGAGCTGGTGTCAGCGGTAATCACCACCAACAAGCGGCCCAAAGCCGCCAGTTCCGCGATACAGTGCGCATCGGCACATCCACTAAACGGACCAAGGGCGGTGCGTGAGCCTGCCTGCTGTGGCCAGGGTGTGCTTTCGACCAACTTGCTGAACATAACGTGTGAATCGCTTATGCGGTAAATCCGGGATGGGGGTTGACCGGCACAATTATAACGAAGGCGTCGCCAATCACCAGCATCGGGTCCGCAGCCGTCCGTAAATTTGCCGGTTACTGGCTTGCGCGCTATTTCTCATCGGATAATAATACGCGCCCTATTTCTACTGGCCAGAGCACAGGTATCCAATGCCGAACAAACGTAAACGTGCACGTCCCGATGACTACTTCAAGGATTGGAAGCAGCGTGAGGCCCTCGCCGAGGGCATGATCCCCTTGGTGGGTCGGTTGTCCCGCGAAAAGAACGTCCAGTGCTATATCTACGGCAAGCCGCTGGTCAATCGTTCAGTGTTCGAGATCATGAAGGACCACCGGTATGTGCGTCAGGTAGAGGGCAACGAGCTGTCCGAAAAGGAGACATTTCCTGTGTTCAACCGGCTGAGCCAGTTGGATCTCGGCCCCGCCCATATCGATGTCGGTCGCCTGGCCGTAGGCTATTCCATGGATGGGGCAGCCCCAGGCTTGAGCTTGGAGCAGTACATTGACCGTGAACTGGGTCCGCTCATCGGCGCGAAAATGAAGCCTATCGATACGCCACAGGATGTCGTTCTCTATGGCTTCGGCCGCATCGGCCGCCTGATGGCGCGCATCCTGATTGATAAGACCGGTGGCGGGGATGGCCTGCGTCTGCGGGCCATCGTGGTGCGCAAAGGTAAAGCCCCCAATGATCTGGAAAAGCGTGCCAGCCTGTTGCGCCGGGATTCGGTGCATGGCCCTTTTGATGGCACCATTCGCATGGATGAGGAACGCCAGTCCTTTGTCGCCAATGGCAATGAGATCAAAGTGATTTATGCCGATGCTCCAGATACCATCGACTACACCGCGTATGGCATCGACAATGCCATCATCATCGACAATACGGGAGCCTGGCGCGATGAAGCCGGGCTCTCCAGGCATCTCAAGAGCAAGGGTGCGAGCAAGGTAATTCTCACGGCACCCGGCAAAGGGGCCCTGAAAAACGTCGTTGCCGGTATCAATAGCAATGCAATCCTGCCCTCAGACACCATTATTTCTGCTGCGTCCTGCACCACCAATGCGATTGCGCCGCCCCTGAAGGCGATGGACGACAAATTCGGTATTGTCGCCGGGCATGTCGAGACCGTGCACGCCTATACCAATGACCAGAATTTGATCGACAACTACCACAGCGCGTCCCGTCGTGGACGCAGTGCACCGCTGAACATGGTGCTGACCGAAACCGGAGCCGCGGTGGCAGTGGGCAAAGTTCTGCCGCAGTTGGTAGGGAAGCTGACGGGGAACGCTATTCGAGTGCCTACGCCGAATGTTTCCATGGCGATTCTCAACCTGACCCTCAGCCGGGAAACGACTGTCGAGGAAGTGAATGAGTTTATGCGCCATCAGGCGCTGCACTCACCCCTGCGCAATCAGATTGATTATTCAGCCTCACCCGAGGTCGTCTCCAGTGATTTTGTCGGCTCGCGGCACGCCTGTATTTTTGACGCTCAGGCCACCATCGTAAATGGCACGCAGGCGGTGCTGTACCTCTGGTATGACAACGAATACGGCTACAGCTGTCAGGTGCACCGCATATTGGAGCAAATGGCGGGTATTCATTACGCGGTGTATCCGCAACAAGATTGAGGCACCCGCAATGTCGGGCGCGAGATCGAGTAAGTGTTTACCTGACAGATCTGAGTATTGTATGACCGTGACGGCCAGGACCTTGTCAACGCAGTTGAAAAGCCACTCGCGTCAGTGGCTTTTTTGTTTTTGCCTCGTGTTTTTGCTGACAGGTTGTGCGGGTGAAATAGTCCCCGCGCAGCTGACTGGCGCCACCATGGGCACCACCTGGCATGTGAGTTATATGGCTCCGCCCAAAGGGCCGAGTGCAGACCAGCTGCAAAAAGGGATAGAGGAACAGCTTGAGCGGGTCAACAGCAGTATGTCGACCTATCGCAGCGATTCAGAGATCAGCCGCTTCAATGCGGGTGCGCCACTGGCCTGGTTCAGGTCCTCGGAGGACTTTTTTCAGGTGCTGACAGCCGCCCTTGAAGTTGGTGGAAAGAGTGAAGGCGCCTACGACGTCACCGTGGCGCCACTGGTCAACCTCTGGGGCTTTGGCCCTGATGGGATAATTGATAAACCACCGCGTGAAGCCTTGATCGAAGAAGCGCGCGCTCGAGTAGGTCAACACCAACTCAGCCTGGACAGCGCCGAGCATAGTGTCTTGAAGCGCAGTGAATTGACGCTTGATTTTTCGTCGCTGGCGAAGGGTTATGCTGTGGACAAAGTTGCCCAGTGGCTGTTGGACCAGGGTATTACCCGCTATATGGTGGAAGTCGGCGGCGAGTTACAGCTGTCCGGGCTCAGTGGCCGGGGCGACCCATGGCGCATTGCTATTGAACAGCCTGAAAGGAGTGCACGTTCCATGGCGGTCACCCTACACCTTACGGATGTGGCGGTGGCGACATCAGGAGACTACCGCAATTACTTTGAGTCGAATGGCCAGCACTATTCACATATAATAGATCCGCGCACCGGATACCCGATAGTGCACGATTTGGTGTCGGTTACGGTGGTGCACCCCAGCTGCATGATTGCTGATGCGTGGGCAACAGCACTGACTGTATTGGGCGCTGAGCGCGCCATGGCTGTGGCGCAGACAGAGGGATTGGCGGTATATTTCATTCGCCGAGTGGACGATACTCTTGTCCACAGCCATACACGTTTGTTTGCCGCCTATCTAAACAACTGAGAAATAGAGCTGGATTTGTACCCCTTGAGGTCTCCCCATAACACCATCGCTAATTACGCGCCTTTTATCGGTATGCGCTATAGTTTTAGTCGAAAACGCAATCGCTTTACCTCTGTTATCGCCACTGTATCCATGTTGGGCATGGTCCTTGGCGTCGCTAGTCTCATTGTGGTGCTATCCGTTATGAATGGCTTTGCCGGTGAACTGCGCGGTCGAATTCTGTCACTGGTGCCGCATGGTTTCGTGGAGAGACAAGCAGGTGGTGTTGACCAATGGCGCGCGCTACTGGCACAGATAGAGGGCAGCGAAGGCGTCATAGCGGCTGCGCCCTATATTACTGAGAAAGCGATATTGGGCAATGGACGCATGCGACGCGGCGCTGTGCTAACAGCAGTCGATCCGCAGTTGGAGAGTAAAGTGTCAGATCTTGCCGGAGCCATGATTGCGGGAGACCTCGCGAGTCTGCAGGGCGATGACTTTAACGTAGTACTAGGGGTTTCCCTTGCGAGCATCCTTGGTGTGGTACCTGGGGATCATGTGGACGTGACTGTGCCGCGCCTGACGGTTACACCGTTGGGCTTGTTTCCGCGCAGCAAACGATTACTGGTAACCGGTTTGTTCAGGATTGGCGCGCAACCCGATGCCAACCAGGCCTATGTATCCCTGCAAACCGGACAGAAATTGCTCGGCAGTAAGGGTCGCGTCGATGGGTTACAGGTGAAGACCCGTGATCTGTTTGCAGCACCGGACATCATGCGCGGGTTGGCCGCGCAATTGCCTGCAGACTACTCGGTGAAGGACTGGAGCCAAACTCAGGGTTCGTTGTTTCGCGCAGTCAAGATGGAAAAGATCATGGTCAGCCTATTGCTGCTCAGTGTGGTGGCGGTGGCAGCTTTCAATATTGTGTCCACATTGGTAATGTCAGTCGCTGAGAAGCGCAGAGACATCGCTGTCCTGCGCACCATGGGGGCGCGTGCCGGTGGAGTTATGGCCATTTTCGTCGCACATGGACTAGTACTGGCAGCGGTCGGCATCACAGTTGGTGCGTTGATCGGTGCGGCTCTGGCGACCAATATTGCGGCTATAACCTCCGCCATAGAGCGTCTTTTGGGAGTAAAACTTTTCGATCCGTCGGTATATTTCATCAGCGAACTACCCGCCGATTTGCAAGCGTTTGACGTGGCGGTGGTGGTGATCGCTTCATTTGTGCTGAGTCTGCTTGCCACCCTGTATCCGGCTTGGCGCGCCGCCCGTATCGCGCCAGCGGAGGTATTGCGTTATGAGTAAGGTGGTGTTGCAGTGCGAAGGTCTGTCCCGCGTCTATGACGATGGAGACAAGTCCATCACCGTGTTGCGCAGCGTCGATCTCACTCTGTTGGCCGGCGAAAAAATCGCGGTAGTGGGAGGTTCGGGCTCCGGTAAATCGACCCTCTTAAATCTGCTAGGCGGCCTGGATTATCCCAGCAGCGGCAGAGTATTGATGAGCGGCCGAAATTTGGCAGAATTGGATGAACGCGCTTTGTGTGAGCTACGCAATAGACAGCTGGGCTTCGTGTACCAATTCCACCACTTGTTGCCCGAATTCGACGCGCGCGAAAATGTGGCCATGCCACTATTGATAGGTGGTACTGCGCGCAAACAGGCATGGCTGGCAGCGGAGGAAATGCTGGAGCGGGTAGGTATGGCGCATCGCCTGGTGCATAGACCATCCCAGTTGTCCGGCGGAGAGCGACAGAGGGTGGCCATTGCGCGCGCGCTGGTCGCACGGCCGGACTGTGTTCTGCTCGATGAACCCACCGGCAATCTGGATCCCCATTCGGCCGCTCAGGTGCTGGATCTGATAGATGAACTCGGTCAGGATCTCGCGTCATTTGTCGTGGTTACCCATGATCCGGTTATCGCAGCGCATATGAATCGCACACTCGAATTGTGCGACGGTATCCTGCAGGAGCGTAAGTGACTCGCACGGAGCGATTGCGCATTGCAGTGCGCTACACCTTTGCGTTTGGCCAGGGGCATCTGTCGGCATTTTTGTCGTCCCTGTCGATGCTGGGACTGGTGCTGGCCATCAGTCTCCTCATCATTGTGCTGTCTGTTATGAATGGCTTTGACAAGGAAATGCGTGAGCGAATTCTCTCGCTCGTGCCGCATATTACCCTCTACTCAGATGCACCTATTGTCGACTGGCGCAACCATGTCGCACTATTGAAAGGTCACCCGGAAATCGAGGCTGTGACACCATTCGCTCAGTTCGACGCGCTTATCACGCGCGGTACCGACATCGAGACCGTGCGTGGAGTCGGGATGGACGCCCGCGATGCGAGCTCCTTTGCACCGCTTCTGCCGTACATCAAGGTGCATGAGGCTGCCCATTTTAGAGAGCAGGAAGATGGTCTCATTTTGGGTGCCGGTGTCGCGCAACAACTGGGTGTGAAAGTCGGCGAGCGCTTAAACCTGATTGTTCCCGGCGCACACCAGGAA
>JANNXP010000051.1:0-46232 GCA_031409615.1 Haliea sp. | reverse complement strand
TTACGGCGTGTCCGGGTCAGGCACTGCTTTCACGCGGCGCGACAACGAAGCAATAGGTATCGATTAGAGGAAAAAAGTAATGAGTGGAATTCTAAAAGACCGAGTAGCCATCATCACCGGCGCCGGCGGCGGTTTGGGCGCAGCGCATGCAAGAGTGTTCGCATCCGAAGGCTGTGCGGTTGTCGTCAACGATATCAACAAAGCGGCGGCCCAGGCTGTAGTAGACGAGATCACCACAGCCGGCGGCAAGGCCGTGGTCAATAGCTCCGACATCACCAGCTACGACGATAGCCTGAACGCGGTTAGGCAGGCCATCGACAGCTATGGCGATTTGCATGTTGTGGTGAACAACGCCGGTATCAATCGCGACCGCATGTTCGCCTCCATGACCGAGCAGGAATGGGACGCGATCATGGCGGTGCATCTCAAGGGCCACTTCTGCATCAGCTCCCATGCCGTGCACTATTGGCGAGGACAGTCCAAGGAAGGCAAGGTGGTGGACGCCCGGATCATCAATACCACCTCCGGTGCGGGGCTGCAGGGTTCCATCGGGCAGTCCAACTATGCAGCGGCCAAGGCCGGTATCGCGGCCCTGACGCTCAACCAGGCGGCGGAACTGGCCCGCTACAACATCACCGCCAATGCGGTGGCGCCGTCGGCCCGTACTGGCATGACCAGCGCCGTGCCGGAAATGGCAAAGCGCATGGCGCAACCACAAGACGGCAGCTTCGATCATTTTGCCCCCGAGAATGTCTCCAACCTGTTGGCGTGGTTAGCCAGTGCGGAGGCGGCACATGTTACCGGCCGGGTATTCGAGGCCGAGGGTGGGCGTATCTGTATCTGCGATGGCTGGCGAACTACCGCAGGTGTTGATCGCGATGCGGCCTGGGCTCCAGCAGAAATTGGCAAAGCGATGAAAGAGATACTGGCGAAGGAAATTCCTGCACAAAAAGTCTGGGGCACCTGAGACGTACAGCTGAGCGAAGAAGCTATGGAATTTGCGTTTACACAAGAGCAGGAAATGATCCGCGACACGGCGGCTGCCTTTCTCGCCGAATTTTCCGACAGTGAGGCGGTGCGCCGCGCGATGGCGACGGAGCAGGGCTACGAGCCACAGTTGTGGCGCCGCATCTGCAGTGACATGGTATGGCAGGCAATTCATATTCCTGAATCCTGTGGCGGTATGGGCCTGGGTTATGTGGAAGTCGTCGCTATGATGGAGCAGATGGGCCGTTATCTATTGTGCGCGCCCTTCTTCTCCAGCGTTTGCCTGGCAGGCAATGCGTTGCGGGTGGCGGGCAGTGAGATGCAGCAGGTGCACTGGTTGGGGCAACTGTGTGATGGCTCGCTGACCGCGAGTGTGGCTTTTAGTGGTGGCTCCAATCGTTGGGATGCCGAGGCGATCACGGCCACCTGGCGCCAGGAAGGCGCAGGCTATGTGCTCAATGGCGACTACCGCTATGTCATTGATGGTCATACGGCCGACCTGCTGATAGTGGCGGCTCGCGCTGCGGGTACTGCTGGTGCAGACGGTATCAGCCTGTTCCTGCTGCCGGCGGCAACAATGGGCGTGACTCGCCAGTGGCTGCCTACCATGGATCAGACGCGCAAGCAGGCCGCAGTGCAGCTGGACAATGTCAGCCTGGGAGCCGATGCGCTAATGGGAGAGGCCGGGGGGGGCTGGGAGCCCCTGTCCAAAGTCATCGACCTGGCAACCATCGCTCTGGCAGCGGAACAGGTCGGTGGCTGTCAGCAGTTGCTGGACATGACCGTGGCGTATACCGGCGAGCGGGTGCAGTTCAATCGGACCATCGCCAGTTATCAGGCAGTGAAACACAAGGCCGCTGACATGATGCTGCAGACCGAGGTCGCACGCTCTGCTGTTTACTATGCGGCCTGTGTCGCTCAGGAAGCACTGGCAGGCGGACCTCTGGCCGGCGAACTCAGCGAGGCGGCCAGTGTTGCCAAATCCTATTGCTCCGATGCTTACTTCGCGGTCGCTGGCGATGCGCTGCAACTGTTCGGGGGTGTCGGCTTCACCTGGGAGTACGACGTCCACCTGTATTTCAAACGCGCCAAATCCTCTGAGCAACTGTTGGGAAATGGCACGCAGCATCGCGAGCGCCTGGCCCGCGCGCTGTTGGATTGAGGGATCAAGACAATGAAATTGAGTTTTAGCCCTGAAGATGAGCAATTCCGCCAGGAGGTGGCCACCTGGTTGCGTCACAGCTTGACCGGCGAGTTTGAAAAACTGAAGTATCGGGGTGGCCCCGGCGATGAGCATACGTTTCCCGAGGAACGCAAAGTCTGGGAACGGAAACTGGCCGAGGGCGGCTGGACCTGTGTCGGCTGGCCGCAGGAATTTGGCGGTCGCGGCTGCACCATAGAACAGCAGGTGATTTTTTTCGAGGAGTATGCGCGGGCCGGCGCGCCTGGACGCGTGGGCCATATCGGCGAAGGGCTGACCGGCCCGACGCTGATCGCCTTTGGCACTGAAGAGCAGAAGCAGAAATACCTGCCAGGTATTGTGGCCGGAACACAGTTGTGGTGTCAGGGCTATTCCGAGCCGGGTGCCGGCTCTGATCTGGCCAACGTCAAGACGAAAGCACGTTTTGATGAGGCGCACGGTAAATGGATTATCAATGGCCAGAAGGTGTGGACGTCGCTGGCGCATGAATCTGACTACTGCTTCGTGATTGCACGGACTGATCCGGACTCGGTGGCCCACAAGGGATTGGGATTTTTCCTGATCGCCATGGACCAGCCCGGTATCGCAGTCAGGCCGATTGTGCAGATCACTGGCACCTCGGAATTCAATGAGGTATTTTTCGATGATGCCGAGTGTGATGCCGGCGATATTGTCGGTGCTGCGGGCGACGGCTGGAAGGTGGCGATGGGCCTGCTGGGTTTTGAGCGCGGTGTGTCCACCCTCGGCCAGCAGATGCAATTCCAGAACGAACTGGATGAGGTGGTGCGCCAGGCCAGGCACAATGGCGCCGCGCAAGATCCAATGATTCGCCAGCGCATCGCCCGCGCGCACACCGAATTGAAAATCATGCGCTATAACTCGATGCGCATGTTGTCGGGGCAAAGCGGCAGCGACGGTGCGTTACAGAAGGAAGCTCTGATCTACAAGCTGTTCTGGGCGACCTGGCACCGCAGTCTCGGCGAACTGGCCATGGATGTGTTGGGTCCAGAGTGCGAGATTCTGGCAGGCGGACCCTATGCATTGACGCGCCTGCAATCGATGTATCTGTTTGTGCGCGCCGATACGATTTATGGTGGCACCAACGAGATTCAACGCAATATTATCGCCGAGCGGGGTCTGGGTATGCCCAAGGAGCCCAGAGGCGCTGCCAAATAACGGGACTTAAGGAACGCACTATGAATTTGACATCACCCGAGTATGTGCCCGGCCACGGCCTGCTCAAGGGCAAGTCGGTCCTGATAACCGCGGCGGCTGGCGCCGGGATCGGATTTGCCGCCGCCACCCGGGCAGTGGAGGAGGGCGCGCGCGCCGTCGTCCTGAGTGATATTCACGAAGGGCGTCTGGCGGCGGCTGTCGACAAGCTCAAGGCGGATTCGGGCCTGGCGCATGTGTACGGCAAGGTGGGCACCGTTACGATCGAGGATGACGTGCGCGCCCTGGTTGACTTTGCCGGGGAGGCCATGGGCGGTGTCGATATCCTGATTAACAACGCTGGGCTGGGTACCTCGAAGCTGCTGATTGAGATGGAAGACGAGGAGTGGCATCGCGTGATCGATGTCACGCTCAACGGCACCATGCGCATGACGCGCTACATGATGCAAGTCATGAAGGCGCGCGGGCAGGGCGGTGTGATCGTCAACAATGCCTCGGTGCTGGGTTGGCGCGCACAGAAAGAGCAGGCGCACTATGCCGCCGCCAAGGCCGGAGTCATGGCGCTGACGCGCTGTGCGGCGCTGGAAGCGGCCGAGTTCAATGTGCGTATCAACGCGGTGTCGCCATCTATTGTGTTGCACCCGATGCTGCGCAAGTCGGCCTCGGAGGAACTGTTGGCGGAGTTGGAGTCGAAGGAGGCCTATGGTCGCGCGGCGCAAGCCTGGGAAGTGGCCAATGTGATGATGTTCCTCGCGTCGGATTATTCCAGCTATATGACCGGGGAGATTGTCTCCTGTTCCAGCCAGCGCTCTTGACGTGTTCGCAGACCGCGAGCTGTCATACCGCTGCAGTACTTTGAAATGCAACTCCGGTAAACCACATCCGTAATCCCAGGAGATAGAATATGAGAGAAGCCGTCATCGTATCCACCGCAAGAACGGGTCTGGCCAAATCCTTTCGCGGTGGTTTCAACGACACTGAAGCACCGGCGATGGGCGGCCATGTGGTACGCGCGGCAGTTGCACGGGCCGGCATTGATCCGGCCGAGGTGGATGATTGTATCTTTGGCGCCGCCGCCCAGCAGGGCACGCAGGCGTACAATATTGGTCGCCTGTGTGGTATCGCGGGAGGCCTCCCCGACACGGTGGCAGGCATGGCAATCGAGCGCCAGTGTTCCTCTGGCCTGATGTCCATCGCCACTGCCGCCAAGAGCATTATGTGTAATGAATATGATATCGCGGTGGCCGGTGGTGTGGAGTCCATCTCCCTGGTGCAGACCAAGCACAAGAACGCCTATCGCAACGTATCTGCGGCGGTGACTGCCCTGGACCCCACAGCGTACATGCCGATGCTGGAGACAGCAGAGGTGGTATCGCAGCGCTACAACATCACTCGCCACGATCAGGATATCTACGCTCTGCAGAGCCAGCAGCGCACCGCAGCGGCCCAGGCGGCCGGCCTGTTCGACGCTGAAATCGTACCGATGAAAACCCTCAGGGCCGATTTCAACAAAGAGACCAAGGAAACGTCGTATGCAGACGCGATCGTGGATAGGGACGACTGCAACCGTCCTTCCACCACGCTGGAAAGCCTCATGGCCCTGGAGCCTGTGTTCAAGGATGGGCAGTGGGTAAAGGAAGGGAAGTTCATTACCGCCGGCAACTCCTCGCAGTTGTCCGATGGGGCGTCCGCATGCGTGCTGATGGAAGCGCGGCTTGCTGCACAGAAAGGCTTGGCCCCGCTGGGTATCTACCGCGGCCTCGCTGTGGCCGGCTGCAAAGCGGATGAGATGGGTATAGGCCCGGTGTTTGCTGTGCCCAAATTACTCAAGCGGCACGGCCTGAAAGTGAGCGACATCGACCTGTGGGAGTTGAATGAGGCTTTCGCCTGCCAGGCGATATACAGCCGCGACCAGTTGGGCATCGACAATGACAAGCTGAACGTCAATGGCGGATCCATATCGATCGGCCACCCCTTTGGTATGAGCGGTGCCCGCATGGTGGGTCACGCTCTGCTGGAGGGCAAGCGGCGCGGCGCGAAGTACGTCGTGGTGACCATGTGCATCGGTGGAGGGATGGGTGCGGCTGGCTTGTTTGAGGTTGTGTGACCAGCCGTGCTCTGTTGAGTTGATCGCCCCCGGGTTTCTATCGTCGGGCGAACTTTGCATTTTTTACGCTGTCTACCCGGGCTTGGTCACGTTTGAGTAACCGCCTTTCGGTTATACTGGCTGCTTCGACTTTGGCCTACTTCACAGCGCATGATGACGTTATCCCCTAGTGTATTGGTCAGGTCGCGCGGCTTCAGTTTGCTGGAGATGGTCGTGGCCGTAGCGATACTCGGTATGTCTCTCGGGGCGCTTTACCAGGCCGCCGGTGGCGCGACGCGCACGGTGGCGGTCGATGAAAAAACGGCCTATGCGGTAGAATTATCGCGTTCTCTGCTCGCAAATTATGCGGTGGTACCCCTGGCAGGGATGAGCGAAACCGGTGAAACGGATGGTGGCTTTGCCTGGGAGGTCGTCGCTGAGCCGGCCGCATTGGCGGAGGATTCACCGCTGGCGGAGGGCTTGCTGCAACATATCAGTGTTGCCGTCAGTTGGCGCGATGGGGGCCGTGACCGCACCGTGGCCTTGCAGTCGGTGGTTGCGGGCAGGGAGTCACAGGAGTGAGCAGAGCCAGAGGATTTACTCTGCTTGAGGTGCTGGTCGCGCTGACGCTCTTGTCGATGATTATGGTAGCGACGATCGCGGCGTTGCGCACGCTGGGAAATACCAAGACCAGCGTCACGCAGGTCACCGATCGCGTTGACGAAATACGCGTGCTAAGTGAATTCCTGCGCAACACGATCGGCGCTGCGCTGCCGGTGGTCCGGGTGGGTAGTTCCGCCGATGACTTTTTGGACGCTGATGCCTACGGCACCTATTTTGCTGGTGATGCCACACGCCTGGTGTGGGTGTCACCACTGGTTGCCGGGGCCGACATGGGAGGTGCGTTCGTCATGCAACTCGCACTCGTTGAGGGCCGGCTTGAACTGAAGTGGCATCCCTACCAAAGCGATGTTCTGGCAGTGGATTGGAATGATCTGGAGCCGCGTGTGTTGCTGCCCTCGGTGGATGAGTTTCAAGTGGGTTATCTCGCTGCGTATGGCGCGGAGTGGCTTGATCTCTGGGCTGGTGACCAGCGCAACCCGGTGGCAGTGCGCATCAGTATCAGGTCCAGGGAGCGCTACTGGCCCGAGTTGGTGATTCGCCTTAGCGGTGCCGAGTTGAATCTGCGATGATGTCGTGGCTGCAGGGGTGGTGCCAGACGTGTTAAGAAAAATGCCAGCGACGTGCGCCATGCGCCATTCTCAGGACGGTGTCGCTCTGGCGATTTTGGTCTGGTTTCTGGCCGCCATGTCGCTGCTGGTTGCGGGTATCGTTATGCAGGCCAGGGTGGATGTAAAACTGGCCCAGCTGCATGTCACCAGGGCACGGGTGGAAGCGGCTGCGGATGGCGCGATGCAGTTAGCGCTGGCGCAATTGCTGCAACCGGCGCAAGCGGGCGAGGCTGCCTCGCCAGTGTTGCCGAGCCAGGACCTTAATGTCGGAGGTATCAATGTGACAGTAAACTTCACACCGGTGAGCGGTCTGATCGATATCAATGCCGCGCCGGAAGGATTGCTTTTTTTACTTTTTTCTGCGGTGGATGAGCTGGACGACGTTGCGGCCCGTGAGCTCGCTCTCAATGTGGTAGAGTGGCGCTCGCCCAACCTGCTCGGCGAGGGCGCGACGCAGGAGTCAGCACCGCCGTCCGGGTCCGGGCGTGACAGTGGTTCGACGTCTCAGGGCACCGAGTCGGCTGCAGTGGGTGATATTCGCCATGCACGTTTTGAAGCAATCGAGGATTTGCTGCTGGTGTCAGGATTTAACAGGCACATTTATCAAGCTGTGGAGAATGCTGTCTATGTCAGTCAGGCGGGGCAGTCTGGAGTAGATTGGGCGACGGCCCCCGCTGCTGTGCTGCGTGCCCTGGGAGGTATGGATGCTGAGGCCGCGCAAGAGCTGGCCGCATCGCGTCTGGACGACCAGGCGGGTGGTCTGGCGGCGCCAGCGGATCTGGACCTCAGCTTTCAGGAAGCGGCGCAACTCTCATCCTACCGCATCGATGCCATAGTGGAGCTTGACGGGGCCGTGTTCAACCGCCGTCGTTGGGTGGATCGCAGCGTGCCGGGCAGTGACGGTCTGCCCTGGATTTTTTTTCGTACTGAGGCATTGCGGGTGATGGCGTCGAGTGGTGGCGAAGGATCGACTAACGGAGAGGGCGTCCATGCTGGAAGCTAGCCAGCCCTGGAGCCTTTTTGGTTTCGATATCCGTCGGGGATTCCATTATTTCCGGGCCGGATGGAACGATTTTTTGTGGGGCGACGCCTCCGTGGTCCTGGGCACTATCGATGAGGTGGTCGCGGTCCATCAGGCCACGGGCGAGGTACGCTACTTCAAGGCGGGAAACGTGGTCCAATCGCCTGACAGCCCCGGCGATGTGGCCGCCAGGGCTGTTGTTCTGCCGGATCAGCTGGTTCTGTGCAAGACGCTGTCAGTGCCTGCTGCCGCGGAGGCCGACCTCGCGTCAATGTTGGCCCTCGAAGTAACGGCCAGCAGCCCCTTCCCGAAAGCCGATACCTGTTACGGATGGTTGATTGGCGAGCGCCGGGCCAATGACCTTCAGGTACAACTGGTCATCAGTTCAAAAAGTGCCGTCATGGCCTTTATTGCCGCCAACATGGAGCGTCAGGATGTCGACGCCTATGAAGTCTGGGCGCAAGCGGCAGACCGGATGGTGTTGGTGCCCGGCTTTGGTGAAGCCCCGCGATTGCAGAGGAACCGTCGTCGTTTGGGCCGTATGGCTATGATAGTGGCATATTGCCTGCTGGCGCTTATGGCGTTGGTCGCCCTGGCCGCGGGGACAAAGTACCTTGAGTTACTAAAAGTTCGCGCGACACAGCAGCAGGTGGAGCAGTCGGCCAGTGAGGCCGTGGCATTGCGCACTGCTCTGGCCTCATCCAAAGCGATGATTGTCGAGGTTAACGGATTGCTTGCTGCGTATCCGTCGCCGCGCCGTGAACTGCAAAGACTATCGGCGCTGCTGGATAACAACACCTGGCTGGGGATGGCCGAGATACAGGGCCCGGCGATTAAAATCGAGGGTGAATCCAACGATGCCTCAGCGGTGATGAAGAAATTGTTAGACCAGCCCGCCTACGCCCGGGTTGAGGCGCCTGTTGCAATCAGGAAAGTAGGTTCTGGCCTTGAGCATTTTGTACTGAAGCTGACGCTGGCCGATGCGCAAGGCAGCCAATGACGATGAGAATGAGGGCTGACAGATCCACCATCGTCGTTGGTTGTTCGCTGGGACTCGTGCTCCTGCTGGTCTTGTACTGGGTGCTGCATTTCTGGTTCTTACGACAGGGCTTTGCAGATGAAATAGAAATGATTGAGCCCAGAACGGCACGGGTGCTGGGCATGATGCAAAGTGCCGACCAGTTGGAGGTTGCCAGCAGCGAGGCTGGCAGCAGGTTGCGGGAGATGGCATATGGCGCAGATCGTGACGCCGCAGCAACTGCCGCTGCCATGCAACAGGAAATACGTGAGCTGATGACCGGTGCCGGGCTGTCGATTTCAGGCAGCCAGATTTTGCCTCAACGCAAGTCTGAGGGGTTTGATCGCTTAAGGCTCGATGTCACGGCAGAAGGCAGTATTGAGGCACTGGATGCGGCGTTATCGGGTCTTGAAGCGATGCGGCCACTGGTATTTGTTGAAGGCCTGAAGGTCAATCCAGAGCGTAGCAGTGGTCGTGGGCGCGGGCGGCAAGCCGTAGCCGTCGGCGATCCGCGTAAACTCACTGCACGATTTCAATTGTTATCGTTAAGGTTGCAGGACTGATGCGTTATACTCGCCTCGAAAGCGCACGCAGGGTGATCCGTCGCTGATGAAAACGACCACGGAGCTGCAGCTGCGAAAAATTGCGCTGGGATTGACTGTGATCATCCTGCTGCAGTTGGTGTGGAGCGGTGCCAGCCTATTGTTACTGAGCGACCCGGAGCCGATACTTCCCGCTGCGGACTCGCTACAGGTCGACGATCTGCATTTTGGTGCGGCGTTGGACGAGGACATGTCGCAGGATATCGTGTCCCGGCCCGTATTCTGGCAAGGTAGAGCGGCTTATACTGCTGGCGCTGAATCAGTCGATTCCGGTAAGCCGGAGAAACCGCGCAATTCAGATATCGACGGGGTTACCTTGCTGGGTGTGTACTCGGTAGGTGATGTGCCTGGCGTGATCGTATCTTACCGGGAGGAGCGGCACAGGCTCCAGCCCGACGAGTCGGTAGCGGGCTGGACGTTTACGTCGCTCAATGGCAACGCCGCCATTTTTACGTATGATAGCGATACTAGGGAGCTGTCACTGGAGCACGCGTTGGTGGCTCCGGCTCCCAAGGAAAAGCCCGAACAGGCTCCCAAGGAAAAGCCCGAACAAGCGCCCAAGCCCAAAGAAATCAATAAACAAGACAAAACAGGCGAATAGAATTGCGATATTTTCTCAAGTGGCCACTGGTGACGGTGATGACCGCCACCCTGGCGCTATCGAGCTGCACCACCATGGAATCGGCACCGGCTCCCGGGGCGGGTGGTGTTGGTACGGGACTCACCACTGAGGGCTTGACGGTGGGCGGCGCCCCCGCCACGGATCCGCTGAAGCTGGACCAGATGCCAAGGAACGAGGTCCCCAATCAGGCTGCGGAGCAGCTGGAACCCGCGACGCCAAGCGTGCCCACGCTGTACCGGGGCACCGATGAAGTCATCCGAATGCCGGCGCCGCAGCAGCCTGTGCAATATTTTGGTGATGCGGTGAGCCTGAACTTCGAGCAGGCACCACTGACCGAGGTCGTGCATGCGATCATGGGCGATATCCTCGAGCTGGATTACGTTGTCGAACACCCGATTAGCGGTGAGGTGACCCTGCGCACACGCACGCCAGTGCCCCGCGATCAATTGTTGGGCATTCTGGAGTCACTGTTGCAGGCCAACAAGGCGCTGATGGTGCGCGACAACGGCGGGCGCTTCTTTATCAGCGCGTCTGGACAGATGAGTAAGTTAAAGCCGAGTGTGGCTGCGGCGACCTCCGGCGTCGTTGGCTTCAGCACGATTATCGTGCCACTGCAGTACATCAGTGCCTCAAATATGGCGGAGATTTTGCGACCGGTATCAGAGGAAGGGTCCTTTGTTCGGATCGACGACTTGCGCAATCTGTTGATGCTGTCCGGTTCGCGCTCTCAACTCGAGGGTTGGCAGGAGATTATTACGACCTTTGATGTGGACCTGCTCAAAGGCATGTCGGTGGGAATTTTCCCCATTGAGAACAGCCCCATAGAAGAGGTTGAAACGGCGCTCTCCGCCCTGCTGGGCAAGGACGGTGGTGGTGATGCTGTGGCAGAGGGTGTTGTCGGTATTGGCAGTATGGTCCGCATTATTCCGGTCGCGCGACTCAACAGCATTATGGTAGTAACACCGCGTGCCCAGTATCTGGAGCGCATCAAGGTTTGGATAGAGCGCCTCGATCTGGCGCCCGACGCGAACTTTGAGCAGCGTCTTTACGTCTATCCTGTGCAAAATACCAGTGCTGGGCATCTGGCCGATATGCTGACGGCTGTATTTACCGAGTCAGGCAGTGCCAGCAAATCTGGCAAGGCGGGTGTGGCGCCAGGTTTGACCCCTGAGAAAGTCTCGT
Source organism: Haliea sp. (assembly GCA_031409615.1). Taxonomy (GTDB): domain Bacteria; phylum Pseudomonadota; class Gammaproteobacteria; order Pseudomonadales; family Halieaceae; genus Marimicrobium. Next base: position 35,108 of record JANNXP010000051.1, on the reverse strand, counting down.
CCTCTGCGGGTAGTGATGGCCTCGGTTCCAGTGCCAACTCAAGCACTACTTCCACGTCGGCCAGAAAACCCGCCAAAGACAGTGCGGCAAGCACGGATAAAAGCGTTACTGTGAACGGTATGCGTGTGGTGGCGGATGAGCAAAACAATTCGCTACTCATCTACGCCACCGGGAAGGAGTATCGCAAGATCGAGGCAGCCCTGGAGCGTCTGGATATCGCGGCGACCCAGGTGATTATCGAAGCCAGTATCATCGAGGTTACGCTCACCGATAAACTGGAATACGGTCTGGAGTGGGCATTCAATGCCAACCTGGGCAATGGTTATGACGGGCTCGCGAGGTTGGTCGATCAGATCCCACTCCTGCCAAAAGCGTCCGGGTTTTCCTACACCGTCACCGATAGTAGTGGTGACATCAGGGCAGTGCTGAGTGCCCTGGCGGAAGAAAATCTATTGAATGTCATCTCCTCCCCGTCCGTGATGGTCCTGGACAATCAGACAGCTGAGATTCAAGTGGGCGAACAGGTGCCTGTTACGACGGGTACTACGACCACCGATGGCGGCAGTACCACGCAGTCGATCCAGTACAAGGACACCGGGGTGCAGCTGACTGTCACGCCATCGGTCAATGCCGGCGGCATGGTCACCATGGATGTCGCCCAGTCGGTGACCGATGTGGGTGCCGTCAACACATTGCAGAGCGGAAATCGCAGTTTCCTGCAGCGTAAGATCACCAGCCAGGTGGCGGTCAGGTCTTCCGAGTCGGTGGTGCTGGGTGGCTTGATTCGTGAGAATAAGAGTGATGGCAGTAGTGGTATACCCATATTGCATAGTCTGCCGGTGATAGGTGGGCTATTCGGTAATAAGGCGCAGGACAACGCTCGCACCGAGCTACTGGTCGTTATAACCCCCCGGGTGATTTACAGCGACACGGATTTGCGCGATGTCAGCCGTCAAATGCGCTCGCAGATGCAGGGTCTTGAGCTGATAGATGTATCCAAATCCTCATCGTTTCTTACCGACAAAGATGCTGATGGGCAAGCGAAATCCGAATAGGGGAAGTGTTAAATGGCAATAAGCAGCAAAACCCTCGCTCTTCTGGTCAACGCGGCTCTGGCCCTGATCGTTACCGTTGTGGCCGGCTGTGCGGATCTTGGTATGAAGCCTGATATGCCTGCCGACGAGGCTGTTCGGCTGCGGGCGCAGGCCTGGGCCGATAACCTGAGGGCCGGTGATATTGAGGCAGCTTGGGCAGTGACCTCACCCAGTTACCGGCAATTTTCAACCTGGAAACAGTATTACCCCCATGTCCAGGGCAGCGGTAACTGGACCAGTGCGGTCGTCGATTCTGTGCAATGCACAGAAGATGTCTGCGATGTTAGCGTGATGGTCGAGTACGAGCTAAAGACTCTGAAATTGAGCAATCGACGGGCCCTGGATTACAAGTGGGTGAGGGTAGATGGCGAGTGGTGGTTGCATGTGCCGGCCAAGTAATCCGCGCTGACGTCAGAACGTGGCATTTTGTGATTTATAGAGCGCGTGTTAGCGCTTGATTTGCATAGGTTTAGTTCCAGTGGGGCAGCGTCTCAATCGACTGTACAAAGACCATGAATATTTGGCATTTATAAAGTTGACGCATACTGGGCTCTGTGCTAATTTTCGCCTCGTATGTATGTGTTAGACACCTCCCTGCCAGCGTTTTAGAAGGCGGACGGTAGACAGGGGTAAGGTTTGGGGGCATACTTACGCCTTACTAAATGCAGCATTTATAAACTTGCAACAACGATATTTTGTTAAACCTAGGAGTAACAAACATGAAGAAAATACTTCCCGTGGCAGTCCTCGCTGCACTGGCCGGTGTTAACGCAGCGCAAGCTGTTCACGTTAATTCGGACGGAACTGGTCAGGTGCTGGTGTTCCCTTATTACACTGTTGAAGGGAATCTGGACACATACATTAACTTGGTAAACACGACTGACGACTTCAAAGCAGTCAAGGTTCGTATCCTCGAATCCATGAACAGCCAGGAAGTCCTGGACTTTAACCTCTACCTGTCACCCAATGATCATTGGTCAGCCGTGATTACTGAGGACGCAGCCGGTGGTGCAGCGATTCAGTCGAACGACAATTCCTGTACAGTACCTTTGGCCATCTCTAATGGTGCAAAAGTTCCGTTCCGTAAGTTTCAGTATGCCAACGATTCTGTGAACGGCATCGAGCGTACACGTGAAGGCTATATCGAAGTAATCGAGATGGCTACTGTGACCGCTGACGTATACACAGATGCCATATTGCATAACCAGCCTTCTGGCGTTCCAGACGATTGTGCTTCTCTTGACGCCGCATGGGCTCCGGGCGGCTCTTGGAATGACAGTGACGGTGACGCAGGTGTGACAGACGTAACTGGTGGCCTCTACGGTTACGGTGTAATGATTACCGTTGATGGCGGTACCAACGCGGGCTACGATGCAGTGGCCGTTGATGACTGGATTGATCCCGACGGAGATGGATATTTTCACTCTGCGCCCGGTGACCTCCTCCCGTCCATCGCAAGCGATGCCGGTCTGGAATACGACGTATTTGATGAAGGCGGTGTTGTGAGTGGTATTGCCGATACTGGCGCCGATGCAGTCAGTGCGACCATGATGCAGGCTTCAATCGCTAACGACTATGTGTTGGAAGCGTCTATCAATGCCGGCACTGATTGGGTTGTAACGTTCCCGACGAAAAGATTCTACGTGAACCAAACCCCGGCTCTTGCTCCGTTCACCGAATCTTGGGATACAGAGAGCTCTACAGCGTGTGAGGAATTTGGCCTTGAGTACTGGAATCGTGAAGAAGGCACTCCTGTCAACCCGATAGACCCCAATGACTTCTCTCCTCAGCCGCCGGATGCCGAAATCCCGACTTTCGCGTTCTGTTACGAGGCGAACGTCCTGTCCTTCAATGAGTCTGAAGTATTGAATGCCTCTGCGCGTACCGGCGTAAACTTTAATCTGGAAGCTGGATTTGAGAACGGTTGGGCACGTATCGACTTCACCGGCGAAGGCCGTGAGCTGGTAACGCAAGACCATAGTTTCTTCGGTCTGCCAGTGGTTGGGTTTGCGGTACAAGCCTACCAAAATGGCACAATTGCAGGCGTAGTGTCTAACTATGCAAACTCTGATCTGCATAAAGGCGATCGGGATATCACCTCTTCTTCTGCCCTGTAAGCCCGAGTAGGGATGGCCACACCTTGGTTAAGGCGTGGCCAAAACTACAAAAGGTTTGCGATAAGAAACAAGAAACGCGGCGAAAGTCGCGTTTTTTTTGCTTTATAGGAACACTCAACGGATATAAAGTGTCGAACAGCTCACAGTTTAGGGCGAATAGAGGCGCTCGTGGCGCGCGATAGGTTTTAAATTGTAAAATTCTTTTATAGAATGTAATTGAACGAGGGAGATATGATTAAGTTATATCTCAGAATCACTAGGGCGTTAGGAGCAAGTCATCATGAAAATTCAAATGCTACGTGTCTTAACGGTGTCGCTGGCAGCTTCTCTTGCTCCAGCGGCATCTGCTGTTGTAACAATAAATGGTGTGCAATTCGACCGTTTTACGATGTCAGCCGCCGCAAATGGCGATGTAACGCTAACCACCGTCCCGGTGGCGGCCGCCGGTACGATGCCAGCTGTTTTACCTAAAGCAGTTTTCGATATTTCGATGACTTCCCTGCCAGGCGTGGAGGGTGCCACCAACATTGATACCATCCCGGGCTCTGGTGCCGAGGGTGGCTTTACCCCCGTCAATTGTGTTGCAACGCCACTTGATCCTGCCTGTCCCATAGTGCCACCGCCGCCACCGCCTGGAGAATGCGGCACTGTGGGGGCAGAACTGGTGCTCGAGACCTTAGCCTGGTCAGCTGTGCCGTCGAAGAAAACGATCACAACAGGGAGAGTCGGCGCGGCGTCCAAGCTCACTACAACGCTGTCGACAACGTACAAGGGCTATTTTTCAGCGGTGGCCACCACTGCCTCTGCGAATCTGACCCGTCGTATGTGGTTTTCAGAGTGTCCGGGTGCGGCGCCAATAGTGCGCAATTACACCTCCGGCGGCATTCTAAAAAATGCTTGTGACGTTAGTGGATCCGAGCTCAAATTGAGCTGGTCTCAAGAGGATAGGCCCACCTATGTAACGACGTGTAAACTGACTCGGGGTAAAACGTATTATCTTAATTATTCCCAAGCGGCGTTCGGCAGTGGGTCCGGTCCGACCACTACTAGCCAGCTTATCCGTGGTGTAAGCTCCAGTGGCACTCCCTAGTATGGGGCCAGCAGTTTTTAGTTGACTCTGTAATCTGAAAGATGTTCCATGACGCCAACCTTATGTTTGGCGTTTTTTTTTGGGATTTTTTATATGAAGAAGATTGGATTGATTGCTCTAATGGCAGTTCTGCTGTCTGTGGGAGCTCTTGCCGCAGAGCAAGACAGCATTGTTTTCCAGGGTGAGGATGCCAAGGTCAGCTACCTCGATATGGAGCGCTACATCTCGGAAAACACGCCTCCGGATCCAGCGGAGAAGGCAGCAGTGCTGAGTCGCCCGGCGCTTTACCGGGAAATGGCGGAAATGCTTTACACCATACAGATTCTGGCCGCCGAGGCCGAAAGCATGCCCGATTTCGATCGCGAACAGGCCGAGTGGAACGCGCACATCATGTATCAGCGGCGTATCATAAAAGACCTTAGGGAAAAATACGTCCGGGAAAAGCTGAAGGACGTCAATTGGGAGGCGACTGCCAAAGAGAATTATCAGGTCGATAAGCAGACGTTTATGACGGACGAGATGGTGCAAGCCTCACATATCCTGATCAAGGTGGATGAGAAGCGCAGCGATGAGGCTGCTAAAGCTCTGGCGCTGGAGCTGCGCGGGCGTGCCCTCAAGGGCGAGGATTTCGCCGAGTTGGCGAAGCAGTATTCCGCAGACTCCTCCGTGACCCGAAATGCGGGTAGTTTGGGTTTCTTCAAACGCGGACAAATGGTGAAGCCCTTCGAGGATGCGGTTTTCGCGATGCAGGAGCCCGGTGGAATTAGCGAACCTGTAAAAACGCCATTTGGCTACCATGTGATCCGCTTTGATGCGCGCAAGACGCCCGCGCAGATCCCCTTTGATACGGTCAAGCCCAAGATCATTGAGAAGCTACAGGCTGAGATGGGAAATAAGCTGTGGCAGGATAAGCTAATTGCAATTCGCTCAGCTGATGACATCGTGGTGGATGAGAAGTTGTTGCAGGAGCTGCAGGAAAAATATCGAACTACGACAGCACCCAAGTAGTATCGTTCTGTGCTCGGCGCGTAGTGTTTACTCCAGTGATTGTCTTGGCGTGCTTCTCTGTTCTACGTAGTGGCGTCGGTCTGCTGCCGCTGGCTGTCAGTCTGTGGCACCAAGTGCCATGACTACTCATCAGGTATTGGTCGTCGCTCCCCCGAACTGGGCTCGGGACCGACTTGCAGCCTGGAGTTATTACGACCTGGCGTTCCGCTTCGTACAGGAATACCCAGCCGACGGTTTATCCGCCTGGCGAGCAGAAATTACCCCGGACGGCGAAAAAATCGATGTCGCGGCGCATTGTGAGGGTTACAGTGGGGGCTATGCACAACACGCGCTGAACCGGTTTTTCTCACAGGCGCTGCTGCGTTGTAAGCCGCAGGCGGTAGTGATTGTCGGGCTGGTCGGGTGTACCGCCGATTTATTGCGCGTAGCGGATTTGTTGGATATACCAGCGGTTTTGATTCTGGATGATCCTGTAGATGCACCAGATTCCCTCAGCGAGGCAACCCAGGTTTGGCTGCAATCATCTCTGGCGTGCTGCAGGCACATCGTGTGGGCACGGGAGGGGCTTGCCGGCAACTGGCCTGCGTCCATGCTGGCGGGGCAGTCTGCGGGCGCTATGGGCGATGTAGAAGCTCTGCTGGCCAAGCTCATTGAGCAGACCCCGCCAGACTATGGTTATGACTATGCCACATACGAGTTTTGCCAGCGTGACCACCCCCTGCTGGTGAACATGCAGCGCGGTGACGTGCAACACTTTCAAGGGTCCTCCAGAGTGCTGGATGTGGCGTGCGGCGTCGGAATTTTTCTCGACTGCTTGCGCCAACACGGTATCCATGCCGAGGGTATTGAGCGCGATACCCGAGTTGCCCAATATGCCAGAGGCATGGGGCTAAAGGTGTCCACGCAGGATGCGATAGCCTACCTTGAACATAGCACGGCGAGCTTTGACGGTATCTATTGCTCCCACTTTGTGGAGCACCTGCCAATCGAGGGCGTCCAGCGCGTGTTGCAACTCATAGCCAAACGCGTCACCTGCGGCGGAGTTCTGGTACTGGTGTTTCCCGATCCCGAATCCATCCGCGCACAGTTATTAGGATTCTGGCGAGACCCTGAGCATGTCAGGTTTTACCACCCTGAGCTCATCACCTCAATGGCCGCAACGTTTGGCCTGGAGTTGGAGTGGTCCAGTTATGTGGAGCAGCCGCATCGGGTTGTGCCATTTACGGAAGTTCCCACGCCCGTGCTGCAAGGGACACCATTTCCCTTTTTGCCAGCGGCCGTCGACACTCATGGACGTGGTCTACTAGAGAGATTGCTGCAGAAATTCGGCCTGGTAACAGGGCGGCAGTTGCTCCGTCTGGAAGATCGGCTGGCTGAGTGGAGCAGGGTACTTGAGCATCAATCCCGTCAGTATGTGGAGGCCAGCAAACAGTTGGAAGCACGAACTAGCGCACTGTGGGATGTCAATCAAACCTGGGCCTGGAACGATAATGTGACGCTCAGGTTTCGCAAGAGAGGTGACCAATGACATGTATTCAAAAGGCAAGAAGCCTGCATACTTTCCAGATTGATATCGTTCACGGCTGTCAGCTCCGCTGTGTGGGTTGTCCCAATTCAACCTTGATGGACAAAGTGCGCCGTATAGAAATAGACGATTTTCGGCGCTGTATTGAGAATGTGGACGTTGACCATATCCAGTACATGCGTCTGTTCAATTTTGGGGAGCCGCTACTGCATGAAAATCTCACTGGTATTTTCGAGGTACTGCGAGATCAGCCCTGGCGCGCTGAAACACTGGAGATTTCCACCAATGCGCAATACTGTAACTGGGAGGATTTTGCCTCGGCGCTGCAGGTAGGGGTGCTGGATCGGCTGGTAGTGAGTTGTGATGGAGATGGTACCCCAGGGCAGTACGAAGCGCTGCGACCACCGAGCAAGTGGAGTAAGTTGATTGATTTTCTGCAGCGCGCGCGCGCGCTCAGAGACAGGTATGCGCCTGAACTCAAACTGGTAACCCGCACCATCGTCGAAGACGTGGAGGCCATGGGCAGGTGGCGAGAGATACTAGAGCCACTGGGTTGGGAGCCAGAGTTCCGCGACTGGAAAGTGTTGCCAGAGTCCAAGGAAAACAGGACGGGACGCGACCTGATGGTGCCACAGGATATTTGTACATTTATGGCGCCATCGAGTCGATTCGGCGTCTTATATCATGGGGAAGTCAATCAACTCTACGTAGACGCCAGCGGCACGGTGGTACCATGCTGTGCTCATCCCAAGGCGGCTGACCTGGGTAGCTTGATGACGCAGCGCGTGACGGAGCTGTTGTCGTCGCCCCTGCGTGACGCGTTCATTAAACGATTGGAAACCGAGCGCAGCCGCATCCCCATCTGTAACGTGTGTGAGTTTGGACCACCCGAGAGTCCGGGCGATTCGTTCAGGCAGATTTCTCCTGCTAAGGCCGAACCCGTAAAGCTGATGCTGTAATTTTTTTCATCAGGCAACATGTCGATAACAGCGAGACTTACTTGCTTACAATGCGCCGACAAACTGATCACACTCCCAATCCCCAAGGTGCTCGAAAAAATGTTTCAAATACACTATGGGTCTACGTTTCTTGACCCTGCTAACGCGGAAATCCGAAGAACAAAATGGGTATTCGCCCAAGACTTAAATCATAGGTTTGCAAGAGTTGCCAGACAGTGATCCGTCTGAGCTGTTGCACCTGCTTTCTCTTGCGCCATATCTTGCCTAACCCGTGAGCCGCATCTATTTTTGCCCGCCAGTAGACTTTTGATTGGCCTCTCGCAAGGTAAATTATCCCCAGGACAGCACTCATCAACAAGTGAATAGGAAGAACCAGCGGTAGCAATGCTCCGGGTGTGTTTTTGAGCAATGTCCAGACCAGATTGCGGTGTCCGTGGTAGGTGGCAAAGCCCGGGTATTTACTGACAATGGCAGATCCGATATGTCGCACAGCTGCTTGCGGAACGTAGAGACATCGCTTCCCACTCAGCTGCATCCGATAGCCAAGATCGACATCCTCCATATAACAAAAGAAAGAATCATCGAACCCGCCCACTTCAGCGATAGCACTTGCCCTATACATAGCGGCACCCGCACAGGGAGCAAACACGTCTCTCTGATGATGCTTCTCCGGATGATATCTCCGATGATGTAAGTTGCGCCATGCCAGGCCAGATATATGGTAGGAGTCTCCTGCGCCGTCTACCGTATCCTTATTGACCATCATTCGGCTGGCAAAACTGCCGTACTCGGGGTTGCTCCTTGCAGCCTGTTCCAGCTTCTCTATAAAGTCAGTCTCTGGAAATGCATCAGGGTTTAGCGTAATGAAGTAGTCTGTATTTTCCATTTGCGCAAATACGATGTTATTGGCTGCAGCAAAGCCCAGATTTTTTTCCAGCTTGTGGGTCATGAGTTCGGCGCGCGCAGGCAATGTGGCCATCGACTCATCCTGACTGGCGTTATCAATAACGAAGATAGTATCCGCCAGGCGAGTTTGTTTCAGCAGGTGATCAATACACTTGGCGAGTAAATCTCCACTATTGTAGTTAACAATGACAACGACAATTTTCAAATCTAATGGTGGCTCACGTGAGGTAGTTATGGAATGGCTTTGAGCGAAAATCAAAAGCCGGTATCTGCAGACGTTTCACTAGCTATAGTGTGGCCTGCGATGACTATACCATGAGGACAACTTGCGGGGACATAGCATATTAGCCTCCACTGCCGGTCTGCTAATTTGTTCCTTAGTTCAGCTCAAGAATTGACCGAACTACCCGCTTTGAGTGATACTTAAAAGTTGATTGCGCGAGCATATGGGCCGCGATTTTCTCTTCTTGATACGACGACTTGGATAGACATGCCTGTATATGATCCCGCTGAGGAGTACCACAAATGGTACTACAACAATGAGGTCTGGGAAGATGTCCGATTTCTAGGCGTTGTGACTAACAAGTCCGTGTCGGACATGTGGAACTACCAGGAAGTACTGGCTGAGTTAAAGCCGGTTCTCATTGTCGAATTCGGGACCCGCTTTGGCGGCTCAGCACTGTTCTTCAGCGTCATAGGCCGAGCCATCAACCCTAAGTTGACAGTACTGTCTGTCGATGTTTCTCATGCTGAGGTTGCTCAACGGGTGCTCAATGAGCCGTCAATTCGGCTTGAGACAACATCTTCTACAGATAGACGGGTTGCTGATCTTATTCTGGATATGCGCCACTGTAGCCCCGGCAAGGTATTTTTCATTCTGGATAGCGATCATACTAAATCTCATGTTCTGGCCGAACTCGAACTGCTTCGCAGTGTCTGTGAACAGGGCGACTATCTGGTTGTGGAGGATAGCAATATCAATGGCCATCCTGTATTGCCAGGCTGGGGCGAGGGCCCCATGGAGGCCCTTAACGCCTACTTTGAAATGTACCCCAATGACTACACGGTGGATACCAAGCGCGAGGAAAAATTTGGATTTACGTTTGCCCCATCGGGCTTCCTGATAAGAAACTAAATGCCATTTCGCTAATGGCGATCTCGATTCCGGCTCCAGACATTGGATTCCACAGGTTCAAATAGCTCTCATGTCAGATAAAAGTACAACCGTAATTGACATTATTATTCCTGTATATCGGGGTTTGAGTGAGACGCGTGCTTGCATAGATAGTGTGTTGGCTGCATCGAATCTGACTACTTCCAGAATTATTGTCATTGATGATCAAAGTCCTGAGCCAGAACTCAGTGCCTATTTGTCTGAATTAGCGGGGCAGGAAAAAATCACTTTATTGACAAACCCATCCAATTTGGGCTTTGTGGGCTCCGTTAATCGTGGAATGAAACTACATACCCATAACGATGTGATTCTGCTAAATAGTGATACGACAGTCAGCAATGATTGGCTGGACCGAATGTTGTGGTGCGTCCAGTCAGATACCGACGTTGCATCTGTAACCCCCTTTTCCAATAACGCAACCATTTGCAGCTATCCAAAATTCGTACAATCAAACCCAATGTCAGCGAATGATGCCGCGGCTGATCTCGATAGCATTTTCAGGTCTACGAATGCAGGTTGCTCCGTTGAAATCCCGACAGCAGTTGGGTTTTGTATGCTGATAAAGCGCGATGCCTTGATCAAGGTGGGCTTGTTTGACGAGTCCTCATTTGGACGAGGATATGGCGAGGAAAACGATTGGTGTTTTCGTGCTGCAGAAGCCGGCTTCAAACACCTACTCTGCGGTGATACGTTTGTATATCACCACGGGGAAGTCTCTTTTGGTGGTAGTGCAACCGAGGACAAAAGGCGTGCTCAGTTGATTCTGAATAGTCGCTATGCAGATTATGAAGGAAAAATAGCCAGCCATATTGCAGACGACCCCGCCAGACCCCTTCGGCGCGCCATCGACATAGCCAGGTTATCGTCATCTTCGCGGCCGCGTATCGTGTTTGTCACGCATAACTGGGGTGGTGGCGTGGAGCGCCATGTTCAGGAGCTGGCACGCTTGGTTCAAGCGCACTGTGAGGTATTACTACTGCAACCAGTGCACCCGGGACTACTGTCACTGTCCTGGTTGCGGGAGGAAGAAGAGTTTTCAGCGTATTTTGAAAGTGTATCGGAGTTTGGCGTCTTGGTTGCGCTTTTAAAAGATATTGGTGTTTCGCGTGTGCACATTCATCACATTCACTCGCATCCAAAAGAAATATTGCAATTGGCCAATATGCTTGGTGTTCCACTTGACATCACACTGCATGATTACTTTCTCGTTTCGCCGTCCTACTTTTTTGAGCCAGGACCAGTGTTGAGTGACGAGTCAATGGAATTGGCTGCTCAAAATCACGACTGGGGGATCACCCTTGGGGAATGGCGCGAACAGATGCATGATCTTGTTCGCGCAGCAGACCGGATTATTTGTCCAACCATGGATCTTGCTACCCGTATAGAAAAGTACTTACCTGGGTTCGATTATCTGGTCTGGCCGCATCCGGATATGGCTAAAGCAGCTGATGTACTGACAAAAGTCGTTATTCTTGGTGGAATTACTCGGGATAAAGGTCTTGACGTCATAAGAGCATGTGCCGAAGACGCGAAAAAGCGATCTCTGCCATTGCTGTTCAAGATTATTGGCCACACAGCATACCCCATTCCGCAATGGCCTGAATTGCCAGTGATCGTTCATGGTAGCTACTTCGATGATGATTTGGAAACGCTGATCGCGTTAGAGCATGCCGACGTCTTTCTTTTTGCATCCCAGTTGCCGGAAACATTCTCTTATACCTTGAGCGCGGCAATGCACACAGGACTTCCCATTGTGGCTTCGAATATTGGCGCATTTCCGGAGCGTTTAGTGAGCTATTCCCATGCGCAACTAGTGCCATGGAACGCAGACAGTTGCACATGGAACGATGCGCTGGTTAATGCAAGCGACAACGTAAATGCTAGAGGAAAGAACAACGAGCTGATTCTCGCCTCTATGCCAGAAACATATACAAAGCTATATTTGGAGCCCATTATAGAGACAGGTGCTAACAGGCCGATTAGTCGAACCAATCCGCTGTCAGCAGGACTTTTTTATCCTCCGCCTATCCCCATTAGTCAGGACATTAGCACACTATCAGATTTGTATATCAATGGCGTGGAGTGCGGTCATCGTGACTCTGTGAAACAGCTGAAGCGTCGAGTCGATGAATCGGATAGTGAAATGGCCGCAGTGAAATATACAGCTGCGACTTTGCAGGAAGCATTGACGAAATGCGAAGGTGATGTGAATCTGTTACAGGAGACTATCGGGCTACAACGACGAGCGCTAGAGCAGGAGAGAGATGCGGCAAGAGCCGCATATACAGCGATTGAGTCGAGTACATCATGGTGGCTAACCCAGCCATTGAGAAGTATCGTCGGGAAGACGTTATCGCTAAAGCACCGAATTGGAGACTTGCAATGGACTATAAGGCGCCTGCCGAGCGACATAGCACTTGTCTCACAAGTTTTTCATGAGCAGGGCGTTTCTGAGTTGGTCAAGCGCATAGCGAGGAAGCTTTCCCGTAGACGTGACGCTCCAATTGTCGCTATTCCAAAATATGAACTCGATAGAGTTGTCGCTCCACTTCACATAGCTAGCTCTGTTCGACCTAAATACACCATCATTATTCCTGTGTACGGTCAGCACATTCTGACGTTTAACTGCCTAAAAAGTATTGTCGAGACCTGTTCGCATGACGAGATCGAAGTCATTGTGATTGATGATTTCTCGCCCGATCTGGCCGCAGAGGAATTGCAGTGCGTTACCGGCGTAACGTTTGTTCGTAATGAATCGAATCTGGGATTTTTGAAAAGTTGCAATAGGGCTGCGCAATTCGCATCAGGTGAATATTTGGTTATTCTGAATAATGACACTATTGTCACTGACACATGGCTTGCCAGCATGGCCGATGTTTTTTCGCTGTACAGCGATGCCGGACTTGTCGGTGCAAAGCTCATCTACCCAAATGGTAGATTGCAGGAAGCCGGTGGTATCGTTTGGCGAGATGGTTCTGCATGGAACTATGGCCGTGATGACAGCATTGATAAGCCTGAGTACAACTATTTGCGTGAAGTGGATTATTGTTCGGGTGCATGTTTGATGATTCGGCGAGCATTGTGGGGCGAGCTAGGTGGCTTTGATGAGCTATTCGCACCAGCCTACTATGAGGATGCTGATCTGGCGTTCAAAGTGCGAGCCGCTGGGAAGAAAGTCTACTACCAGCCACGAGCTGTCATTGTTCATTTTGAAGGTCTTACTTCTGGGACCGATGTTTCATCCGGGGTTAAGCAGCATCAGGTCATCAATCAATCCCGCTTTTTCCAGAAATGGGGTGGGGTGCTCCAGTACCACAGGCCAAATGGTGTTTTGGCTCATCTTGAGAGAGATCGTAATACGCGCCGACGCGTGTTAGTGGTGGATGCTTGTATGCTTACCCCGGATCGGGATGCGGGTTCATTGCGCATGTTTGAAATGCTGGACGTGATGTGTGATTTGGGTTGCAAGGTCACATTTTTGGCAGACAACCTGGAATACAGACTACCGTATGTGCAAGATATACAGGCGTTGGGAGTGGAAGTGCTCTATCGCCCCTTCGTATCATCAGTATCAGGGTATATTGAACGCGAAGGAAAAATGTATGATGCGGTGGTCCTATCTCGTATTACAGTGGCACGCAAATACACAGATCTGGTGCGAGCCAGTGCTCCAGCAGTAACCCTGGTGTTTGATACGGTCGATTTGCATTTCTTACGCCAACAGCGTCACGCGAAATTGACTGGCGATACAAAAGCAATAGCTGCGGCAGAATCGATGCGAAGACAGGAGCTCGAGGTGATGCATAAGGCTGATGTCACCTTGGTCGTAAGCCAGAAGGAGCAAGAACTGCTCGAGGAAATTGCTCCCAAAGTTAGAGTGGTTCGGCTTTCAACTGTTCATGTCCCGATGCCCGGAGACCTGGGGTACAAGCAGCGTGAGGGAATTTTGTTTATCGGTGGGTTTAGACATCCCCCCAATCTCGATGCCATTATGTGGTACACAGAAAATGTTTTACCTCTATTGCGTAAATCCCTGCCCGGGGTTGTCACCACTATTATTGGCAGCGATGTGCCAGCATCCTTGGAGAAGCTCGCGTCAAATGAGTTGAGAATCTCTGGCTTTGTCCCAGATGTGACACCTGCGTTTGGCCAAGCCAGACTGTCAGTTTCGCCGCTGCGGTATGGTGCAGGCGTAAAGGGAAAGGTCAATTTGAGTATGCAGTATGGTGTACCAGTAGTGGCCACCTCCACGTCAGTAGAGGGTATGTATTTGCGAGAAGGTATTGATGTGCTCGTAGCGGATAGTCCCGAAGAGTTCGCTAAGGCAATTGTGACCGCATATTCGGATGAGATTCTATGGGGTAAACTGAGGCTCAATGGCCTCGAGAGTATTGAACAATACTTCTCGCGGAATGTGGCTAAAAAAGTACTGGCCCAGTTGCTAGGGATATCCGTCTAGATTGTCACTTAAGCTCTGAATGGGCCTCCGCTTCCCGCACAATAGCTAGGCTCCGAGGTCGGGTGAATCTGGCGTGCTGCAACACGACGTCCCCTCCTTTGTGCCGATATTGGTGGTAAACTGAAGGACTTACTTGTGGTCACCGAGGGTGCATCTATCGGGCCATGGAAAAGTTTTCTTCATTTGATATTGGCTACATCCTGGTTGGCCAAACGATAGTGCAAAACGAGTAGGCGACGAGACAACCACTGGGGCAATTGGTTCAACGATGAAACTGGGCGAATATTTAGTCGAGAGTGGCAAGATCACCCACCGCGATGTGGAGCGGGCGCTGGTGGCCCGCGCCGAGATGGGTGGCATGTTCGGACAGATCCTGGTGAAACTGGGCCTGGTGTCTGAGGGGGATGTTTGCCAGGCCTTGTCTGAGTTGCTTGAAATTCCTCTGCTGGCAACAGTCGACTATCCACAAGATGCCATAGAAATTCCCGGCCTGTCTCTTGATTTTATGCTGGGGAACACCGTTGTTCCCGTCGCGACAGCCAAGGATTCTGCTGTGTTCGCTGCCGTAGTGCCACAGGATGAATTCCTGCGTAAGGCTCTCGGTCTGGCGCTGGATCGTCCCATCACACTGTGTTTGGGTCTTGAGTCTGAGATTCTGGCAGCACTGCAAAAACACACTGCGTCAGAAAAGGAGGTTGATGGGGAGGGCGACGAGGCCTCCTTCGATGTGTATGCCGATGACCGTGAGTTTATCGAGCACCTCAAGGATCTCGCCAGTGAGGCGCCCATTATTCGCCTGGTAAACCAGATTATTCACAGGGCCCTTGATCTTGGTGCCTCAGATATACACATTGAGCCTTTCGATGATGGCTTGCACCTGCGATATCGAGTTGACGGGGTCATTCAGGAAGTGCCTGATCCACCGCAGGCCAGCCACGCTCCGGCAATAGCCTCACGCATAAAATTGCTGGCTAATTTGAATATCGCGGAGCAGCGTCTGCCGCAGGACGGCAGGATCATGACTCGCGTCAAAGGACATGAACTCGATCTGCGTGTTTCGACAATCCCCACCGTGCACGGTGAGAGCATTGTTATGCGGGTGCTCGACCGGCAGAACATTCGTCTTAGTTTGTCGGATATGGGATTTGACCAGGAGACGTTGGTTCGCTACCAGGAGCTGCTGTCACGCCCCCATGGAGTGCTGCTGCTAACGGGGCCTACGGGTTCAGGTAAGACTACAACCCTGTATGCGTCACTGTCTTCGATGGATGCTGAATCCCGAAAGATCATCACAGTGGAGGATCCAGTCGAGTACCAGTTACGCGGCATCAACCAGATTCAGGTGAAACCCCAAATTAACTTGGATTTTGCCCTGGCGCTTCGCTCCATACTGCGCCAGGACCCAGACATCATCATGATCGGTGAGATGCGCGATGGCGAGACAGCGCAGATCGGTGTGCAATCGGCCTTAACTGGGCACCTGGTACTGTCAACGCTGCATACAAACACAGCTGCGGCAGCAATTACTCGCCTGGAAGATATGGGCATTGAGCGCTACCTCATTACCTCCGCGTTGAATGGGGTTCTGGCCCAACGGCTGGTCAGGAAGTTGTGCGAGCAGTGCCGCGAGCCGGTACAGGCCACCGACGAGATTTTGGTCGGCCATGGTTTGCGACGTTTCATGAAGTCCGCAGACAATACCATCTATAAAGCGGTGGGTTGTGAGGCCTGCAAACACACAGGTTACAAAGGTCGCACCGGTATCCATGAGCTGTTCGTATTGGATAGTGCGATGCACGCCGCAATACTTGCTGGCGCGGATGCAACCACTCTACACGCAACAGCTCGCCGCCATGGTATGTATACCTTATTCGAGGATGGGCTCAGAAAAGTAGCTCGCGGAGTGACGTCGATGGAAGAGCTGCTCAGGGTCACACTGGACCAGCAAGACGAGGAACGCGTGCCCGCGACGAGTGTTGCGTTCGATCTGACGACATAAAAGCTTAGGCGCCGGGATTATCATGGCTTCTTTCAGTTACAAGGCAATTTCCACCCAGGGCAAAACTATTCAGGGCGCGATTGCGGCTGATCGTATCGAACTGGCCTCTCGAGAGCTGAGATCACAGGGGCTCACCCTGCTGAGTCTGGAGCCGACCAGCGAAAGCAGTATCGGCGTAAGTGATCAGGCGGGTGGGGGAGGAGGCGTCAGCAGTGATGATGTGCTGGCCATGACCCGCGAAATGGCAGTCTTGTTGCGAGCCGGATTGCCGATAGATCGCGCGCTCAAGGTGATGATTGAAATGGCGGGACACGCCCGGTTGCGGGAGCTGCTGCAGGAACTGCTGGCTTCGGTCAAGGCCGGTAAAGGACTCAGTCAGGCGCTGCAATCCTACCCCGGAGTATTCAATACGTTCTATATCAATATGGTGCGCTCAGGCGAAGCCAGTGGCCATCTAGGCGACGTACTGACACGACTGGCCGAGTATCTTACCAACGCCAAGGCGGTGAGATCGAGCGTAATTTCGGCGCTTATCTACCCTGCGATTTTGCTGACCGTAGCAGTACTATCGATCCTTGGCATGTTGGGCTTTGTCGTCCCGCAGTTTGAGACGCTGTTTAATGACATGGGAGATGCTTTACCCGTCCTCACGCGGGCCGTTATATCCGCCGGAGAGTTTCTGAAGAGTTATGGCTGGTTGGTATTGCTACTGTGTGCTGCAATAGGTCTCTTTCTGCGCAATTGGTTGCGCAGTGCAGCGGGCCGCGCCAAATTTGACGAACGATTGCTAAGGCTGCCGTTGTTAGGGTCCGTGGTGTTTAAATATGAAGTGTCGAAATTTTCAATGACCGTGGGAACTCTCATGGGCAATGGTGTGTCTCTACTTCAGTCAATTTCCATCGCTGTGGAAACAGTAAACAATAGCTTCATTAAGCAGGCCCTGGGTGTTCTGGAGCCAGCGGTAAAACGCGGTCAGCGTATGTCTGTCGCGTTGGAAGACGCGAAGGTATTCTCGCCCCTGGTTATTCAGATGGTACGGGTGGGCGAGGAATCTGGTAGTTTGGATAAGATGATGACAGAATTGGCCCAAGTCTATGATGCGGAAGTTCAGGCGGGCGTTAAGCGCAGCCTGATACTACTTGAGCCTGCTTTAATTCTGATTATGGGTGGCACCATCGCGCTGGTCATTATTGCTATTCTGATGGGTATCATGTCCGTCAATGACTTGGCAGTCTGAGCCTGTTAAAACTTTCGTTCGAGCATCGCTCCGGCAATCACCCACCACGCGAAACAGGAATAGATACTATGCATTCACTCTCCAGAGAACACTATGTTGCCCGGCGGCAAATAGGTTTCACCTTGATAGAACTCCTCGTGGTTCTGGCTATTATTAGCTTGCTCGCCGGACTGGTTGGACCCAGTGTGCTGAAGCAATTGGGCGGAGCCAAGACCAAAACGGCGCGTGTCCAGATTAAGGATTTGGAGCAGTCCCTGGAAATGTACAAACTGGACGTCGGCCGCTATCCCGAAACCAGCGAGGGCCTGGACGCTCTGGTAGTGAAACCCGGCAGTGCCGATGGCTGGAACGGTCCGTATTTGAAATCAGGGTTGCCCAAGGATCCATGGAACCATGATTACCAATACACGAATCCGGGTACACGGGCAGAAGTGGATATTGTCTCTTTGGGTCAGGATGCGGCTCAAGGGGGAGAGGGCGAGGACTCCGACGTCGGCAATTGGTAATAACTGGGCGGTGAAAGTCGGCCTATGCGGTTATCGAATACATCTTCAGGGCGAGAAAATGGTTTTACTCTACTAGAGATGCTCGTGGCCATAACCATTGCCGCGATCGTTCTTGGTGTCAGTGCGCCGACTATGCAACGTCTCTATACGTCCTCACAGTATCACGCGGCTGTAAATGACGTTGTTACTCTGCTGTCCTCCGCGCGCTACCTGGCCATACGAAATGGGGGCACTGCAGATGTGCTTATTAACCCGCAAACCAGAGAGATCACGCTGGGAGAAAAAGTGCAGGCTTTGCCCGACAGCCTACAGCTGGAAGTCTTGGGCAGCAGGGAGCTAAACAGAGACGGTGCCGGGATAATCCGATTTTATCCTGATGGTGGCTCCAGCGGGGGTTATGTCAATCTTACTCATGAAAACGGCATGGCAGTGCAGGTTCAGGTCGACTGGCTGCTGGGACGTGTGAGCCTCTGTAAGGAAAATTGCGCTACCCTGTAGTAATGCTCCATAGTCACTATGTGATCTCTATGGCGTTGCGCGTTGATTTTGACGTTAGAGCATCCCCCACTCAAGACGGTTGGTTCCTTGTTCAAAGTATCGACATCTTCCCGGGTCACGGTAAAGTAACGCCGGCATCAAAAAACCGTCGTCGGCACCGGGCTGGCATCTGCTCGAGATATGGCCGTTCCCCCGTACTGAGAGTAAGAGTATATTGCTTCAAAATCAAAGAGTTACATGTTGACTGCTGATGTCGTGGGGCGTAGTATTTAGCCACGATTGCCATGCTGCAGGAGGTACTGCTCTGCAAGCTACCATGAGGTAATCGCAGACGTGGTCTGCATCAAAAAAGGTGTTCGGCGGCGAGTGCCGTGTGCGTTACCGGATCAAGCAGCTATAGGACAAACTGATGCGTGTTGTGCATAACGCAGTTATCGATGTTGCGGAGTACTGCGCATGATTAATCCAACAACAGTAATCAACCCCCATGCGGCTCCGCCAACTTCTCTCAATGCGCTCAGCAAAAGCCTCTGGCGCAATCGTCAACTTATCTTTCAGATGACCAAGCGAGAAGTGGTAGGACGCTACAAAGGCTCCGTGATGGGTCTGGCATGGTCTTTTTTTAACCCGGTTTTGATGCTCGTGGTTTACACCTTCGTGTTCTCCGTGGTGTTCCAATCCCGCTGGCACATGGATGGCGATGAAAGTAAAACCCAATTCGCCGTGGTACTTTTTGTCGGCATGATTGTACATGGCCTGTTCGCTGAAATGCTCAACCGTGCACCGGCACTGATCTTGTCTAACGTTAACTACGTCAAGAAAGTCATTTTTCCGCTGGAAATCTTACCTGTCGTAAGCTTGGGCGCTGCTTTGTTTCACAGTCTGATCAGTATCGGTGTATTGCTACTGGCTTTTGTTTTGTTCAATGGCTATTTGCATTGGACGACGATTTTTGTCCCCGTGGTCTTACTGCCACTGATTATTCTCTCTCTCGGCTTTTCCTGGATGCTCGCATCGTTGGGTGTGTTCTTGCGTGATGTAGGGCAAATAGTCGGTATTGTAACTACCGTAATGTTGTTTCTTGCGCCTGTCTTTTACCCGATCGCGGCACTGCCTGAGCAATTCCGTCCCTGGCTGATGGCTAACCCGCTCACATTTATCATCGAACAAGCGCGAGAGGTGGTGATCTGGGGCCATATGCCAGATTGGTTTGGGCTAGGTATCTTTACCCTGGTTGCCACAGCGGTAGCTTGGTTAGGATTTGCATGGTTTCAAAAGACAAGAAAGGGATTTGCTGATGTCCTCTAAGAATATTGCCATCAGCGTTAAAGATCTCAGCAAGCGCTATGAAATTTACGAGACACCACACGATCGGCTCAAGCAATTTGTAGCGCCTCGCTGGGCTCGCTTGTCAGGGCAGACTCCGAAGGAATACTTTAGAGATTTTTGGGCGCTTAAGGACATATCATTTGAAGTAAAGAAGGGCGAGGCCGTCGGCATTATTGGACGCAATGGCAGCGGAAAATCGACCTTGCTACAAATCATCTGCGGCACGCTGACTCCCACTAGCGGTAGCATTCAAACCAACGGTCGCATTGCTGCCATGTTGGAGCTGGGTTCGGGCTTTAACCCGGAATTTTCTGGACGAGAAAATGTCTATACAAACGGTGCGATCCTCGGTCTTGCGCGCGATGAAATCGATCGACGTTTTGACGATATTGCTGCATTTGCTGATATCGGAGTATTCATCGAGCAGCCGGTCAAAACGTATTCCAGCGGCATGGTAGTGCGGTTGGCATTTGCAGTGGCGATTAATGTAGATCCACAAATCCTGATTGTTGACGAAGCACTATCAGTGGGGGATGAGCTTTTCCAGCGCAAATGTTTTTCTCGCATTGAGGCCATTCGCGCCATGGGCTCAACTATCCTTTTCGTTTCACACTTGGGCGCGCAAATCATTGAGCTGTGTGATCGTGCAATTCTTGTGGATGCAGGCGAAAAGTTAGCCAGCGGTTTGCCTAAGACCATTGTTGGTAGTTATCAGAAACTCCTATATGCCCCGGTGGAGAAGTTCCAGTCAATCCGCGACCTCATTGTCAAGGAGGGTGACTCGATGGTGACGACAAGCGGGATTAACTCAGGAGAGCTTTCGTCCTTAACTAAAGGTACCGCCCTGCAAGTGGAAAGCTTTGATCCTGGCCTTAAGCCGAGCAGTACCATCGAATACGAGTCTCATGGTGCGTATATTGAATCGCCTGTGATACTGACTTTGGCGGGTGATCAGGTCAACAATTTGATTCGCGGCACTACGTACCGCTTCACTTATACAGTGCAATTTCGCAAGAGTGCCATCAATGTGCGGTTTGCTATGCTAATTAAGACCACATCTGGTGTTGAGCTGGGCGGGGCTGAATCCGCGAGTCCGCTCCGCGCCAGTTTGCCATTTGTTGACCAAGATTCCAGTTATCGGGTCGAATTCCGCTTTCTTTGCGCCCTGAACCCAGGAATCTATTTTATGAATGCAGGTGTTGTTGGTGATGTAAAAGGCAGCGTGACATATCTGCACCGCCTGGTTGATATTGCCTTGTTCAGGGTGGTGGCAGAAGCAGGCAGCTTGGCGACCGGCATAGTGGATTTCGGTTGTTATCCAGAGATTGAGCTTCAGCAACCTCGGGGATAAAAGAATCGTGGAAATGAAAAGCAGTAAAGTAATTATTGTGTTGGGGATGCACCGCAGCGGCACCAGCACTATTGCGCGTGGCTTGGAAGTCCTTGGAGTTAGTCTTGGCACTAACCTTCATCCGGCTGATGGTGATAACCCAAAGGGCTTTTGGGAAGACAGAGATTTTTTGAGTATAAACGAAGAGTTACTTGCACATCTTGGGTTTTCTTACGATCGACTCGGACTAATTGAATGGACGATGCCCAATACATCTGCAATTGATTCCATAAGACAAAAAGCAGAAAAATTGGTACGTGAGAAGTGCGCGAAAGACACCCTCTGGGGATTTAAAGACCCAAGAACGGCAAGACTATTGTCTTTCTGGCAGCCTGTTTTCGATAACGCTGGCTGCGATGTAGGCTATATTATTGCGATACGAAATCCGATAAGCATTGTAGATTCCCTGCGCAAGCATGGCTTCAAACCCGTTCAGTCCTACTACCTTTGGCTTGAGCATCTCATACCAGCAGTCTCGAGAACCAAAGGCGCAAGCCGGGTAGTGGTTGACTACGACCAACTGCTCGAAAACCCGGAGCATCAGCTATTGCGAGTAGCGCAAGCGTTCGACTTGCATGCGCCAGAGTCTTTGGCTCTTGCTGTCTACAAGAATGAGTTCTTGGAAAAGGCCCTGCGCCATACAGTGTATAGAACCCAGGATGTAGAGCGTTGTTCTTCCACGCCATCGCAAGTAGTCACTGCTGTCGATTGGTTAGCTAAACTGGCCAAGGACGATTTGACACTGGATGACCCACGGGTCGAGCAAGCCTTTGACGCGCTCTCTCGTGACTTGGTTGGACTGTCCCCGGCTCTGGAATTGATGGCTCGCCAGGAGCAAATCGCCGCTCTCAATCAACAGGCAAAAGAAATACAACGACTTGAGGCATTCATAGTAGAAAAGCAGCGTGCCATTGCACACCTAACCGCTAATGAAATCGATAAGCAGCGCGTCATTGATTATCTAAGCGCTAACGAGGAAATACTGAATACTCAACGTGAGCAAATCAGGACGGAGTTACACACTTCGGCAAGAGAATATCGCGCCCTCAAACAGACCCGCTGGTTCAGGCTACGTGACGCGCTATTATTTCAACCATTTAGCTTCAGGAAGCTATTACATATCACTGATATCGTGTTGGGAGGATTGGTTCCCCGCAATCTACGTTCGCTTATGGTGCCGCAACTGGAGCGGCTGATCGGACCTCTACCTATGGCCACGGTTACGATCGCTGAACGTGTAGTAGCGTATCAGGTCAGGCTGCCGCCGGCGCCATCTCAAGATGCCCCGAAGGTGGTGCATGTGATTGCTAACTTTATGACGGGAGGATCTTCACGACTTGTCGTTGATCTCGTGGAATATCTCGGGAGCAGCTTTCGACAAGACATTCTCACCAGTTTTAACCCGGACCCGCCGGCCTATGTTGGCCTCAAGATCGACGAATGCCGGTGCCCCGATAGCATGGAGCCATTCGTCCAATACTTCAGACGATCTCGGCCGGATTTCGTGCATGTACATTACTGGGGCGATTGCGATGAGCCTTGGTATGCAAAGGCCATCGAGGCCGCGAAATTCCTCGGCTTAACTGTTATCGAAAACATCAATACTCCGATTGAGCCTTACTGTTCTGAGAGTGTAGCCCGGTACGTGTATGTCAGTGATTATGTGCGAAACGTTTTTGGTGAGTCTGATTCGCGACATGTGACCATCTATCCAGGGGCTGACTTCAAGCACTTTACAAGAAAGGATAGCGAGTACGCTCCCGATGACTGCGTTGGCATGGTTTATCGTCTTGAACGTGACAAGCTCGACGAGAATGCTATTCTGCCCTTCATCAGGATTGCCCAGTTGCGACCACAGACCCGGATCCTGATCGTGGGCGGGGGTAGTCTACTGGAAATCTTTCAATCGTCGGTTCGGATCGCCGGCCTGAAGGATAATTTCGAGTTTACCGGCTATGTAAGTTATGACCAGTTGCCAGATCTGTACCGAAAAATGAGTATTTTTTTGGTGCCTGTATGGAAAGAAAGCTTTGGCCAGGTCGTGCCATTTGCGATGAGTATGAAGATTCCGATTGTTGGTTATGACGTGGGTGCCATAGGAGAGATCGTTGGTGATCCAGGGCTGTTAGTGCCAGCGGCTGATGTCGAGGCCTTGGCGAGGATGGCGATTGACTTGCTAGATGCTCCGCAGCGGCGCCGTGAACTCGGAGAGATCCTGCAGCGCAGAGCCGAGGATAAATTCTCGCTTAAGAACATGAATTATCAGTACGCGCAGCTGTATACGCAGATCACACAGGAAGTACGCAAGGTGCTTGTGTGAAGGTTGCCTTTTTTGTGCACTGCTTTTTCCCGCAACATTTCTATGGAACTGAAACCTACACCCTAAGCCTTGCCAAGCAATACCGTGCTGCGGGGCATGACGTGGTCGTTGTCTCTGCGATATTTCAGGGAGAACCCGCTGAAATAGAAGCGATCAGTTACTATGAGTACCAACAAATTCCAGTGATCTGTATCGACAAAAACCATATTGCACATACTCGAGTGAAGGAAACGTACTATCAATCAAACATGCGACCGGTGCTTGAACAGGTGCTGTGTGAGATCAAGCCTGATTTGGTTCACGTCACCCACCTTATAAACCATACCGCAGCGTTGTTGGAAGTGACACAGCAACTGGGTATTTCTACCTAT
Organism: Haliea sp.; assembly: GCA_031409615.1. Taxonomy (GTDB): domain Bacteria; phylum Pseudomonadota; class Gammaproteobacteria; order Pseudomonadales; family Halieaceae; genus Marimicrobium. The sequence goes on along the minus strand of JANNXP010000051.1, from coordinate 11,126 downwards.
GCGACGTTTACAGACTTCTTTGGAGTTTGCCTTAACAATAAATTGGAGGCTGCCGATGGCCAATTGTGTCCGGGTCCTTCAATATCTCGCATGAATTGCGTCGCCTGTCATCTTAAAGATTCGTTGCGAGCGCCCAATGCAAACGCATGGATCAGTAGGGCAGTGACAGCGCCATCGGTGCAATGGCTGGCCCGCGCAGCCAATCTTACTCGGCGACTGCCAGGAATGGCAGGAGGGGTAGTCGACAACCTTCTCGGCGATATTGTTGACCGCCCTGACGCATTAAGCAGCCTCTACTGTGGGGTTTATAAGGGGGCAGTTGCGCCAACCCGATTTCTAAAAGAGGCGTATGCAGCCAATGGCATATCAGTACCTATGACGGAGATCTGGTTTGGGGTCGATATCGACCGCACGCCAAAGCCAGCACGAAACAAGGGGCATCGCCCGGTCATTGGCTTTATTGGGCAGATCGCGCTGCACAAGGGCACCGATTTGCTCCTAAAGGCATTCCAGCGATTACCTAGGGCCGCCGCCCAACTGCGCATCTATGGACCTCCTGATCAGGATCCCGCCTATATGAGCTCTCTGGAAGCTCTCGCACAGGGGTATTCGGTATCGTTTATGGGGACCTTCCCGACGGAGACAATGGCCAATATTTTGCGGGAGATCGATCTGCTCGTAATCCCTTCTCGCTGGTATGAAAACAGCCCACTAGTGCTGCTTAACGCTCTCGCCACGCATACGCCGATACTGGTGTCAAATGTTGCAGGAATGACGGAGTTTCTCGATCCGGGCCGCAACGGGTATGCGTTTGAGCGAGGGAGTGTGGATGACCTAGCGAAGCAATTGGCCATGCTTGTCGCGGCGCCAGACGCGCTCTATGCGCTTGCCTCCACGACAACCTATGACAGAACTACCGAAACGATGGCCAGGGAGACGTTTTCGATTTATCACGTAGTCTGAAAGATGTGGTATATTTTCTGCACCCAATTTTTGTACTTCGCCCACTACATGGACTGATTATGAAATACCCTGCAATTGCAATGATATTCATTGCTGTGATTTTTGTGGTCGGCTGTTCTGACGAAGATAGCACGGCGACAACTGCGAAAGACTCCGCTGAGTCACTCGTTCAAAAGTTGCTGGTCGCTCCCGAATTGCCGATTGCGATCAAAGGTCTAGCCTTCGAACTTGGTGGAAAATGTGCCATCGACACGATCAACTCACCGCAAGCAGGTGAGGTTATTTCGATCAGTCGCACGGATGTAATCAATGTTGACGGCTGGGCATTCGACGACAAGCATGGTGATGTGCCACCGGTGGTTGTGTTGCAGTTGGCTAAGGGTGAAGATCGCTATCATGCGCTCCTCTCTCGTCATGGAGGTCGGGATGATCTTATACAAAGTTTCGGAAAACCTGAGCTTGGCGAGGCCGGCTATAGCGGCACGGTAGACATTTCGTCGTTGCCTGCCGGACTTTACGAAATCCTGATTATCCAAAGGGGAGATCGGAAGAATATGGTGTGTTCCACATACCGTAAGTTGGCGCTAAACGATTAGCGGCCTGGCAGCTGCTTGTTTGGTAGTTCTAAAGTTTGTCATGCTCTAAAAGCGCTGATTGTCGGTTTTGATATTTCAAAAATTGTTCAGCGAGTACAAGCCCGCTAATTGTTTGCCGATTGCCTTTTGACGTGCTTTGTATGATGGTGACACGATGAAAATACTCATATTTGGCGGCGGCGGCTTTATTGGTTCAACGATCAGTGATCGCCTATTGTCTGAGGGGCACTCACTCAGAATTTTTGAACGCCCACGGGTTCAAGCGTATCGAAAGTTCACGGATAGTGAGGCGGTGGAATGGATAGCTGGTGACCTTTCCAGTACACATGATGTAAACATTGCTGTGCTCGGTGTAGATGCCGTACTGCATCTGGTATCGACCACCTTGCCAAAGAATTCGAATGAAGATCCGATTTATGATGTGCAGAGTAACATTGTCGGATCATTGCACATTTTAGACGCAATGGTGGCCCACAGTGTTCGCACTATCGTCTTTATCTCATCGGGCGGTACGGTCTATGGCAATCCGTTGTATGTCCCCGTTGATGAGAATCATCCAACAAATCCTATCGTATCGTATGGAATCACCAAACTTGCCATAGAAAAGTACTTGCAGATGTACGAACGCATCCACGGTATCAAGGCCATCACCCTGCGTGTTGCCAATCCCTATGGTGAGCGTCAGCGTATCGAGACAGCACAAGGCGCCGTTGGTGTTTTCCTGCATCATGCGTTAATCGGTGTTCCCATAGAGGTTTGGGGCGATGGTAGCGTTACGCGCGACTATATCCATGTGAGCGACGTTGCCAAGGCATTTAGCAAGGCTTTGCAATACGGTGGAACGCAGCGTTTGTTTAATGTCAGTTCAAGTGTTGGAACAAGCTTAAATGAATTGATTTGCATACTAGAGAATGTTCTTCAAGTCTCCATCGAGCGCCATCATTTGCCGAGTCGCTCGTTTGACGTACCGGTTAATGTGCTTTGCAATGAACTCGCGCGAAGTGAGTTGGGCTGGACGCCTGCCGTTTCCATGGCAGAGGGCATCGCTCGCACTGCGGCGTGGTTGAAGCATGAATTGGACCGTTAGACTTGTCGATTTCGCTTATCTATCGATATGAGGATTCTGCTCACTGCCCATCAATTCTTCCCGAACTTTACAGCCGGCACTGAGGTTCTGACCCGCTCGATTGCCCTCGAGTTGATCAAGCGCGGTCATGTGGTACATGTCTTGGCCGGGTACCCGGATAGCGAAGACTTGGCCGACGAGGATCGGTTCGATGAGTACGAATTCGAAGGCATTCACGTTTATCGTTTTCGTCATGCCTATGTCCCGATGGGTGGTCAGGTTTCAATGATCGAAATTGGATATGACAATCACCTCGCCGCTGCTTTTTTTGACCGCATACTGGACAATTTCCAACCAAACCTAGTACATTTTTTTCACTTGAATCGCCTCGGCACAGGGCTCATAGACCGGGCCGTCATTGCTGGCATTCCGCGCTTTATGACGCCCACAGATTTCTGGGCTATTTGTCCAACGACACACCTTTTACTTGGCGATGGCAGTTTTTGTACTGGTCCGAGTGCGCATGGAGGGAACTGCTTGAAGCATTTCGCCCAGAGTACACAGGGTGGGCTAGTCGGGAAGATGGCAGATTGGCTGCCAACTGCCGGTGCTGATCTTTTGGTTCGTCTGACAAAAGACGGCTTTATACCAGTCTATCCGAAGCAGGTTGAAGTATTGGCAATAGCAAATCGATTGCCTGTAAATGTATCGCGACTGAATCAATTAAACGGACTCATCGTCCCAAATCGATTCATGAGAGAGTTCCTGGTTCGGTATGGCGTTGCACCTGATCTGATGACGGAGGCAGCTTTTGGAGTTGATGTAACGTCGACTGACGCTAGTGAAAGGCGTTCAAGTTATAGCGGTCCTCTGCGGATAGGGTTCATCGGTACTCTTGCCCCCTATAAGGGCTGTCACGTCCTTGTCGACGCATTTAAATTGCTACCTACAGCTGCCGCCACAATGAAGATCTTTGGGCGCCCAGAGGATTTTCCGAGTTACGTAAGTGCGTTGCAAGTGCATACCGGCGATGATGAGTTCATTGAGTTTGGAGGAACCTTTGCGAATTCAGAAATTTCGCGAGTACTCGAAGAGATCGATGTATTGGTAGTACCCTCCTTGTGGTATGAAAATACGCCGCTGGTAGTGTATTCCGCACAGGCGGCACAGTGCCCCGTTGTTGCATCAGACCTGCCCGGTCTTTCAGCGGTCATCCAGCACAATGAGAATGGACTCCTGTTTAGCCCGGGCAGTTGCGTCGAACTTGCCCAGCAACTGGCTCGCCTTATTAGTGAAGACGGGCTACTGTCTCGACTGAGTGCCAATGCACATCCGCCCAAGTCTACCGTGAGCTATGTAGACGAGTTGCTGGCCGTCTGGCAATCCGCTCAATGAAGGTTATTGCTGCCAATAAGAAGAGTCAGTCTATCGGAGATTCAGTCCTCATTTTCGGTGTATCCCTGTTTGCGAGTTGGACCGTCCTTTGTTATGCAATGGTTCTCTCTGGAGCCGGATTTTCAGACTTAACGATGTGGAGCCTACCTGCAGTCATTGTTGGATTGGTTATTGGATCCGTGTGTGTGAGTAATGTTGTGTCTACCGATGCAGGGTCCGACGACGACACATCGAAGGAGCGATCGATGAGTGCTGTTGGTTGGGGCACGACCGGGATACTACTTGCATTAACCGTAACCGCCATGACTCTGCGTTATGTCGATGCAGCCTATTGGTCTGTTTGGACTGTGTTGCTGTGTATCACAGTGCTCGTATTTCGTACTATCGCTACGACATCGACTGTGTATAAGGAGTCACTCACATCATCTTCGATGTTGCAGACAGTGGGTATTACAACGCTTGTCTGCTGCGGGGCGATATTGGTCGCCATAACGCACCGGCCTGATCTTGACGACGCGCAGTATCTTAATTTTGTCGTGACTGCTATCGATTTTCCTTCTGAATCACTGTTTTCATATTCGGGTTTGTGGCGGGATCATAGTGTGCCTCTGGAGCTCCCAGTCTATCGCTTTCATACTTACGAGTTACTGGTCGCCGCGTTAAGTGATGTGTTCGGTGTAGACCACAAGACGGTCTACTATTTGATCTTGGCGCCGCTCTTCGGAGGTGTAGCGGTACTGGTACACTGGCGGTTGGCCCAATTTTTGCTCCCTCAATATGCTTTATCCATAGTGCTGGTGTGGCTCGTGTTGATGATTGCGCTTGGTGAGTCACACCGTGAATTTGGTAATTTCGCTTTCGTACGTCTTTACCAAGGTAAAGCCCTGCTAGTCACTGTGGCATTGCCACTATGCCTGCTACTGGCTCTGCGGTTCGCAGAGGCGCCCGATTGGCGTCGCGCGCTGGCGCTTGGTGCGGCGGTTATCGCGAGCGTTGGAATGAGTTCCTCTGCTTTGGCTGCGGTCCCGTTTGTTGTGGCCGCGGCGCTGGGTGGAGGCTTGCTGCGAGCGTCTCGCGCGTCAGTCGCGGTTATCGTTGCGGGTGGCTTGGCCTCATTGCTTATTCTAATCGCAATTGGCGCACTGTTGGTAGTAACCATGGGCGCCGGCAGCAATGGCACCTATGCGAGATATTTACCCAGTGCTGGTAGCGGTCTGGCAACTGTATTGGGTGAGGGGATCCTCGGTGCGTTAGTTTTGGCGGTGTTCCCACTCGCGCCTCTGTTTGTGAGTAACTGCAGACGGCGACGACTCTATGCAACGACAACTTTGATTTTCGTAGTCGCGGTGTTGAATCCATGGACAGCGCCTTTTTTGGCAAAAATGTTGGACAGCGCGTTGCTTTGGCGCCTTTTCTGGTCTGTGCCGTTAGTGGCTTCTGCTGCAGTGTCGCTGGCTGCGCTTGCGGCTCTAACTGCGGGAAAATTGCCGCAGTTTGCGCGCCATACAGTACTGCCATTGGTGCTCATTATGGTATTGGTGTCTTCACACCGCTTGAGTATCTCACCTGAAAATCAGACCACCATTGGGCTCCCTCGCTATAAAGTGGAGCCCATTGCCCACGATATTGCGGGAGAAATTGTTCGTAATGCACCACTCTACTCAGTAGTCTATGCGCCGATTTCGATTGCACATTTGATTACGACATTCCGTTTGCATCCCTATCCCTTAGTAGTAAGACCTGAGTACTTGGGATTCGAGCGAATACGAAACCATTTTGGTGATTCAGAGTTGGACAGGCGCCGGCGCGTGATCGGCTTTCTGGAGGGGAGCGATACTGATCCTGCTACAGTCGGCTTCTTTCAAGCGCAACTCGTACATGACGAACCTGCCTTTGTGGTTTACGAACATCAGGTGCAGATGGCACCCATGATCGGTGCTGCGCTGAGCGCTGCAGGCTATGTTGGCGAGAAGCGTGGCGGCTATTTGCTTTGGCAGCGTGAATGAAGCCCCATCCCATCTGGCAGGGAGCGACATCAGGAACAGTGACCGATGTAGAAATAGTTATCGCTTTACGCATGGATTGTGTCGACACTACTAGTCGACTCATACTCTTGGATTTGGCTTCAAAATGACAGGCTCAACGTGGCGAGCAGCAATACTGAATAGGCGCATGTTGACCTGCGTGTTTACCGGACTGGCCTCCGGCATGCCGCTCTATGTGCTATTCCAATTGGTTCCTGTCTGGCTCAGCGAGGGTGGTGTATCTCTGGTGGAGATAGGACTGTTCTCTCTGGTTGGGCTTCCCTATACGTGGAAATTCCTTTGGGCGCCCCTGATGGATCGCTTTGTGCCCCCGTTTTTGGGACGGCGCCGAGGCTGGATGCTCATTACCCAAATTGCGCTTTTATTCTCAATTGGCGTGCTGGGCATGTTTGAACCTGCCCAGTCCACCTGGTTGATCGCTTGGCTAGCAGTGGCCGTTGCTTTTTTTAGTGCCAGTCAGGATGTGGTGCTGGACGCCTATCGGCGGGAGATTTTGGCCGACGAAGAACTGGGTATGGGTAATACTATTCATGTGCAGGCGTATCGAATCTCCAGTCTGGTGCCCGGATCATTGTCCTTGATTCTCGCGGATATCCTTCCATGGTCCAGCGTGTTCTGGATTACCGCTGGTTTCATGTCCGTTGGCGTGATCATGAGCCTGATGGTGTCTGAGCCCGATTCCGAGTTGCCAGCAGCGTCCGGTTTGCGTCAGGCGATGGTCGCACCGTTTTATGAGTATCTGGGTCGAAGGGGCTGGTCCGGAGTGATCCTCGTGCTGTGTTTCATGTTTTTGTACAAGATTGGTGACAACATGGCCACAGCACTGTCGATGCCATTTTATCTGGAAATGGGATTTAGCAAGACAGAGATTGGCCTGATCGCTAAGCATGCAGCTTTGTGGCCGGCAATATTTGGTGGCCTGATGGGTGGCCTGATTATGGTGCGCGTGGGTATCAATCGGGCCCTTTGGATGTTTGGCGTGGTGCAGATGGTTGCCATCCTTGGCTATGCCATTCTTGCCAGTACTGGCGCCGTATTGTGGTTGCTGGCAGTTGTGATTGGTTTCGAGTACCTGGGAGTCGGAATGGGTACGGCCGCCTTTACGGCTTTCATCGCCCGAGAGACCAGCAAGACCTATGCCGCCACACAGTTTGCTCTGTTTACTGCGCTCGCGGCCGTGCCCCGGACATTCGTCAATGCCAGCACCGGGATCATTGTTGAGCAACTCGGGTGGGTTGATTTTTTCCTGTTGTGCACTGCGCTCGCAATACCGGGCATGCTACTCTTGATCTGGGTTGCGCCCTGGTCAGGCCATCGGTCCAGCGGCAGACACTAACCTTACGCCATGAGCGCGTATGCATGGTGCTTCGTCGATATTCTCCTATTCGGATATTCAAATATGTCATGGGAAAACGATTTGCCTTGAGGCCACGAGCATGCAGTACAATAACCGTAACTAAATCTGTAGCTTAGCGGTTCCATCCTGTGTTTGATCATTCATATCTGATGGTATTTGCGCAACGTTGCGCGTTAGCGTTCGCGCTGTCATCTGTTCTGCCCATCGCCAGCTCCGCCGACACCGATGAACTCAAACTGCCGAATCTCGGTGAGTCCAGCACCAGCATGTTTTCATCGGAGTTTGAATATCAGTTGGGCCGTGCCTGGCTGCGTGTCTTCCGCAGTCAGGTGCCCACCGTGGAAGACCCGCTGCTCTTCGATTATTTGGAAAATCTTATCTACAAGCTGGTCACCCACAGCAAATTGGAGGACAGGCGCATAGATCTGGTGATCGTGGACAACCCCACCATCAACGCCTTTGCCGTGCCTGGTGGCGTGATCGGTATCCATAACGGCCTGCTGCTCTGGGCTGAAACGGAGGACGAGCTTGCTACTGTGCTGGCTCATGAAATTGCTCACTTGAGCCAGCGCCATTTTTCGCGCGGGGTCGAATACCAGCAAAAACTCCAACCGCTGGCTCTCGCGGCGATGCTGGCCAGCTTGGTGTTGATGGCAACCGCCGGAGGGGATACTGGAATGGCGGCTCTGTCAGCCACGCAGGCGGCGGCGCAGGATTCGGTCCTGCGCTACAGTCGCGGCAATGAACAGGAAGCGGACCGTATTGGCATGCAGACAATAGTTGACGCGCAGATGGACCCACATGCAGCTCCGGTAATGTTCGAGCGCATGATGCAAGCGACCCGGTACTCAAGTAATGAGCAGGTACCCGAATTCCTGCGCTCGCACCCCTTGTCTGAAAATCGTATCGCGGATACGCGCAACCGCGCCAGGAAGTATCCGAAGAAAATACGCGAACCCGATCTCGACTATCAGTTGATGCGCGCCAGAGTGGTTACAGAGCTGACCGATACGCCAGAGCAGGCGGTAGTAAGGTTTCGTGGAGAGCTGGATGGCACGCCACGTTCACGGGAAGCTTCCACCTATGGCTTGGTTTTGGCCTTGACCGCTGCGGGTCGCGCCGACGCGGCAAGCTTGGAGTTGGATAGTATTTGGTCTACCCGGCCCGATCGCCTGGAGTACATTATTGCGGATGCAGAAATTGATATGGCACGTAACAAGCCCGATCAAGCGGCAAAAAAACTGGTGAGGCGGTTGGAGGTGTCCCCTGGCAATCACCCACTGACGATGAGCTACGCCACCGCACTGATGAAGAATCAACAGCCGCACATCGCCGAGCAAGTCCTGCTGGCGCAGAGTAAGCGCAGGCCAAATGATCCCGGTCTATGGTATCTGCTGGCAGAGGTGCAGGGCCTGTCCGGAAACATTGTAGGGCTACACCAATCCCGGGCAGAATATTTTATCCTTAATGGCGCATTGGATGAGGCGAAAAAGCAACTGACCTATGCGCTCAGGCTAACCGGTGGCGACTTTCCTGCCTCGGCCAAGATAAACCAGCGGCTGGAAGATCTTGCGAAAATGCAGGAGCAGATGGACGAATTGTGAAGTGCGTGCAGCAGAAGCCCATGGCGGGGGTAAGGCTCAGGCATTGCCCTTCACAGTGACCTGCAGTTCGCGTGCAAAGTCCAGCATGCGGCGCAGCGGCACCATCGCTCGTTCACCGATGTCGGGGTCAATCAAGATCTCATTGTCATCGCGCGCGAAGACCTGTGCCAGGGTTTCCAGATCATTCATGGCCATCCAGGGACACTGGGCACAGCTGCGGCAGCTAGCTCCATTGCCGGCTGTGGGCGCGATAATAAACTCCTTGTCCGGTGCTTGTTGTTGCAGCTTGTAAAAAATGCCCTGATCGGTTGCCACAATGAAGCGCTTATTGTCCATTTCACTGGCAGCGCGGATAATTTGTGTCGTCGATCCCACCCGATCAGCCAACTCCAGCACTGCGGTCGGCGATTCGGGATGAGCCAAGACGGCCGCATCGGGATAAACCCGCTTCAAATCGGCAATGCCGCGCGCCTTGAATTCCTCGTGCACAATGCAGGCCCCGTTCCACATGAGGATATCCGCACCGGTCTGACTCCGCACATAGTTTCCCAAATGCTGGTCTGGCGCCCAGATTATTTTTTCGCCCCGATCCGCTAGATGCTCCGCCACATCCAGGGCGATGCTTGAGGTGACGACCCAGTCCGCTCGAGCCTTTACTGCGGCTGACGTATTGGCATAAACCACCACCGTACGATCGGGGTGCTCATCGCAGAATTCGGAAAATTCATCGATAGGGCAGCCCAGGTCCAGGGAGCAGGTTGCCTCAAGGGTTGGCATCAGGACCCGCTTTTGTGGCGTGAGTATCTTGGCAGTCTCGCCCATGAACTTTACCCCCGCTACCACTAAGGTGCTGGCAGGGTGATCGCGGCCAAATCGCGCCATCTCCAGAGAGTCCGAGACGCAACCGCCGGTTTCCTCTGCCAGGGCCTGGATCGCGGGTGACGTATAGTAATGTGCGACAATGACGGCGTTTTCCCGCCGTAACATCGTCTTGATCTGGTTCTTGAGGGTGCTCTCCTGCTCCGGACTCAGCTTTTTTTGCTCAGCGCGATCCAGATGATGCTGCACCTGCTCGCGGATGGTTTCCAGTTTGTCGGATGCCAGGCTCATACACAGATAAAACGAGGGAGGGGAGGAGGGTCAAGTCTAGCACAGATGCGCGACCGTATCGGCTTGATTAGTCCTGCAGTGGTTCATCCTTCAGCCAGGTGGGCCAGTCCCTGTTGATACTCGCACTCCACTGCGGTGTGCGGTGCTCGAGATAGGCCGCGCCACCCTCGACTGCGTCGCGGGTTGACATGGTATGGTTCAGTGCGCGAGTCTCCATTCTAGCCAGTGCCCCCATAGTCATGGCCAGTCCGCGCCAGAGCAGCTGTTTATGCAATCCAACCGGCAATGGGGCGCAGTTGGCGCTTATATCCCCGGCGATCTCCAAAGCCGTTGCAAGCACCTCTGCTGCCGGCACACAGCGACCGGCTAGCCCCCAGTCGCGGGCTTCCTCGCCAGAGAGTCGTGGAGCGCGCACCAAGAGTTCGAAGGCCCGTTCAAAGCCCACCAGTCGCGGCAGCACATACTCCATCGCGAAATCTGCCACCACTCCGCGGCGCGACTGCAAGAACCCATATTTCCCCTCATTGGCGAATACGCGCATATCCGCCTGCATAGCCAGGCCGAGGCCGGCACCTATTGCATGACCATTGCAGGCGGCGATCACCGGCTTGCGAACTTCCCAGGCTTGCATGCGCAATGGGCAGGAATTCACCTCCACATGTTGCGCAGCCCCATCGAACGTACTCCCGCCCCCGGTCATATCCGCGCCGACACAGAATGCGTTCCCGGTACCGGTTACGATCACCACGCGGACGTTATCATCTTCGTCACAGCAGTGATAAGCCGCCCCAAGTCCCTCAATGATCGCCGTTGACAGGCTGTTGTTGGCTGCCGGACGGTTAAGCGAGATTACGGCTATGCCGTCCTGGACATCCAGTTTGAGCTCTTCGTTCATAGTCACCACGCCTACCGTCGAGCACCCTAGACTAGCCTATCCCCCGCAACAGGCAATGGTGACTGGGGTCATTAATCACTGTCGCGCCGCACCCG
>JANNXP010000050.1:0-3644 GCA_031409615.1 Haliea sp. | reverse complement strand
GATATCCATCCACGCCTGGTACAGCGCCGGGCGGATCATGTCATTCATCGCGGCATCCACCAGTGCGAAGTGGTGATCGGGCGTGGATTTGAGGTATTCCACCTGCATCACCAGCAGCCCGGCATTGGCGGCAATGGAGCGTCCCGGCTCGAACAGCAGTTGTACCTGGCGTGCGCCCAGCACCTCGCGTATCGCGCCGATGTATTGGGCAATAGAGGGCGGCTGCTCATCCCGGTAGTGCACGCCCAGTCCGCCGCCAAGGTCTAGATGGCGGATCACAATACCCAGGTCTGCCAGCGCATCCACCAACGCCAGCAGACGGTGCAGGGCATCGATGAAGGGGCTGAGTTCGGTCAGTTGTGAGCCGATGTGGCAGTCCAGTCCCACCACCTGCACGTGATCCAGTTGCGCGGCGCGCTGGTAAACCCGCAACGCTTCATCGATCGTCAGGCCGAACTTGTTTTCGCGCAGCCCGGTGGAAATGTACGGGTGGGTTTTCGCGTCTACATCAGGATTTACCCGCACCGACACGGGTGCCACACAACCAAGCTCACCGGCGACCCTGTTCAACACGTCCAATTCCGCTGCGGATTCCAGATTGAAGCAGTGAATGCCCAGTTTCAGGGCCCGTGCCATTTCCTGCGGCTTCTTGCTGACCCCGGAAAACACGATCTTTGACGGCGCGCCACCGGCGGCGACCACACGTTCCAGTTCGCCACCGGAAACAATGTCAAACCCCGCACCCAGCCGGGCCAGCACATTGAGTACCGCCAGGTTGGAGTTGGCTTTCACCGCGTAGCAGATGAGGTGCTCAGCGCCCTCCAGTGCCCGGCGGTATTCCATAAACGCCGCTTCCAGCGCCGCGCGGGAGTAGATATAGCAGGGTGTGCCATGCGCAGCGGCGATCGCGCTGACGGCCACATTCTCAGCGTACAGGCTGCCCTCGCGATAGGTGAAATGGTTCATCGGTCAGTCTCGCCTCAGGACTCTTTGGTCGGCTGTGCGGCGCTGTTCGCAGGAGCCGCGGGCTGGGCCTGGGGCACTGACTCAGGTGCTGTCACGGGCGCTGTCTCGGGCACTTGCTCGGGCACTTGCTCAGGCGGCATATACAGAGGCCCGGTCTGTCCGCAGCCGGCAAGGCTGGCAAACGCGACTGCGATGAACAGGGTTGTCACGGTGTAACGCATGATTTTGGTCCGGGCTGTGATCGCGCAAATTATACCGTTCGCTAGTAAGCGGCGCGAACAGCCCTTACTATTGAATTGTGCACACTTTGGTGGAACCTGCCCTGTGATAACCGAAACTGAATTCAATACGTTGATAGAGCGCACCTTTACGGCGCTGGAAGAGGCGCTGGATCAGGTCGACGCCGATGTGGACTGCGAGACATCCGGCGGCGTGCTCACCGTCGAATTCGACAATGATACGAAGCTGGTGTTCAGTCGTCAGCCTCCCACCCGCCAGTTGTGGCTTGCGGCACGCTCGGGGGGCTTTCACTTTACCTACGATGAGGCGGCAGGCGACTGGCGCGGCACCCGTGACGGGCAGCTGTTTCGACCTTTCGTGGTGGCGCAGATGCAGGCCCAGGGGGACGTTGCGTTTGTTTGGGCCTGAGTGTTTAACCGGAGCTTCACCAATGACTCGAACCTATGCGATGGCCTTGCTGTTGGCGGGTCTGGGCACGTTGCCAGCGGCCGCCAGCGAGCCTTTGTACGTGAAGAACCTGAGCCCGGTGGCGGGCTTGATCGGCCTGCCCTCGCAGCGGGATGCCTACACCACCCCCGGTGGTGAGTTAGCGGCGGCCCTGCACAGCAGTATCGCCAGTCAGTATGTTAATGAAAGCAACAGCACCGAGTTTCTCAATCTGGACGGCGAGACCCTGCGCTTGGCGCTGGAGCTGCGCTATGGGTTGGCGGAAAACTGGGATGTGCAGCTGGAAGTACCCTGGCTGGACCAGAGCGGCGGCAATCTGGACGGCGCCATCGACGACTGGCATGAGTTCTGGGGTATGTCTGACGGCGGCCGCTCGACCGTGCCCCGTGATGTGCTGGATTATCGCTACGCCTCGCCTGACGGCGGGTTTTCGCTGCAGGATGATGCATCCGGCCTCGGTGATATCAGCCTGTCGCTGAGCCATGCGTTTTATCACGATGACAGCTCGGCGGTCAGTGTGGCGCTGGGCTACAAATTTGGCACCGGTGATGAAGACCAATTTTTGGGCAGCAGTGCGGATTATGTATTTGTCGCGCTGCGTTTCTCCGGCGCCCAATTGTCGGACCTGCCGCTGAGCTGGCATGGCCAGGCCGGTTACTTGCGGGCGGGAGACAGTGATCTGCTGGAGGGTCTACAGGAGCAGAACGTGTGGTTCGCGGGGCTGGCGCTGGACTGGCAGTTGGCGCAGCACTGGTCATTGATCGCCCAGCTCGACAGTCATGGCGCGCCACTGCACAGTGACCTCACCGGTATGGGCGATGACGCGGTGCTGGCGACACTGGGCGCGCGCTGGACTTTCGCGCCGCAATGGTCGGCGGATATCAGCGTGGTGGAGGACATCCGCGTCGCCACCGCGCCGGATGTGACGTTCCAGGCCAGCCTCAGTTACCGGCCGGGGCCCTGAACTGAAGTGGGGTGGGGGTTGGCCAGATTTACCATTCTGGCTAACACCCGGCTAACACCTGGCTAACACCCCGCCCGGGATCGGCTATAGTTAATCCTACCGCCCATAAGAGGAAGCTCGGATCATGGATACCTCAAGCCACACCCTACAGGCACTATTCAAACAGTTAGGCCTATCCAGTAACGACATTGCGATCGATAATTTCATTCATAACAACCATCTGCCTCTCGACATTCCGCTGGAGAACGCCGCTATCTGGAGTGCGGGACAGGCGCAGTTCATCCACGAGTCCATAGCACTGGATGCCGACTGGGCAGAAGCCGTCGACCACTTGGATGTATTGCTAAGGCACTAGTACACGGCCTGAATCACTGCCGATTTCAGGAAGATCGGTAAATGTTTCGCGTAAGTGCAATCCTCACCAAGCAGGCAATTTTATAGCGACTACCTGTTGCTTGGATCAGTTCCGGTAATCCCCATCTCAGGCGATGTGGATCAGGCGAATCCGATTTCTTTTCTTTGTGCGCAGCCGAACAGACTGCATTCGTGGCGTGGGATATCGTTCCAAGTGCTGCCAGAGTGTGCCGGTAAACAAGGCCAGGCCGTATTATGGCCTCTGACTTGTCGCGACACTCTCGTCTACTGTGGCATCAACGACGGTAGCGTCCGGCTAATGTACACACCCCCTTTCCCGCCTTTAGCGGGTTTTTTTATTGTATATTCCTGACTTCGGCGGCAATGAAGAGTGCAGAAGAGCAGGCCGTAAGTGGCCAATCAACCTCTTCATCAATTGTACTGAAATCGTGGATCGTAATCGTAGTGCCAAGGTTCATTCGGGGAAACAAGCGGACCATTGAATGAAGGCCCAGCAGCCAGCATGCTTTCCTTTAATCTCACATCCCAGTTACCCTTGCGCCAGACTTTCTCTATCTGCTTCGAGTTTGCACCGGCTATGATCTCCCCGTCCTTCATCACTTGAAAGTCGATGGCGCGTGCTCGGCCATGTCGTGTCAACCCTGGCGCAGCA
>JANNXP010000049.1:0-8129 GCA_031409615.1 Haliea sp. | reverse complement strand
CAGCGCTTTCCAGAGCCGATTTTTGATGGACGATTTACCGTGGTCAGTCAGCGCGTGGTGGGAGAGAAACACCTGAAACTGGTGTTGACGCCCGTCGGTAGCAACACGCTCATCGATGCTATTGCCTTTAATGTCGACCTGGCCACCTGGCCGAACTCCGCGGTCGAGCAAGTTGACATTGCCTATCGTCTGGATGTTAACGAGTTTCGCGGGCAGCGCTCGCTGCAGCTCATGGTTGAGCACCTGATGCCGCATTAGGTGTTGTTGATACAGTAGTTGTTGTTGATAAAGTGAATAGACTGTGGCGGGCACCGCAGGCATGTTGCGTTTGGGCTTGGCTGGCTCGCGGCTCGTGATCAGGTGTTCGATTGCTCAATGGAATTTGGGGTGTTCCCCTGTTAGGGGCTGGGGTAAAATATCCGGCTTTGCTCCCTGCAGGTTTGTAACATGCTCGAAATTAATCCTCTTGTGACCCAACTAAAAGATATTGAGGCGCGCACTGGCGTGCTTAGGGGGTATCTTTGACTTTGATCTACGCAAGGAGCGCCTCGCGGAAGTAGATCTGGAGCTCGCTGAACCGAGCGTCTGGGGTGATCCGCAGCGCGCCACAGAGTTGGGGCGCGAACGGGCTGCGTTGGAAGACACTGTCGGTACTATTGAGAAACTGGATGCGAGCGCCGCCGATGCGCGCGATTTGCTGGTAATGGCAGCGGTGGAAGACGATGAGGCCACCGTTGCAGAAATACAGACAGAGATCGCCGGGCTAATCGCGCTGCTGGAGCAGCTGGAGTTTCGACGCATGTTTGCCGGTGATATGGACCCCAACAATGCCTATCTGGATATTCAGGCGGGCTCTGGCGGCACCGAGGCCCAGGACTGGGCGGAGATGTTGCTGCGCATGTATTTGCGTTGGGGTGAGGGCAAGGGGTTCGCGACCGAGTTGATCGAAGCCTCCGGCGGGGAAGTGGCCGGAATCAAGAGCGCCACCATAAAATTTGAGGGGGCTTATGCCTTCGGCTGGCTGCGCACCGAGACGGGTGTGCATCGCCTCGTACGCAAATCTCCCTTCGATTCTGGCAACCGTCGGCACACCTCCTTCGCCTCCATTTTTGTGTCACCGGAAATTGACGACAATATAGTAATCGATATCAATCCAGCGGACCTGCGCACGGATACCTACCGCGCCAGTGGCGCCGGTGGCCAGCATGTGAACAAGACCGATTCGGCGATACGCATCACCCACAACCCCACCGGCACCGTGGTACAGTGCCAGACCGAACGATCCCAACACCAGAACCGCGACAATGCTATGAAAATGCTGCGGGCCAAGCTGTACGAACTGGAAGTGCATAAGCGCAATGCGGAAAAGCAGATCATGGAGGATAACAAGGCGGACATTGGCTGGGGCAGCCAGATTCGTTCCTATGTACTGGATGATTCTCGCATCAAGGATTTACGCACGGGGGTGGAGACGAGCAACACCCAGGCGGTGCTTGACGGTGATATTGACCGTTTTATAGAGGCGTCGCTGAAAAGCGGCCTGTGAGAGACACTATGAGTGAACAGGAGCAGGGGGCTGAGCCCAATCGAGAGGCAGGCGAAGCGTCCGACGACAACAAGTTGATCGCTGAGCGTCGCGGCAAGTTGTCAGCATGGCGCGACCAGGGCAATCCGTTCCCCAATGATTTTCGGCGCACGGCCCTGGCCGATCACTTGCAGCGCGAGTTTGGCGCATGCACCAAGGAGGAATTGGAGCAGGCCCATCATGTGCACGCGGTGGCCGGCCGACTGATTCGCAATCGCGGCGCATTCCTGTTGCTGCAGGACGGTTCGGACCAGATTCAGCTTTACGTCAATCGCCAGGGACTCGACGAGGATACCCTGGCACAGATCAAGGGCTGGGATCTCGGGGATATTGTCGGTGCCAGCGGCCCGCTGCATAAATCCGGCAAGGGGGATCTCTATATCAATATGGAGGAGGCGCGCCTGCTGACCAAGGCGCTGCGCCCGCTGCCCGACAAATATCACGGACTGGCCGACCAGGAACTGCGCTATCGCCAGCGCTATGTGGACCTGATCGTAAATCCCGAGTCGCGGCAGGTATTTCGCACACGCTCCAGAATTATCGAGTTTATCCGTGGTTATATGCGTGGTCTTGACTTCATGGAGGTGGAAACGCCGATGATGCAGCTCATTCCAGGTGGTGCCGCGGCCAAGCCCTTTGTAACGCATCACAATGCTCTTGGCCTGGATATGTACCTGCGTATTGCGCCGGAGTTGTATCTTAAGCGCCTGGTGGTGGGCGGGTTCGAGCGCGTATTCGAAATTAACCGCAGTTTTCGCAATGAAGGACTCTCCACGCGGCACAACCCGGAATTCACTATGCTGGAGTTCTACTGGGCCTTCGCTGATTATGAGGACGCCATGAATCTCACCGAGGACATGCTGCGCCAGCTCACGGCCACAGTGTTGGGCAGTACCTCAGTGCAATACCAGGGTAGTCACTATGATTTTTCCAGGCCCTTTGAGCGCATTACCGTGTTCGACGCGATTTTGCGCCACAATCCGCAGGTGAGCGCGCAGCAGCTCGCCGATGTGTCAGCGGCGCGGGTGATTGCGAAGAATCTGGGTATTGAACCCAAGGCGAGCTGGGGCCTGGGTAAAATACAGATCGAGATTTTCGAGAAAACGGTAGAGCATTTGCTCGATCAACCGACTTTTATCACCGCGTATCCTACGGAAGTCTCGCCGCTGGCACGACGCAGCAACGCAGACCCCTTTGTCACCGATCGTTTCGAGTTTTTTGTTGGCGGACGCGAGTTAGCCAATGGCTTTTCCGAACTGAACGACGCGGAAGATCAGGCGGCGCGTTTTATGGAACAGGTAGCACAGAAGGAGACCGGAGACGAAGAGGCGATGCACTATGACCAGGATTATATCCGCGCCCTGGAGTACGGCTTGCCGCCCACGGCTGGCGAGGGTATTGGTATCGATCGTCTGGTGATGCTCTTTACCGATTCGACCTCTATTCGCGACGTGTTGCTGTTTCCCCACATGCGTCCCGAGTAGAACGTGCTGCTTACGCTCATACTGACGTACCGTAGGCCAATGCTCGCTGGTCCAATTGGCGCCGTGCCAGCGTGTTTTGAATGCGCTACACTGGCAACCATGGGTTTCGCAAGAGGAAGCAACATTGCTGGCTAGCTGTTTCACCCTGTTTGCCGCCGTTGGTCTGGTGGTGTTGCTCCAGGCCTGTGCGACGGCACCGCCTGCTGGCGACTTGTCGGTGGCGCCACCTGTGGCTGCAGAGCAAAAACCCGCTGCGGAAATCATTCTCAACTTACCTGACCAGACCGATACGTCCCGCGACTGCGCCCCGGCGGCAATCGGCAATCGTACCTTTCTGGATAAAGGTTTTACTGCGCTGGCGGCAGGTGACCACGAGGAGGCCGTGAACTATTTCAGGCGCTATCAGCGTCTGGAATCCTCGCCCCGGGTGGATTGGGAGGCCAGCATTGCCATCGCCTATGACAAGATGTTGCCCGATAGCCCCTATTACAACTGGAGAACGGCGCGAGAGGACTATCTGCGCCTGATCAGAGACAAACCAAAAGGGATACAGGTGCACGAGCAGATCCAGCTGATGGCAGATGCTCTGGCAATACTTTCGGATCTGCACGCGCAAATCAACGACCTGCAGAAACAGAGTGATGTCCTGACCGAGAATTTGGAAAAACGCGATGAAGCACTCAGGCGGTTGCGTGAGCTCACTCTGGGTCAGAAGGGATCAGCACCGTAAAGGTTGATCCCACGCCCACCTGACTTTCCACCCGGATCGTCCCACCCATCAGGTCGCAAAAGTCCCTGCAGATGGTCAGTCCCAGTCCGGTACCGCCGTAATTTGCACTGGTCGATGAGTCGGCTTGTACGAACGCCTCGAACACATGCGCGAGCTGCTCGTCGGTCATGCCTATCCCGGTGTCGCGTATGGCAAACTCGACCCAGCCCGGAGCGTCAGGCAGTTCCCGCGTGCTCACGCTGATCGTGCCGCCCTTGGTAAACTTGTTGGCATTGCTGAGCAGATTGGTGAATATCTGCCGAAACTTGGCCGCATCGTTGTACAGTGCGGGCACATCGTGAAGGTCGTCAAGCTGTAAGTCGTTGCTATTGTTCCTTAGCAGGGGTGCCAGTACATCGCACACCTCCCTGATGATTTCCGTCGGGTAGAAAGATTCACTGTTTAGAGACATTTTCCCCGTTTCGATTTTCGATAGGTCCAGAATGTCATCGATCAGGGCGAGCAGTTGCCGGCCGGACTTGATGATGATGTCCAGGTCCTGCTGAAACTGCGGGCGATCCAACTCACCCTGGTCGCCCAGCTCATCGTGCAGCATCTCGCTGTAACCGATAATTGCATTGAGTGGTGTGCGCAGTTCGTGACTGACATTGGCCAGGAAGATACTTTTGGCAGCGTTGGCCTTGTCAGCGTCTTTCTTGGCTTCGCGCTCATCGTCGATCGCATCCCTCAATTTATTTGACATATCGTTAAACGCTTTCGCCAGATCGCCCAGTTCTCCGGTATCGTCGATATCATCGATGCGATAGTTGTAGTCGCCATCGCCAAATTTTACGGTACCTTTTTTCAGCCTCTTCAGGGATTTGTTGGTATAGCTGACGAGGTAGTAGCCTAGTGTGGCGGTAAGGAATATGGACGCAAAAAAGGCGATTATCGTTATTTTGTCAATCAGGGACTCGGTGCTGTCGACAATGCTGGCGCGCTGGGCCGCAATGAAAGCCTGGCGCTGCTCCAGTTCTTTCAAGCTCTGGCTGGCATTCAGAAAGGGCAGTGGATCATTCATATCCATATCGAATTCGGGATTATTGTAATTGCGGTAGTAGCTCAGCCAACGTTTCAGCAATTGGCTACTACTCTGCCAGAGTAGCTCGTAGTTTCGCTCCGTATCGCTGTGGCTCAAACTGCCAAGCTCCTGAATCTTGTCGTTGATCATAACGAAGGCATCTTCGGCCTGATTGAGCTCAGCGTCTTCGAGCGGGTCATCGGTAGTCTCGCGCAGCGTGGCGAGTATGAGTATCTGTTGGCGCTGATCTTCCAGCAGTTGCTCGACTTCCGTGGATAGTTTGGCGGCGTCTACCGAATTGCGGTAGGCGTCCATACTCGACTTACGCGCGAAACTGCCCCAAAAATGTGTGGCCAGATTCACCGCGAACAGGATCAGTATGGTAACCAATGAGAGGATGAGTTGGCGGCGCAGGCTCATGCGCGGGTAAGCTTTTTAATCTTGGCCAGAAGACCGGGAAAATCTACCGGCTTGGTGGCGTAGTCGTCGCAGCCGGCCGCAAGGGCGTACAGTCTGTAGGCTTCTGTAGCATGTGCTGTCAGGGCAATAATTGGGATGTGACGAATGCGTTCATCTTCCTTGGCTCTGCGACTGGCGGCCCAGCCGTCCAGGATTGGCAGGTTCATATCCATCAACACGATCCTGGGCTGCGCGGTGAGCATGATATCGAGAGCCTGTTGCCCGTTACCGGCCGTTATGACGTCCAGTCCGGCGCGCTTGAGTCGTCGGACCAGCATGTCTCGATTGAGCTCATTGTCCTCCACCAGTAACACCGACTTCTCGGCCGTCATGCAGGGCCCCCGGCAATCGCGTGGACCACGATGGTTTCGTCTATGCCCTTGACGTTGAGTTGTTGGCTACCCCCGAGGGCAAAGTTGCCCTTGAGGCTTTGCAGGGTGCTGTCGGAGATAAGGATCTCGCCACCGGCGGTGATATCCTCGATGCGGGAAGTCACGTTCATGGGGTGCCCCACGAAGCCGTACTTGCTGCGCCGCTCCGAACCGATATTGCCGGCGATAACATCGCCCGTATTAATGGCGATGCCTGTAGTGATGGGGGGAAATCCATCTGCCTCATTGCGGGAATTGATATCGATCATCGCGGCCTGCATGGCCAGCGCGCAGTTGACGGCACGGTCCGCGTCGTCGTTCCTGCGCTGGGGCGCGCCGAACACGGCCAGGATCGCATCGCCAATAAATTCATCAATAGTGCCATGGTGGGCCATGATGATGTCGGTCATGGCGCCCAGATACCGGTTGAGCATGGTGACGACTTGTGCCGGCGCCAGATTTTCGCTGAGCGAGGTAAAGCCGCGTATATCGGACATCATAATACTGACCCGGCGCAGATCGCCGCCCAACTCCAATCCCTCCGGGCGCTCGAGGATGTCGGTCACGATCTCATCTGAGAGATAGCGGCCAAAGGTTGCCCGGATAAATCTCTCATTGCGTTCCAGCTGCTGGCGATACTGTTCTTCCTTATCGTGCCAGCGCTTGCGCTCTATCCCCGCTTTGATGCGGGCCTGCAGCAGTACTGGGTTGAATGGTTTGAACAGGTAGTCATCGGCGCCAGCCTCTATACACTCGATAATCCCTTCCATATCCTGGCTGCCCGAGATGACGATCACCGGGGTGGCCCGCCATTCGGGATGTTCCTTGATGCGGCGCAGTACCTCGCGGCCGTCCATGCCCGGCATCAGCAGATCCAGCAGCACCACGTCGACGTCACTTTGCGCGAGCGCCCTGAGCGCCTCCTCACCGTTGGCAGCGGTGATTACGATGTGCCCGCTGCGAGACAGGTTGCGGGCGACCAGTTCTCTATTTGCCTGTTCATCGTCCACCGCCAGGATGAATCCTGGCTCCGACTGAATCACGCGGCTTGCAGTGTTGGAATGCTCGGTGCTGCCGCTGTGGGCAAGCTGCACTGCGGCCAGTAGTGCGATAAGCGTTGCATCAAGGTTGGGATGTGCATTGCTGATATCCTCTCGCAACATTTCCGCGTAGCCACGTAGCGCAGTCAGGACATTCATCAAATCATGGGTGCTCGCAGTCTGCTCTGCACTGGTCAGCATCTGCTCCAGGCGGCTGGCGGCGTCCAGGAGGTGGGAGAAATCGTCCTCCATCTCTTCGCCGAGATGCTCCTGCAAACTGGCAAATTCTCGTCGCAGCGTCGCGATCACGCGCAGCAGGTGCTCGCTCCCCTGGGGGGTTGGTTGGTGGGTGCTATTGGTCATCGGTTAGTGCACCTGGCGCTGCCTCTTTCAATGAGGCGTGGAACTGGAGTATAACGAGCTGCGTGGAACTGTGGAAATGCGGAATGTTCTCCCGCGCATAAGTGGCGAGTCTATTTTACCGACAGAGGTGCGCTTTCCTAAAACTTTGGGGTACTATCGTCATGAAGGCTATGAAAATTGGGCTTGAAAGGGGTTGGGTGTTCTGATGTTGCAGCAAGTTGAAATATTTCGGGGACTATTGCCGGAAGAGTTGGACGCCCTGGTGGCCAGCAGTACCAGTCGGTCATTTCCCAAAAATACCGTGGTCATTCACGAAAATGACCCAGCTGACTCGTTGTTTGTCATCGAGAGCGGCAAGGTCAAGGTCTATTGTAGCGACAAAAACGGCAAAGAATTCATCATGAACACTCAGGGTGCCGGGGATTACTTCGGTGAGCTGGCCCTGCTCGATGACTCCACCCGCTCCGCCTCAGTGCGCACGGTTGAAAAGTCCAGTTTTTGTATCATTTATAAGGAAGACTTCAACCGCGTGCTGGATCAGCACCCGAATATTGGTCGCCAGCTGGTGCGCAACCTCGCCCAACGGGTACGCAAACTGACTGCTGACGTGAAAAGTCTCGCCCTGCAGGATGTCTATGGCCGGGTGGCTAATGTGTTGATGGATCTTTCCGAGGAGCGCGGTGACGGCAGCCTCTACATACCAGAGAAGCTCACCCAGCAGGATATCGCCGACCGGGTGGGCGCCTCACGCGAGATGGTGGCGCGCATTCTCAAGGACCTGACGATCGGTGAATACATCCGGTTT
Source organism: Haliea sp. (assembly GCA_031409615.1). Lineage (GTDB taxonomy): Bacteria > Pseudomonadota > Gammaproteobacteria > Pseudomonadales > Halieaceae > Marimicrobium. The sequence goes on along the minus strand of JANNXP010000049.1, from coordinate 232 downwards.
GAGGGGCGGCATATTATTATCAATAGTCGTCTGCCGGCTAAGTATTAGATTCTCTTTAACGCTGTTTCCGGTGTCCCTGCGGTCCCCGCAGTCGCCGCCCACCGTAAAAACCCAAAAGGCGCGGGGTTTAAAAACAAATTGGGGGTTAACACGCCCGGCCAGAGGCCAAAAACCGGCACCCCCCCACCCCCCCAAAAAACATAAAAAAAAAAATAAAAAAATACCCCCCCCA